>DATJIL010000062.1:0-23550 GCA_035493385.1 Rudaea sp.
GTCGCCGATCCGGTCGACGTGGTGCGCGCCTACCCGAGCAAGGCGCATCCGCGCATCCCGCAACCGATCAACCTCTACGAAGCTGCCGACAGCAGCCAACGACGGAAAAACTCCATGGGCGTGAATTTCGGCAACGACAACGAACTGCGCGCGCTGGCCGATCAGGTCGCGCAAGTCTCAATGAAGGATTGGGCGGCGGCGCCGCTGGTGCCCGGTGCGAAATCCGCTGAAGCCTTGCAGGACGTGACCAATCCCGCCGACCGGCGCCAGAAGATCGGCACCAAGCAGCAGGCCGACCAGGCGACCATCGAGCGCGCGCTGCTCAACGCGCATGCCGCGCAGCCAGACTGGGACGCGCTGCCCGCCGCCTCACGCGCGAGCATTCTGGAAAATGCCGCCGACCTGCTCGAACAGCGCCGTGCGCAATTCATCGCGCTATGCGTGCGCGAAGCCGGCAAGACCCTCGCCGCCGCGGTTTCCGAAGTGCGCGAAGCCGCGGACATGTGCCGCTATTACGCGGCGATGGCGCGCAAGCTGATGGGCAAGCCCGATGCGCTCACCGGTCCGACCGGCGAATCGAACCAGCTGTCACTGCACGGCCGCGGCACGTTCGTGTGCATCAGTCCGTGGAATTTCCCGCTCGCCATTTTCACCGGCCAGGTCGCCGCCGCGCTCGCCGCCGGCAATGCCGTGATCGCCAAACCCGCCGACCAGACCGTACTGATCGGCCACGCCGCGGTGAAATTGTTGCACGAAGCTGGCGTGCCCGAAGCCGTGCTGCAATTCGTGCCCGGCAAGGGCTCGATGATCGGCAACACGCTGCTGACCAAGCCCGAAGTCGCCGGCGTGTGCATGACCGGCTCCACCGAAACCGCGTGGACGATTAACCGCACGCTGGCCGCGCGCAACGCGCAGATAGCGAGTCTGATTGCCGAAACCGGCGGCCAGAACGCGCTGATCGCCGATTCGTCCGCGCTGCCCGAACAACTCGTCAAAGACGCCATCGCATCCGCGTTCGACTCCGCCGGCCAGCGCTGCTCCGCCGCGCGCGTGCTGTTCGTGCAGGAGGACATCGCCGACAAGGTGATCGCCATGCTCGCCGGCGCGATGGATGAATTGAAGGTCGGCGATCCGGCATTGCTGTCCACCGACGTCGGCCCCGTCATCGACGAACCTTCGCGCAAGAGTCTTGCCGACCACGCCACGCGCATGGACACCGAAGCCAAGCTCATCAAGGAAGTGAAGCTCGACGCATCGTGCGTGAACGGCACCTTCCTCGCCCCGCGCGCGTATGAACTGAAGTCCTTGTCGCAACTCACCCACGAAGTGTTCGGCCCGATCCTGCACGTGATCCGCTGGAAAGCCAGCGAACTCGACAAGGTCATCGACGCGATCAATGCGACCGGCTTTGGCCTGACGCTCGGCATCCACAGCCGCATCGATTCCACCATCGCGCATATTTCTCAACGTGCAAAAGTCGGCAACTGCTACGTCAACCGCAACCAGATCGGCGCCGTCGTCGGCGTGCAACCGTTCGGCGGCGAAGGCCTCTCCGGCACAGGCCCCAAAGCCGGCGGCCCGCATTACCTGCTGCGCTTCGTCACCGAACGCACGCTGACGATCAATACCACCGCGGCGGGCGGTAATGCGTCGTTGTTGACGCTGGGGGAATAACGCTCTTGCTCCCTCTCCCACAGCCCATATAGGGCGCGCATCTCGCCGCTCGCGTTGATTCGTGATGGCGGGACTCGCCGCTTTGCGGCTGCTCCCACCCCACAACGTCTGAATGGCGCCTTGCAGGAAGAGCATGCATCGCGCAACCCGATCCTGCGTGCGTACCCTCCCATGGGCGTCGACCAACGTGCTTTCTCTTGGCTACTTCTCTTTGCACGAGCAAAGAGAAGTAGCACGCTCGCCGGACGCGAGCGGAAATGTGCAGGACGCATCATCAAAAACTGAAGCCAACCCTTCGACTTCGCGTCTTCGGCGCTTCGCTCAGGGCGAACGGAACAGCGCCCCCGCCGTGCGCCTGCTAGACTCATCCTCATCAGTCGACACGCGGTGAGCGCACCGCGTGCGCGTAAGGAGCGTGTCATGGCCAAACGCAAGATCTACATCACCGAGCGCGATCGGCAGCGACTCGAGGACATCATCGCCGCGTTCGACGAGGTCGATCATCGCGACCGTGGCGACATCGACGCGCTGGCCGCGGAGTTGCGGCGCGCGGAAACCATGTCGGCGAAGGACATTCCGGCCAATGTGGTCACGATGAATTCCAGGGTCGTGCTGCACGATCTGGGCAGCGGCGAGGAGAAAACCTACACCCTGGTCTTCCCGCGCAACGCGAACGTCGACACGGGCGCGATTTCAGTGCTCGCGCCGGTCGGCACGGCGATCCTGGGCTACGCCGCCGGCGACGAGATCGAATGGCGCGTGCCGTCCGGCACCCGGCGGTTCCGCATCGAAGAGGTGCTCTACCAGCCGGAAGCCGCTGGTGATTTTCACTTGTAGATCCGCAAACGCCACGTTCGGCGCCGGCGCGCAACGAAACTTTTACCCTCGTCCGGGGTAAAGTAACCGCATGTACCTCGAGTTCTACGGGCTGAAAGAGGCCCCCTTCTCGATCACCCCCGATCCGCGCTACGTGTTCCTCAGCGAGCGCCACCGGGACGCGCTCGCGCACCTGCTCTACGGCATCGGCAAGGGTGGCAGCGGCGGTTTCGTGCAGCTGACCGGCGAAGTCGGCACGGGCAAGACCACGCTGTGCCGGCTGCTGCTGGAACAGCTGCCGGAAAACACGCGCGTGGCGTTGGTGCTGAACCCGAAACTGTCGCCGGTGGAATTGCTCGAAACCATCTGTGAGGAATTGAAACTCGCCATCGCCGGCAAGAAGGGCAGCCTCAAGGCGCTGGTCGACACGCTCAACATCTACCTGCTCGATGCCTACGCGCAGGGCCTGCGCGTGGTGCTGATCGTGGACGAGGCGCAGGAGCTTTCCACCGAATCGCTGGAACAGGTGCGCCTGCTCACGAACCTCGAAACGCCGACGCAGAAATTGCTGCAAATCATACTTTTGGGCCAACCCGAGCTGCGCGACAAGTTGCACCAGCCGGAATTGCGCCAGCTCGCGCAGCGCATCACCGCGCGCTACCACCTCATGCCGCTGGACCGCGGCGAGAGTGAAGCCTACGTGCGCCATCGCCTCGCCGTGGCCGGCACGGCGCGCTCGCCGTTCTCGCGCCTGGGCGTGCGTGCGCTGTATCGGCGCTCCGGCGGCGTGCCGCGGGTGATCAACGTGATCGCCGACCGCGCCCTGATGGCCGGCTTCGCGCGCGAGCAGGATTCGCTCGGCGAGCAGCTCGTGGATCGTGCCGCGGACGAAACCCTGCCCGGCAACGCGCGTTACTGGCTGCACCGCTACCGGCGCAGACTCGCCGCCGCCGCAGTGCTGATCCTCGCCGCTGGTGCCGCCTCCTGGTATTGGCTGCACCAGGCACCGACGCCGGTCGCCGAGGCCGTGGCCAAGCCGATTCCGCCACCGCGCGACGATTCCCTGGACAGCCTGCGCAAGGCCATCGCGCACACGCCCGATGCGGACCTCGCCGCGTGGACGCAACTGCTCGGTCGCTGGCAGGTGAATTCCGCGCAAGTTTCGGTGCGCGATGCCGCGCATTGCCCGGGCGTCATCACGGCGGGTTTCGACTGCCTGCATGGCAACGGCACGCTGGAACAACTGGCGCGTTTCGACCGCCCATTGATCCTGACACTGCGCGACGGCGGCGCGCATGCCGACGCACTGTTGCTCGCGGTCGACGCGCAGCACGTCAAGCTCGCCATCGGCGGGCAGACGCGCACGCTGAAGAAATCGGACCTGGCCGGGATATGGACGGGAGAATTCAGCGCCGTATGGGAACTTCCGACAGGTATTCCCGCCAAGCTGCACCAGGGCGATGCCGGAGCGGGCGTGGCCTGGGTCAAGGCGCAACTGGCGTTGATGGACGGCGGCAAGGCCGACGACACCGGTCCCGCCTATTTCGATGCCGCGCTGGAAGATCGCGTGCGCAAGCTGCAAATCGCCTACGGCATCAAGCCGGACGGCATTGTCGGCCCGGAAACGCTGTTCGCGCTGTCGGCGCTTTCCGAATCCGGGCCGCATCTGTACCGCAAGGTAGAATAGGCGACCGCGAACCGCACCGATGGACTCATGTCGCTGATTCTCGAAGCATTGAAGAAATCCGAGGCCAACCGCCGCCTGGGCCAGGCGCCGGATCTCGGCACGCCGTTCACGACGGCGCGACGCGGACGCAGCCCCGTGTGGGCGTTGCTCGTGATCGTCCTCGCGCTTGGCGCGGGACTATGGTGGTGGCTCGGCCATTCCACGCCTGCCCCGGCACCCACGGCGGCAGTGCCCGGCGTTGCCGCCGCACCGGCACCGAGTCAGGCCGCCGCGCCGGCATCAACCCACCAAGCGCTGCAACAGGAAGACCAGCGCGTTTTCGCTGCGGCACGCCGTCAGGAGTCGAACGCCCAGGCTGCGGCAGCTCCCGGCAAGGACGAGCAGATCTGGGTAGCGGCCCAGCGCCATGACGCCACAGAGCGCATGGCCAGGCGCCCCGAACGGACGACTCCTACTGCCGCCGCGCAAATCCGGCCCGCGGCGGCACCCGCGCCGGTGCACGTTGCCGCGCCCGCGCAACCCGCGCGCGTGCCGAAGACGGCGGATATGCGGGGCTACACGCCACCGCCGCAACCGCATCCGGAACCCGGACAACCGCATCCGGAACCCGACCAAACGCACCCACAAGCTGGGCAACCGCATCCGGATGCAGCGGCATCGCAACAAGTCCCGGGCACGCCGAAGCTCGACGTGCCGGCGTATTACGATCTGCCGTTCGCCACGCGCAAGGCGTTGCCGCAGCTGAGCATGAGCATGCACGTCTACGCCGCCGATCCGAAACAGCGCTTCGTCATCCTTGATGGCGCGCGCATGGTCGAAGGCGACACCACGACGGACAGCGTGACCTTGCGTGAAATCCGTCCCGACGGCGTGATCCTCGAATTCCAGGGCCAGCGCTTTTTCTTTCCGCGCGACGGCCTGTAAGCCGGCGACGCGCCGTGTTCGTCCATCTCGAACAGCGGCGCAAACCCCGGCAACCTTGGGCGACGGTCGTCCTGATCGCGATTTGCGTGGCCGTCTTTGTCTGGCTCACCCTGCTCGCGCCCGACGCGCGCGCGCTGGTACTGCGGCGCTGGGGCACGGTGCCGTCGAGCCTGTTCGACGTGCAGGCGCCATTGTTCACGCAGTGGTTTGAATTGCGGCTGGCGCGTCTGTTCACCGCGCTGTTCATCCATGTCGGCTGGCTGCACCTGATCGGCAATCTGCTGTTCCTGATGATCTTCGGCCTGCCCGCCGAGCGCAGCCTCGGTTCGCTGCGCTTCCTGCTGCTGTTCCTTGTCGGCGGCGCGCTGGCCAATCTGGCCGGGGCGCTAACGCTTGCGAATGCGAATGCGCCCATCGTCGGCTCCAGCGGCGCGGTGTCGGCGATCGTCGGCGCTTATTTCGCGCTGTTCCCGCGCGCGCGCCTCGGCCTGGTGCTGCCGCTCGGCCTGTTCCTGGAATTCGTGCGAGTTCCCGCGGCCGCGCTGATCGGCTTCTGGATCGGCCTGCAGTTCCTGTTTACGTTCGTCGGCCCCGCGTTCGGCGCGGTCGCGTGGTGGACGCACATCGCCGGATTCGCGATCGGTATACTTTTTGCGCTGGTTTCCAGGCCGGCGCTGGCACGCCGCCTGCGGGAATAAATCCACTCAGTGCGCTTTCGCCGCAGCCGGTGAAGCAGCCGGCACATGCCGCAATGCCATGCCCTTGAGCACAATCAAGGCTTCGTTGAGCGCGTAATCGTCAAGCAGGTCGTCGCTGGCGCCGTCGCGTTCGCTGCGCCTCTCGCCCTCGAGCGCGCCCTTCAGGTGATTGGGCAGGTCGCGCTCGCCACGCACCAGCGCCGGCGACGAATCGCGCACGGTCAGCTTGAGATCGGCCAGTTCGATATCCGGCATGATTCCCGCCGCCTGGATCGAAACACCATTCGGCGTGTAATAGCGCGCCGTGGTGAGCTTGACCGCATGCGTGTCGTCCAGTGGCAGCACGGTCTGCACCGAGCCCTTGCCGAACGTGCGCCGGCCCATGACCACGGCGCGGTGGTTGTCCTTGAGCGCGCCGGTGACGATTTCGGCCGCCGAGGCGGTGCCGTTGTCGACCAGCACCACGAGCGGCGCGCCGTCGAGCAGGTCGCCGGGCGTGGCGTTGAAGCTCAGGTCCGCCTGTTTCAGGCGTCCGCGCGTGGTGACGATGACGCCGGAATCCAGGAAGTCGTCGCTGATTTCGACGGCGGACGTGAGCAAACCGCCGGGATTGCTGCGCAGGTCGAGCACCGCGCCGCGTAGCGGATGCGCTTTCGCCAACAGCTTGCCGAGCTTGCTGCGCAGTTCGTTGCCGGTGTCTTCCTGGAACTGGACGACGCGGATGTAGACGTACCCCGGTTCGAGTTCGTGCACGCGCACGCTGGCCACGCGGATCGCCTCGCGCGTGAGTGCGTAGTCTTCCGGCACGCTGGCGCCTTCGTGCAGGATGGAAAGCTTCACTTTCGTGCCGGCCTTGCCGCGCAGCATGTCCACGGCCTGGTTCGCGTTTTCCGAGGTGATCGCCATGCCGTCGATGCGCACGATGATGTCACCGGGCTTGATGCCTGCGCGCGCCGCCGGCGTGTCGTCGATCGGCGCGATCACGCGCAGCGCGCCGTTCAGGGTGACGACCTCGATGCCGAGACCGTCATAGCTGCCGCTCGTGTCCTCGTTCAGTGCCTGCACGCCGGTCTGGTCGAGGTATTCGCTGTGCGGATCAAGCCCGGCGAGCATGCCGCGGATCGCGCTTTGCATCAGCGCCTTGTCGTTCACCGGATCGACGTAAGCCTGCTTGATCAGGTCGAAAACGGCAGTGAACTGCCGAATCTCGGCCATGCTCACGCCCGGCTTGCTTGCACTCGTATCGGGCGGCGGTGGCGCAGGCTTGGCTTCGTCGGCGCGCAGCACCAGAGGCACAAGCATCAGCAGCAGGCAAATCGCAAGTCGCAACATCGTCGTCACCGCAGATTTCGATATCGGCATTATAGGCACGCGCAGGCAAATCAACGTGAAGGCTTGAGCCAGGCCACGGGATCGACTGCCTTGCCCTTGTAGCGAAGTTCGAAATACAGGCCCGGTGTCGGCCGCCCGCCGCTGGCGCCGCTGGTCGCAACGACGGTACCGGCATCGACCCAGTCGCCGACGTCCTTGAGCAGGGTTTCGTTGTAGCCGTACAGGCTCAGGTAGCCGTCGCCGTGATCCACGATCATGAGCAGGCCGTAGCCGCGCAGCCAGTCGGCGAACACGACGCGGCCATGCGACACCGCGCGCACCTCACTGCCGCCCTTCGCCGCGATCAACACACCCTGGCTGGCCTGGCCGCCACCGGTGCTGCTTCCGAATCTTTCGACGATGCGGCCGCGCAACGGCCACGGCACCTTGCCGCGCAAGGCCGCAAAGGGTTCCGCACCGGCGAGCGTTTTCGGAATGTCGGCAAAGATGTCGCGCAGTTTCGCGATCAGGTCGCTCAGCGCCTTTTCGTCCTTGCCGAGCGCGGCCAGGCGACTCTTCTGATCCTTCAGCGTGGCATCGAGTTGATCCAGCACCTTCTGCCGCGCCACGCGCTCGGCATCGAGTTGCTGCGCCTGCGCGGCGCGTTCGTCGCGCGACGTTTTCAACATCGCCTGCTGCGCTTCGATTTCGTTTTGCACCTTGGCCAGCGCCTCGAGATTCTTGAGCAGATCGTTTATCTCGCCGAGCCGGGCGCGCTCGAAGTAACCGTAATAGGCCAGCATGCGCGCGATGTCCGCAGCGTTGTCCTGCGCCAACAACAACTTCAACTCCTCGCCACGGCCCATCGCGTAGGCCGAGCGCAACAGTGCCGCCAGCGCATCGCGCTGATCCTTGAGCTTGGCATCCAGCGCTGCGCGCTGCTTGAGCAGATCGTCGAGCTTGCTTTGCTGTGCGGCGAGCCGCGCATCGAGCGTGCGCAGTTCCTTCGCCGTCGCCGCAATCTTCAATTCCTGGTCACGCAGTGCAGCCATGGCATCGCCGCGCTTGGCGCTCGTATCCCGTTGCGCGTCGGTGAGCGTCTTGATCTGACCGCGAACCTGTTCGAGTTTTTGCTTCGCCTGGGTTTCTTGCGCGGCGCGCCGGGCATCGTCGGTCTGTGCGTGAACGTTTGCGCAAACGCATCCGAGGAACAACAAAGCGCTCGTAACCCGACGCATCAAGCAAACGTCACCAGTGAACGGCCAGTCATCTGTGCCGGCTGCGGCAATGCCATCAGCGCCAGCACCGTCGGCGCCAGATCGCTCAGTGCGCCCGGCGCGAGCGTCGCCTGACGCCCGACGTAGACCAGCGGCACCGGCCCGACCGTATGCTGGGTGTGCGGCTGGCCGTCGTCGGCGCGCATCTGCTCGAGGTTGCCGTGATCGGCGCTAATCAGCATCTCGCCACCGGCGGCGCGGATCGCGGCTTCGAGCTTGCCGAGCGCGGCATCGACCGCTTCGACGGCCTTGATCGCGGCGTCGAGCTTGCCGCTGTGCCCGACCATGTCGGCGTTGGCGAGATTGCAGACGATGAAATCGTACTTGCCGCTGGCTATGGCCACGACGAGTTTTTCCGTCACTTCGGGACAGCTCATTTCCGGTTGCAGGTCGTAGGTCGCGACCTTGGGACTCGGCACCAGGATCCGATCCTCGCCCGGATACGGTTCCTCGCGGCCGCCGGAAAAGAAGAACGTGACGTGCGCGTACTTTTCCGTCTCGGCGATGCGCAACTGTTTCATGCCGAGGCCGGACAGGTATTCGCCCAGCGAATTGGCCAGCGACTGCGGCGGATAGGCTTCGGCAGTGACATGCAGGTCGTCGCTGTAGTGCGTGAGCGTCACGAAGGCGGACAGACGGATCGCGCGCGTGCGCGCGAAGCCGGAAAAATCCGGATCGACGAAGGCCTGCGTGAGCTGACGCGCACGATCGGCGCGGAAATTCATGTAGACGACAGCGTCGCCGTCGGCGATTTTCGTCGCACTTGCAATGATGGTCGGCTTGACGAATTCGTCGGTCTCGCCGCGCGTGTAAGCGGCATCCAGTGCGGCAAGTGCGCTGTCCGCATGAAATTCGGCGACGCCTTCGGCGACGGCGTCATAGGCAAGTTTCACGCGCTCCCAGCGCTTGTCGCGATCCATCGCGTAGTAGCGTCCGCTGACCGTCGCGATGTGCGCGTTGCCGAGCGCCGCGCAGCGCGCCTGTAAATTCTCCAGCGAGTCGCGCGCACTCTGCGGCGGCGTGTCGCGACCGTCGAGAAAGGCATGCACGGCCACGCGTTCGACGCCGTTCTTTTTGGCCATGTCGAGGAAGGCGAAGACGTGCTCTTCGCTGCTGTGTACGCCGCCGGGGCTGAGCAGCCCGAACACATGTAGTGTCGCGCCCTTGGCCGCAGCAAAAGCGCGCAGCAGGGCGGGGTTGGAAAAAAAACTGCCATCGGCGATCGCCGCGTCGATGCGGGTCAGGTCCTGATACACGATGCGGCCGGCGCCAATGTTCATGTGCCCGACTTCGGAATTGCCCATCTGCCCGTCCGGCAGGCCTACGAAATTGCCGTGCGTCTGCACCAGCGTGTGCGGACAGGTGGCAAGCAGGCGCCGCCAGTTCGGTGCGTTCGCCTGTGCAATGGCGTTGTTGTCGCGCGCCTCGCGATGGCCCCATCCATCCAGGATCAACAACAAAACGGGCTTTGGTCTGGACATGGCACACTCTGAAAAATCGGGTGGATAATGTTAGCCGATTAAACCCCGCAGCGACCCGCCGCATCCAACGCGCAACACGACTCGCACCGGAGCAGCCCCATGAAACGATTCGCACTCATCGCATTGTCCGCCGTCCTCGCCGTCGGCAGCGCTTTCGCCGCCGGCAATGCGGACCTGGATATCGACAAGGTCAACGGCAGCATCCACGTGCCGGACAACGCCACGGTCGGCAAGTTGTCGACGGTCAACGGCAGCATCCATGTCGGCGACGGTGCGCACGCCGTGGACGCGACCACCGTCAACGGCGGCATCCATCTCGGCGCCAACACCACGATCGAAGCGCTGGATACGGTGAACGGCGGCATCCACGTCGGTGCCGGAACGAAGATTGCCAAGACCATCGAAGCGGTCAACGGTTCGATCGCGCTCGGCTCGGGTGCGGACGTGGCCGGCAAGGTTTCCAACGTCAACGGCGGCATCGCGCTCGATGCGGCGCACGTCGGCGGCGGCATCGAAACGACTTCGGGCGACATCGACGTCGGTGCGAATTCGCGCGTCGACGGCGGGATTCTCGTCAATCAGGACAATAGCTGGTTCCACTTCGGCGTCAGCCGCGACCCGCGCATCGTCATCGGCCCGCATGCCGTGGTGAAGGGCGATCTCGTGTTCAAGCGCACCGTGCAGCTTTACGTCAGCGACAGTGCCACGGTCGGAAAAATCGACGGCGCCAAGGCGATCCCGTTCACTGGCGACAAGCCGCCGCAGTAGCCTTTGCATGGCTTGCCGCGCTCCCGCACGTCGCCCGTGAAACGCTCGGACGATCGCCGCGTTCAGGTTACGTTCGCGATTGCGGGAGCAGGGTTGAACCGCATCGGCGATTTAGCCCTGATGCTCCGGCGCCCCACTGTCGAAAACACTTCGACCGGAACAGTGGCGCGAATCGCCAAGCCCGACACCGCTGCGACAGTACATTGCTGAAAGCCGTTGGTGCCGGTAATCGAAAGACCATGTGCTTGGTCCCCCAAGGAGAATTCACATGTCAAATTTCATGCAAAAATCCATGGCGATGGCAACGGTTGCGGCGATGCTTGCGATGGGCGTACCCAGCGCACACGCCAGTCAAGCCCAGTTGGACTGCAAGCTGCGTTTCTCGCTTTCGGGCTGGTCCGCAATTTACAAGCATGCTGAGGGAAGGGGGGTCGTCACATGCGCAGACGGCAGCTCGATGAACGTTGCGATCGAGGCCAAGGGCGGCGGTCTCACTGTCGGCAAGTCACACATCGATGGCGGCAAGGGAAAGTTTTCGGATGTCCGCACGATCGATGACGTTCTCGGATCCTATGTAAACGGAGAAGCTCACGTCGGTGTCGTCAAGTCGGGCACCGCGCAATTGCTGACGAAGGGAACCGTGTCGCTGGCGCTGGCTGGCGCCGGTGAAGGTGTCGATGTCGGCCTCGACGTCGGCGAAATGACCTTGAAGCGATCCGAGCGGCACGCATCGGAAGAACGACAATAACGACGCCGTGCTGGCGGCATGACGCGCCTGTCGGTTGCGAGTCCATGCCGCTCCCTTCGCCGCCCGATACGGCCTCATGCGTATCGGGCGGCTCTCCAACCAACACGCCATGCCTGCGCGGCGAATGTCCCACGTTTGCCGAGATTGCATAGTCCCGCCGCGACTCCTGGCGTGCACCAGGTGGAATCTTCCAAATGTTGCCCCGTCGATACCTGCATGGCGTCTTGTTGTGCGTAGCGGCCTTGTCGCTCGGCTGTGCGCCGCTGCGCACGGATTTCGTCAAGGAACCTTCCACGGCCCTGCCCGCCGCCACGGACACGGCGTCGGCTCGCTATGTCCAGTCGGAGCTGGATCTGCATCCGCAGCAATCGGGTTTTCGTCTGCTGGCGGGCGGCACGAACGCACTGATGAGCCGTGTTGCGCTCGCCGATCACGCAGAACGTTCCATCGATTTGCAGTATTTCATCTTCAACGACGACGCTACCGGACGCCTGATCGCCCAGCGTCTCATGGCCGCGGCGGATCGCGGCGTGCGCGTGCGCATTCTGCTCGACGATTTCGAGCTGTCCGGCAAGTACCCCTTGCTCGATGCCCTGAACGTGCATCCGAACATTTCCGTGCGCGTATTCAATCCCTTCCGCGCCCGCGCGCCCGCGCCGCTCAAGGCCGTCGAATTGCTGCTGGAATGGCGCCGCCTCAATCGCCGCATGCACAACAAATCCTTCATCGTAGACAATGACGTCGCCATCATCGGCGGCCGCAATATCGGCGACGCCTATTTCGATGCGGACGACACGAGCAATTTCCGCGATCTCGATGTCATCGCGATCGGCCCGGTGGTTACCGCCGCCTCGCGCACGTTCGACACCTACTGGAACAGCGATGCCGCGTATCCCGTTGCGGCGTTCGGCACGCCGCGTCATCCGGAGCGCGACCTCGCGCGCACGCGTGCCGCGCTGGCGCACGATGCGCGGCAATTCGCCCAGTCGGACTACGCGCAGGCGTCGCTCGATAAACTGCCCGGAGGCGCGACGGCCGACCGTAACGGCGCCTGGTTCTGGGGTACGGCTGCATTGATCGCCGACGAGCCCGCCAAGGTGGACGCGCAGGACGATCCGGCGCTGCGCATCGTGCCCCGCATCAGGTCGCTGATCGCCGGCGCCCATCAGGAAGTGCTGCTGATTTCTCCGTACTTTGTCCCCGGCAACAGCGGCACGCACCTGCTCTGTGATGCGGTCAAACGCGGCACGGCAGTCAAGGTGCTCACCAATTCGCTGGCGTCGACGGACAGTACTGCCGCCCAGGCCGGCTATGCGCACTACCGGCGCAGGCTGCTCGAATGCGGCGTGCAGTTGTACGAACTGCGTTCGCTGCAGCACCCGACGCAATCCGCCGCGTCAGGCGAAACCTGGTCGGGCACTTCGCTGCATGCCAAGGCCGTCGTCATCGACCGGACGCTCGTGTTCATCGGTTCGATGAACATGGATGAACGTTCGCGCCTGCTGAATACGGAAATGGGGGTGATCGTCGACTCCACCGGACTGGCGCAGGCCGTCGTGGATTTTTTCGCTCAAGCGACGCAGTCGGAGCGTGCCTATCGCGTCGAGTGGCAACCCGATTCCCACCGCCTGGTCTGGAAGGACGGCGATGGCAGTGCCACACACTTCGAGCCGGGAGCGGGCGTGAAGCGGCGCCTGGAAGTAACGCTTTTGAGTTTGCTGCCCATCGAGGGCCTTTTGTAAGTCTTGGTGCTGCCACATCGGACGGCGGAGTTCTTTGAACGTTGTTTCTTCTACAATCGGTCTTTCGTTCGTAATCCGGAGTCCCCCATGCGCAATGTCGCCGCCGCATTCATCGCCGCCCTTTTGCTCGCCGCCTGCGGACAGTCGACGCCGCCCGAACCGGCCAAGACCGCAGCGGCGCCAGCCGCGCCGAAACCCGAGCCGCTCAAGCCCACCACCGACGGACATTTCTCGCCGCAGATCACGGCGGCAGATTTCGCCGGTTACGACAGGCGCCTGTCGTCGGACGAATTCGAGGGCCGCAAGCCGGGTACGATCGGCGAGCGCATGACCACGACTTACCTGATCGACCAGTTCAAGAGCATGGGCCTGAAGCCCGGCAACGGCGACAGCTATCTGCAATCCGTCCCCGCGGTGGAAACGACGTTGCTCGACGGCGACAAGGTTGCGCTGGACGTGACGCAAAGCGGCAAAGTGGAAAAATATAACTATCGCAGCGACCTCATCGTCGGCACGTTGCAGAATGTCCCCGCCGTGGAAGTGAAGGACGCCGACCTCGTCTTCGCCGGCTACGGAATCGTCGCGCCGGAATACCACTGGAACGATTACGCCGGCCTCGACGTCAAGGGCAAGATCGTGGTCGTGCTGGTCAACGATCCCGGCCATGTGGACCCTGCCCTGTTCAAGGGCAAGAACATGACCTACTACGGGCGTTGGACCTACAAATACGAGGAGGCCGCGCGCCAGGGCGCGGCCGGCTGCCTGATCGTGCACGAAACCGGCGCCGCCGGTTATCCGTGGGAAGTCGTGGTCAACAGCTGGAGCGGCCCGCAATTCAGTCTGGTACCGGATGCCAAATCGCCACCACGTCTGGCCGTGGCCGGCTGGCTCACCGGCGATGCCGCACAGCGCCTGTTCGCCGGCGCCGGCGCTGATCTCGCCGCACTGGAGAAAGCCGCCGCAAAGCCGGGATTCACGCCGGTACCGCTCAAGGCCACGGCGTCGATCGCCTTCCACAACCAGATCCGCAGCATGCAGACCGACAACGTGCTCGCGCTGATGCCCGGCACCACGCGCAAGGACGAGGCCATCGTCTACTCCGCGCATTGGGATCACTTCGGCCGCGATCCCGCGCTCAAGGGCGATCAGATCTACAACGGTGCGGTCGACAACGGCACCGGGCTTTCCGCCCTGCTCGAAATCGCCGATGCGTTCGCGCACCAGGATCCGCCGCCGCAGCGTTCGATCCTGTTCCTCGCGCCAACGATGGAAGAAGCCGGTCTGCTCGGTTCGCAGTACTACACCCTGCACCCGACCTTTCCGATGACCCGAACCGTCGCCGACATCAACATGGACGAGCTGATTCCGTTCGGCCGCACGCGCAACATGGCGATAATAGGCTATGGCCAATCGCAGATGGACCAGTACCTCGCCGACGCACTCAAACCCGAAGGCCGCACGATCAGTGGCGACGAGGAACCGGAGAAGGGCTTCTTCTACCGCTCCGACCAGCTCAATTTCGCGCGCCTCGGCGTGCCGGTGCTGTATGCACGCGGCGGTTTCGACAAGCGCGACGGCGGCGAGACAGCCGGACGCGCGGCCTACGACGATTTCACCGCGCACCGCTATCACAAGCCCGCCGACAACTACGATCCGAACTGGGATTTGTCCGGTGTGATCGAAGACGTGCAAGCGCTGTACGCGGTCGGCAAGCGCCTCGCGGATGAATCCATGTTTCCGCAATGGCTGCCGGGCAGCCAGTTCGGTGCGGTGCGCGAGGCTTCGCTGAAAACATCGGAGAAGCATTGACGCGAGTGCAACGATGGATTTTTCCTTCCTCGTTCCCCTGCTGTTCGCCGGCGCCGTCGTCGCGGCGCTGATCGCATTGGCGCAGGCCTTTGCCGTGCGCCGGCACTGGCGCGCGCGGCGGCGCTTCGCCTGCGCGCATCGCGGGGCGTGGTTCCTGGTGTTCGTCTTGTTCACTTTCCTGCTCTGCGGACTCGGCCTGGCCCTGCGCAGCTACAGCCTGCTCAGCGCCGAAGCGCCGGTCGCGAGCGTGCAGTCGCGCCAGCTCGGACCGCAGTGGTTCGGCGTGCGGGTGGATTTTCCCGACGGCACGCATCGCAGCGCGGATCTGCATGGCGACGAGTGGCAGCTCGATGCGCGCGTGATCAAATGGGCGCCGCGCGCGGTCGCGCTCGGCGCGCAGCCACTGTTCCGCGTGGATCGCCTGTCCGGTCGCTACCACGATGCCGCGCAGGCACAGGCCAGCCTGCCGAGCATCGTCGCGCTGGACGCGGATGCCGTCGTCGACCTGTGGCAACTCAAGCAGCGCTTCCCGCGCTGGCTGCCCTGGATCGACGCCGACTACGGCAGCGCGGCGTTCCTGCCGCTGGTCGATGGCGGCAGTTACAGCGTGACCATCAGCCCGCTCGGCGGCCTCGTCGCACGGCCGGCGGACGCGGCGACGGCGGAAAAACTCAAGGCGATCGGCTGGTAGCTTTTACCTTGCGCAACCGCTTTTCATAACGCCACGCATCCGCGCCGTCTTCGTAGAATCCGGCGATGGCGCCGAAACGCCGGTAGCGGAGCTTTTCGTAGAGTCGAATCGCACCGGGGTTGTCCTGGCGCACTTCGAGCCGCAATCGAGCGCAACCGCGTGCGCGCGCGCCGCGCTCGACTGCGTGCAGCAGCGCGCTCGCGATGCCGCGTCCGCGTGCCACATCGTCCACGGCGATCGAATACAGCCGCGCGATGTCGCTGCCCTTGCGGAAAAACACCACGGCCTTGCCGAGCAGGCCGCCGGCATCGACCGCGGCGAGCACGAGAGCGCCCGGGTTGCCCAGATGGTGCCGATACTGGCGTGGCGACAAGTGGTCGGTGGTGAAGGCACGCCGTTCCAGCGCGACCAGCGCAGGCAGGTCGGCGGGTTTGGCGCGGCGGATGCGATAAGCGTCGGGCATGGCGCCGCAGCCTAGGCTAGTGCCCTGCGTGACGCAATGCTGAACGTGCGACGCAGCGCGCTTGCGCGGCTTTGCGGCTGTGGCACACTAGCCGCCCCGAGCCTAGCGCCGATGCCCATGTCCGAGCCACCGAGTACGTCCACAAGTATATTTTTTAGCGATGCGCACGCATGAGCCGGCTCGTCATCGTGGTGGAAAAGGCGACGGATTGGGGTTCGTACTTCCCCTCGGAAAATGTCGTTGCCGCGCAGGATTACCTGAAAGAAGCGATCAGCGTCGACGACGAACGCGTGCAGGTGATCAACCTGTGCCGCAGCTACAAATACCTCGGCGTCGGCTATTACGTTTCCCTGCTGGCCGAAGCGCGCGGACACAAGGTCATTCCGTCGGTGCGCACGATCAATGACCTGCGCAAGCGTGCACTGTACGGCCTCGACATCGAAGACCTCAACCAGAAGCTGACCAATTTCCTGCCCGCTGGCGGCCGCGACACCACCGATCTCGGCGTGCTCGTCTATTTCGGCGAAACCAGCTACGCAGCGTTGGCGGACCTGGCGCGGCAGGTGTTCGAGACGTTTCCATGCCCGATCCTGCGCCTGGAATTCGAGCGCGAAAAGGTCTGGCAGATCAGCGCGATCAAGCCGGCCAGCCTGCACACGCTGGCCGAACCGCAGGAGGATTCCTTCGCCGCCGCGCTGGACAAGTTCTCGAAAAAACTCTGGCGCAAGCCGCGCGCGCGTCGCCAGTACCGCTATGACATCGCCATGCTCGCCGATCCGAACGAGCAGATGCCACCGTCGAACAAGCGTGCGCTGAAACGCTTCGCCGAAGCCGGTCGCGAACTCGCCATCGAGGTGGAAACGATCGGCAAGAACGACTATTCGAGCCTGGCAGAATACGACGGCCTGTTCATCCGCGAAACGACGGCGCTGGACAGCCACACCTACCGCTTCGCCAACAAGGCCGAGAAGGAAGGCATGGTGGTGATCGACGATCCCGGGTCGATCCTCAAGTGCACGAACAAGATCTACCTGCACGACCTGCTCAAGTCGCGCAAGCTGCCGACGCCGAAAACCGAAGTCCTCTATCGCGACGACGGCAAACGTCTGGAGGAATTGCCCGATCTGCTCGGTTTTCCGATCGTGCTGAAAATTCCGGATGGGTCGTTTTCGCGCGGCATCGTCAAGGTGGAAACGCCCGAACAACTCAAGATCGCCGTGGACGACCTGTTCCAGCACACCGCCCTGGTGCTCGCGCAGGAATTCCTGTTCACCGAGTTCGACTGGCGCATCGGCGTGCTCGATGGCGAGGCGCTGTACGCCTGCCAGTACTTCATGTCGCGCGGGCACTGGCAGATCTACAACCACGG
The DNA here is from genome assembly GCA_035493385.1 of Rudaea sp. GTDB lineage: Bacteria > Pseudomonadota > Gammaproteobacteria > Xanthomonadales > Rhodanobacteraceae > Rudaea. The sequence continues at coordinate 17,459 of DATJIL010000062.1, forward strand.
CGCCAACGCGACGCAGAAGTCCGGCGGTTTCAAGACCCTGCCGGTGCGCAGTGCGCCGGCCGATATCGTCAAACTCGCGCTGAAAGCCACCGCCCCGATCGGCGACGGACTCTACGGCGTGGATTTGAAACAGGTCGGCAACCGCAACGTGGTGATCGAAGTCAACGACAACCCTTCCATCGACGCCGGCGTGGAAGACGCTTATCTCGGCGAGGATTTGTACCGGCGCATCATGTCCGAATTCCTGCGCCGCATGGAGAAAAAGCGCCTCGGCATCAAGGACTGATCACGGCGCAGGCGCCGCGCCTGCCGGGCAGGCCGGCGGCGGCGCATACGCCTGACGAGGAGCGTACTTGCCGCCGCCAACCGGTTTCGGTGCAACACCCCCAGGTCAATAAGCGGCACGGCGACCAGCCAGAACGGCAGCCAGCCGAACAGCGCATCGTGCACGCGCAGCGACGGGATGACCAGGCACGCCAGGGTGCCAGCCGCAAGCCACGCCCAAAGGACATTTTCCAACGCACCTGCGCGTCCAGTCGGATTCGACAAGGTCGACATGGTTTGATTCCCTTTTGTGCCTGCGATGGACGCATCCTCGCAAGGTGCGATCTCACCCATTGAGATGGCCCGCCGGCGACCCGACGAGCTCGTCTATACTGGATGCGCCGCCAACGGACGCCCTTGTGGAAACTCCGCACTTCCTGCAATACGCCGTGATGTTCCTCGCCGCCGCGGTGATCGCGGTTTCGGTTTCGCGGCGCGCGGGATTGGGTGCGGTGCTTGGCTACCTGGCCGCCGGCGCGGTAATCGGCCCGCACGTGCTCGGGCTCACACCGGACATGAGTCAGGCCACGCAGTTCTCCGAGCTCGGCGTGATCTTCCTGTTGTTCATCATCGGCCTGGAGCTTTCGCCGCAACGGCTGTGGGTGATGCGGCGCGCGGTATTCGGCGCGGGCGCCGCGCAAGTCGCGGCATCGGCCTTGCTGCTCGGCGGCGCGGCGTGGCTGCTCGGCGTGCAGCGCAACAACGCGTTGATCGTCGGCCTTGGCCTCGCGCTGTCGTCGACCGCGCTCGGCTTGCAGATCCTGGCCGAACGCAAGGAGCTGGCGAGCCCGCATGGGCGACTCGCGTTCGCGATCCTGCTGTTCCAGGATTTGGCGGCGATTCCGATCCTTGCCGTGATTCCCCTGCTCGGCACGCATGCGGGGGCCGCCTCGCCGGCGGCCGAAGCCCTGACCGTGGCGAAAATGATCGCCGTGATTGCCGCGATCGTGGTCGGTGGCCGCTGGTTGCTGCGACCGGTTTTCCGTACCGTTGCCGGCCTGCGCATACCCGAGGTCTTCACGGCGACGGCATTGCTGGTCGTGCTCGGCGTTGCCTGGGTCATGCAACAGGCCGGCATGCAGATGTCGCTCGGGGCATTTCTTGCCGGTCTGCTGCTGGCCGATTCCGAATACCGCCATGAGATCGAAGCGCAGATCGAGCCGTTCAAGGGCCTGCTGCTCGGCCTGTTTTTCCTCAGCGTCGGCGTGTCACTGGACCTTGGCCTGATCCAGCGCGAGCCGGTCCAGATCGCCACCATCGTGGCGGCCCTGCTGCTGCTCAAGTCGGCGGTCCTGCTCGCGGTGGGCAAGTTGTCGGGCAAGCTCGACCTCGCCGGCAGCCTGCGCCTGGCGACAATCCTGGCCGGCGGTGGCGAATTTGCCTTCGTCGTGTTCAATCTCGCGGCGCAACGCGGAGTCATCATGGCGGCGCAGCGCGACGCACTCGTCGTCGCGGTCACCTTGTCCATGGCGCTGACGCCACTGTCGCTGATCGCGGTCTCGCGCTGGCTGGCCACGCGCAAGGCATCGAAGCCACCCGAGTTCGACGCCATCGTCGACGAACATCCCCGCGTGATCATCGCCGGCTACGGCCGCATGGGCCAGATCGTGTCGCGCATCCTGCGCGCCCAGCGCATTGCGTTCACCGCACTGGAGACATCGGCCGAGCAGGTGGATTTTTCGCGCCGCTTCGGCAGCCACATCTATTTCGGCGACCCTGCCCGCCCCGAGTTGCTGCGTGCGGCCGGCGCCGACAAGGCCGAGGTCTTCGTCCTCGCCACGGACGACCCCGAAGCTAACCTGCGCACCGCGCGCCTGGTCAAGCGCGCCTTCCCGCATCTAAAGATCGTCGCGCGCGCGCGCAACCGCCAGCATACGTTCCGCCTGATGGACCTTAGCCTTGCGGACGAGAACATCGTGCGCGAAACACTGTATTCGAGCATGGAGATGACGCGCCGCGTGCTGGTCGAGCTGGGATTCGATCCTGCGCTGGCCGCCGATCGCGTGGAGACGTTCCGGCACCAGGACGCGAAAGTACTCCAGGCGCAATACCTGGTCTACGACGACGATGCCGCGCTCGTGCAGTCGACAAAAGACGCGCTGGACGACCTGGAACGCCTGTTCGAGGCGGATCGCTCCAATGAGACGCCGGCCACGCAGTAGCCGGCCGGACGCAATTCAGATTGCCTGACGCCGGCCGCGCTCGTCGCCGAGTTCGGCAGCAACGTCGATGAAGCCGAGCAGGTGCGCCACTTCGCGCGGCGTGCGTTCGAGCAGGTCGCGACGCGTGCGATCCGCGCCCGCCGTAAGCAAGGCACGCGCAGGCAACAGCAATCCATGCATCGCGCAGGCATGCAGCGGGCCGACGCCGCGTTCGTCCTGCACGTCGATGCGCGCGCCGCGTTCGCACAGCATCCCGAGCAGGCCGAGCAACGCTTTCTGGTCGGCGCCGCTGCGCGGTTGCGCACGCGCGCCGAGCAGGATCAGCAACGCGGTTTGTCCATCTGCATTGCACGCATCGATCGACGCCCCGGCATCCAGGAGATGTTCGATCACGCGGCGCGCGGCCTGCGTGTCGCCGCCGGCGAACGCGAATTGGGCAGCCGCATGCAGGGCACGCATGCCATGGTCGTCGTCGGCATCGGCCTGTGCGCCATGCGCGAGCAGGATGCCGACGCTCTCCACGTCGCCGCGCCCGGCCGCCGCCATCAGCGTCGTGCCGCCGCCGGCGAGACGCTGGTCGATTTCGACCCCGCGCTCGATCAGCAACTCCATGACCGTCCATTGGCGGGCGGCGACCGCCGCGCTCAATGCCGTCGAACCATCCTTGGCGGCATGCGACGGGTTCGCGCCGCGCCCGAGCAGCAGCGCCGCCACGTCCGCATATCCCCGACCGGCGGCGTGCAGCAGCGCGGTCGCACCATAGCCGTCGACCGCGTCCACCGGCAATTCGAGTTCAAGCAGTTTGCCGACAGCTTCGGCATCGCCAGCGGACGCCGCTGCGATCGTGTCGCTCGCGCGCAATGGCCGGCACGGCAGTTTCCAGCCGGGCCAATTCAGCCAGCGCTGCAGGTTCGCCTGTCCACGCGCCAAGGCCAGACCCAGCGGCGTTTCGTTGTTGGCCGCACGCACTTCCGGATCGGCGCCGGCACGCAGCAGGGATTTGATCAGTGCTTCGCGCGCCGATTCCGGTGCGGACAGCGCGGCAAACAGTGGCGTGCGCCCGCTCCGGTCGCGCACGCGCACATCGGCGCCACGCGCCAGCAGCGCATCGCACAACCGCGGCCATCCGCTCGCCAGCGCCATGGTCAAGGGCGTGCGTCCTTCGCCATCGGCGCAGAATGCCTCTGCCCCGCCTTCCAGCACGCGCAGCGCGAAAGCTTCCAGCTCAGGCTGCGGCATGTCGCCGCTCATCGCGGCGACGCAAATTTGCGTCATCACGTCGCCACCCGCCGGTTGTGCGCCGGCATCGACGAGATTCCGCGCTGCCGCCAACGTGGCTGGCAATTGCAGCAAGACCTGCTGCAACAAAGACATGCCGTCGAAGCCGGCGTTCGCATCGAGCCCGTGGTTGAGCAGCCAGTGGCGCGGTGCGGCATCCGGATGTGTACCCAATTCGCCATACAGCCGCGCCAACGTCTGCTGCGGCCATGCGCGAACGCCGCCGGCGAAGGTCTCCACGATCTGCCAATGGCCGAAACGCAATGCGTCGAGCAGGTGGCCTGGCAAATCGTCGTCAGCATCGGTGGCCTTGCCTGCCTGCAGATGCGCCGGCCTCGGATATTCGGGATCGATCAGGGCGACGATGTTCCAGCGTCCGGCGGCGGCGGCGAAATCCACCGCGCGCCGTCCATCCCTGGCGGCAAGCTGACGCGAAATGCCGAAGCTGAGCAGGCGTTGCACGGTCTGCTCGCCCGCGCGCAGCGACTGCGCGGCGATGGTGAGCGCGCTGCGCCCGGCATGATCGACCGCATCCGGCGGCGGCCGCGACGCAATCAGCACGTCGAGCACGGCATGCGCATCGGCGCGCGCAGCCTCCATCAGCGCGGTCGTGCCGTGCGCATCCGCCGCATCGACCTGCGCGCCGGCGTCGAGCAATGCGCGCACGATGGCGGCGTGCCCGTGCAATGCGGCTGCCATCAACGCTGTGCGTTGCAAGGCGTCGCGCGCATCCACGCGCGCCCTGCGCTTGAGCAGCAATTTCACGCCTTCCGGATCGTCGTCTTCGATCGATGCGGCAGCGATCAGCGCCGGCTGCGCGAGGGCAAGATCCGGCTTCGCACCATGCTCGAACAGGAAACGCGCCAATTCCCAGTTCGCCGCCGCGCAAGCCATAACCAGCGGCGTTTCGCCAGCGCGATTGATCGCGTCTATGCGTGCACCGGCATCGCACAGCAAGGCGGCCACGATAGGTTTTGCCGATAGGGCGGCAAAATGCAGCGGCGTATTACCATCGGCATCGGCACGATTCACATCGGCGCCGTTCGTCAGCAGGGTCATCACCGCCTCGGGGCGTCCTTCGCGACTGTCGCGGGTCGCCGCGATCAGAATCGGCAGCCCGGCATGCATGCGCTGCAGATCCGCGCCCTTGGCGATGAAGCCGCGCAGCAGGCGGATATCGGGATTCAGCGCGGCCAGGACCAATGCGCTGCGCTGGTCGCGGTCATCGGCCGACGGCGTACTGTTCGGATCCGCGCCATGCTCCAGCGCGGCCAGCGCGAGCTGGGTCTGGCCGGCGCGCACGCAGCGCAGCAGCATGGCATCGAGATCGCCAGGACCGAAATCCGCAAGTACCTGTTCGGCTGGCGGCGATGCGCTTTCGTGTGTCGGTTGTACCGGCGCATCCACGAGCGGCGCGCGCTCGGCGCGCGAACGGCGAAGATCGATCGTCAGGACGACGGCGGCACGCTGTACGACGATCCATGTCAGCGGCAGCACAAGCACCAGGCAGGCGGCAAGCATGGCTGTGCGCGCGCTTGGCGCGATCGGCACACCCAGTCCCGATGCCGCCAGCGCGCCTTGCGTCAATGCAAGCAGCGCAAGCGATGCAAGCAGGCCGTGGCCGAAAAAAATCTCGTTGTTGGCGGTAAGTTTCCACGCCTGCGCCAATTTTTCTTGCAATCCCCAGCTGCGACTGGCGGACGCACGCTGATATAGCGCATCCATTCCGGCCAAACCGAACGCAGGCCAGACGCGCCACAGCGCCAGCAACGCGAGTACGGCGGCAGCGGAAATACTCAGGGCGACGCCGAGCGAAGCGTCGTTGCGCAGCCAATGCAGCGGATAGCCCACGAGCACGATCCCGAGCGCGGTGTAGGCAGCCAACATCGCGAGATACGCCGTTGCGTCGCGGAATTCCCCGCGCCAATCGTCGCTATGGCGCAAGCGGACACCGCGGCTCACGATCAACAGGCAGGCGCTGTCTGCAAGCAGCAGGAAAAAAAGCGACGCGAAGCGCGTCGTGAATGCTGCTGCCACGAATCCGGCGGCAGCGATGGCCAGGCAAACGAGAGTCGATCCCGCGTTGTTCGCAAAAGGCAATCGTCTTTTCGGCATCTTGCAGAAGATTCACGATCTGGCAGGCGCGAGTATATCCGGCCCACGCAAACAAAAACCCCCAGGGGTTAGCTGGGGGTTAGGGATAAGTGCTCAGCGATGACCTACTCTCACATGGCTTAAGCCACACTACCATCGGCGCGGGCGCGTTTCACTTCCGAGTTCGGGATGGGATCGGGTGGTACCACGCTGCTGTAATCGCTGAGCGATCGG
>DATJIL010000063.1:0-2067 GCA_035493385.1 Rudaea sp.
AGCGGGCGTGACCGCCAGCATGATGGGTGCGCGTGCCCACGCGCCCGCCGGACGCGTGAAGACTTCATAGCTCAACGCGCCGAGCTCGGGGAAAAACACGTAGAACACGCCCGTCACGACCGCGACCTTCGCGACCGCAGCAAGAAAGACTATCGAGAGCAATCCCCCGAGTATCAAGGCACTGGTGAACGTGCCGCGTGGGTCGCGGCGCAGGGACATGCTCATCGGTAGTAAACCATGGTGGCTGAAGTCGCCCAGATGTTAGGGCGCGCGGACTTGTGCGAACATTCCCCAGATCCGCAAACCATCCTTGAGAAAATGCACAGATGTTCGATTGGGAAAATATGCGTCACTTCCTCGCGGTCGCTCGCATCGGGACCTTGTCGGGTGCCGCGCGCAGTCTCAAGGTGGATCACGCGACAGTCAGCCGGCGCTTGAGCGCACTGGAGGGCGAAATCGGCACTCGCCTCGTCGAACGTCAGCCGAGAGCGTGCAAGCTCACGCCGATTGGCCAGCGCGTGTTCGACCTGGCAGAAGGAATGGAAGAGGACGCGTACGCGATCGAACGATTCCTCGACACGAGTCGTTCGCCGCTAAGCGGCAAGGTCACGCTGAGTGCGCCGCCAATCCTCGTGACGGGTTTTCTGGTGCGACATCTCGCCGATTTTCGGCGTGAGAACCCCACCGTACAGTTGTCCGTTTCCGGCGATATGCGGCCGGTTTCTCTTAGCCGTAAAGAAGCCGACATTGTCGTCAGACTGGGCCGGCCTGAGGAACCCACCAGCGTCGCGCGCAAGCTGGGGCGTGTTTCGTTTGACCTGTACGCGAGCACGGATTACCCGCATCTGCACGATCCGTCCGCGTGGGAGTTCATCGCCTACAACGCCGGCGTCGCAGGCATACCGCAGCATCAATGGCTGATGAGCCTGGCAGGCGAACGACCGATTGCCTGCGAAATCAGCGATATCAATGGCCATCTGGCCGCGGCTCGGGCCGGCGCGGGTGTCGCGGGCCTACCGGGTTTTCTCGCCGATACCGATACGCAACTGCAACGTGTCACACACGACGGCGAACCGTTTTCACGCGACATCTGGATGGCGGTGCACCGCGACTTGCGTCGCTCGCCGCCGATTCGGGCAGTGATGGATTTTTTGCTGCGAATTGTCGGCGAGAATCCTGCGTTTGCGAAAGGCGCTTGAGGCGCGCGTATCGAGCGCCGCGCAATTCTTCACGATTCGTTCGATGGTTGGAACCTCTTCAATGTTGATGTCGAACGCCTGCGTAATGGTCCAGATGCTGACAAGACAGATGTCCGCGATGGTCGGCGTATCGCCATGACAAAACTTGCCTGTTTCACGTTCTGTCGCGACAAGAAACTCCAGGATCGCAAGCGATTGCGTAAGTGGCGCATGCCCTTCCTCGATTAACGCAGGAATGGCGCCGAGCGGATTGATCGCGAGGAACGCCGCACTTCTATGCGCACCTTTCTCCAGATTGACGAAGCGTTCCTGCGCCGCCAAGCCCTTGTTCGACATGATGTCATCGCGCTACTAAAGCAACGCCGGACGACTATTTTCATACCGGCGCAGGCTCCCGCTATCTGCGTCGTGCCGATTCGGATCTGGTCGTTCAACCGTTGTGCGGAAATCCCACCGTGATCATGGGTTCCGGCGGCAACGTCACGGTGCTGTCCGGCAAAGACGGCAAGTTCCTGGTCGACGCCGGCATCAGCAAGTCGCAACAGAAGATGCAGGCCGCGCTCGACGAAATCGTTGCCGCCAAACCGACGGCTGCCTTCGATGCCCAATGGGGCAACTTCGTGTTCAACGGCGACCAGTTCACCCGAATCGTCTATGCGGGTCTTTAAGCAGGTTGATGCCTAGGCGTGGCGGGCGATGCGCGCGATAACAAATCAGGAAGCCACTACGGGCGACGCACGTCCGAACAACATGCGGTCGGCCAGCCACACCAGCACGATCGTTATGCCCATCAGCGGGAAGATCACGCCGAGTATCACAAGTCCCAGCTTCCAGCCGCGCATGGGCGTAATCGCCAGTTCGCGAGCCG
>DATJIL010000064.1:0-3420 GCA_035493385.1 Rudaea sp.
AGCTTGCGCTTGCTCATCACGGTGTAATCGAGATTGCCGCGCGCGAATTCGATCTGGCGCGGCGTGCTCACGTTCGTCTTGAACCCGGCATCGACGAGCGGCTGCACGAGTTCGGGATGATTCGGCAGGTCGATCTCGCGCAGGCACCAGTCGTAGAGCGGGCGGTGATCCTCGAACTCGAGCGTGCACAGCGAATGCGTGATGCCTTCGACCGCGTCCGAGATGCAGTGCGCGTAGTCGTACATCGGATAGATGCACCAGGCGTCGCCGGTGTTCTGGTGCGGCACCTTGCGGATGCGGTACAGGGCCGGATCGCGCAGGTTGATGTTGCCGCTGGCCATGTCGATCTTCGCGCGCACGGTCTTGGCGCCGTCGGCGAATTCGCCCTTGCGCATGCGCTGGAACAGATCCAGATTCTCGTTGATCGAGCGATCGCGGTATGGCGAATTGCGGCCGGGTTCGGTCAGCGTGCCGCGATATTCGCGCACTTCGTCTGCCGAAAGATCGCAGACGAAAGCCTTGCCGTCGCGGATGAGTTTTTCCGCGCAGCGATAGAACACCTCGAAGTAGTCCGAAGCGTGGCGCAGTTCCGTCCAGTCGAAGCCGAGCCATTGCACGTCGGCCTTGATAGCCTCGACGTATTCGACGTCCTCTTTCGCGGGATTGGTGTCGTCGAAACGCAGGTTGCAGCTGCCGCCGAACTCGCGCGCGATGCCGAAATTCAGGCAGATCGACTTGGCGTGGCCCAGGTGCAGGTAACCGTTCGGCTCCGGCGGAAAGCGCGTGCCGACGCGGCCGCCATGCTTGCCGGCAGCGCGTTCGTCGAGGACGATCTGGCGGATGAAATTGTGGCTGACAGGGCTGGTGTCGGTCATGGTGCGGGCAGTCGAATCGGATCGCCAAGTTTAGCAGGGCAGGCTTGGTCTGCGGCGCTTGCGCATGGGACAATCGCGGCATGTTGCACGACAAGAAAATCGCCGTCGTCATGCCGGCTTACCGGGCCGAGAAGACCCTGGAGGAATGTTTCCGGGCGATTCCGCACGACGTCGTCGACGACATCGTGCTGGTCGACGATGCCAGCGACGACGCGACCCTGGCCGTGGCCGATCGCCTGGGCATCCGCAGCCACCGCCATCCGCGCAATCGCGGTTACGGCGGCAACCAGAAGACGTGCTACGCGCTGGCGCTGCAAACCGATGCGGACATCGTGGTGATGCTGCATCCGGACTATCAATACGATCCGCGCCTGATCACGCCGATGGCGGGCATGATCGCGTCGGGCGTGTACGACGTGGTGCTCGGCTCGCGCATCCTCGGCAATACCGCGCTTGCCGGCGGCATGCCGCTGTACAAATACGTATTCAATCGTGCGTTGACGTTCGCGCAGAACCTGCTCGTCGGCGCCAAGTTGTCCGAATACCACACCGGCTATCGCGCTTTTTCCCGGCGCGTGCTGGAAACCCTGCCGCTGGCGGCGAACTCCGACGATTTCGTTTTCGACAACCAGATGCTCGTGCAGGCGCTGGCGTTCGGCATGCGCATCGGCGAGGTGTCGTGTCCGACGCGCTACTTCCCGGAGGCGAGCCAGATCAGCTTCGCGCGTTCGCTGCGCTATGGCTTGGGTGTGCTCAAGACGAGCATCGTGTTCCGCTTGTGGAAGTGGAAGCTCGCCAAGCCGCGATTTCTTTCCGCCGATGCGGGCCTGCGTTTGACGGCGGCAGTGGAGGCAGATTCTTGATCGCCAACTTGCGCAAGGCCGCGACGCCCGCAGTCGCATGGTGGATTGTATTCGCCGCGGCATGGGCCGCCGCCGTGTTCTTGCGCTGTTGGCAATTCGGCGATCAAATCCTGATCGACGACGAATGGCACGCCATCCAGAAATTGCTGTATGCGGATTATGCCGGCATTGCCACGCATTTTGGCGTCGCCGACTACAGCATCCCGCTGACGCTCTACGATCGCTTCCTGTCCCTGCATGGCGGTTTGAGCGAGTGGCGCATGCGCCTGCCGATGTTGTTGTCCGGCATCGCGTTGGTCGCCGTTGCACCGTGGTTGATGCGACGGCGGCGGGCGCCGGCCGCGACGATGGCGACGTGGAGCGTGCTGTTGGCGATTTCGCCGATCATGGTCTACCACAGCCGCACGGCACGGCCCTACGCGATCACGACATTGCTCGTCTTCGTTGCCATCGTCGCCTTTTTCGAGTGGTGGCAAAGGCGTGAACGGCGCTGGGCGGCGACGTACGTATTCGCCGCTTTCCTCGCCGGCTGGCTGCACCTGATCACGCTGCCGTACCTGCTGATGCCTTTTGCGTTTTGCGCCGGGGCAGCGCTGCTGCGCGGGCGCGAACGTTGGCACGATCTGGCGCAGCTGTTGTTGCTCGGAGTGATCGTCGCGTTGCCGTTGGCAGTGGCGCTGTTGCCGCCACTGCTCAATGACATGGGAGCGCTTGCGGCGAAATCGGAAACCGGATACGTCACGGTTCACAGCGTATACCGCGCTTCGCTGCTGGCGCTGGGCGTGCACCAGGCGCTGCCTTTCACGATCTTGCTGGCCCTGAGCGGACTCGGCGCGTGGTCATGGTGGCGGCGCGAGGCGCAGTTCGTGGCGTACGTCGTCACGATCGTCGCCGTGGCGGCTGGCGCCGTCCTGCTCGCGCACCCGGCATGGGTGCAGAATCCGGGTACGCTTGCACGCTACCTGCAACCCTCGCTGCCGTTCGTGTTGTTGTTCGCTGCCGAAGGCGTCGCCGTGGTGTTGTCGCGGCTCGCTTCGGTGGTGCAGGCGGCGATCGTCGTTTTTGCGGCCGCTGCGCTGTTTTATGCCGGACCGATGCCCGCCTACCTGTATTGGCCGAACCAGCTCATGGGCCATCCGTATTTCCAGTACGACTATGCGTCCGAATCCAATCCTTACCGCACGACGCTTCCGGCTGGACCGATACCCGAATTCTATCGGCGTCTCGCCGCACTCCCGCCAGCTTCACTGACCCTGGTCGAAGCGCCGTGGTCGGTTCGCAGCGACCAGGACCCGCAAGAACTCTATCAGGCCATGCATCGCCAGCGCATCCTGATCGGCATGGTTGCTCCGGAATGCGGCATGCCGCCGGCATATGGGCAGTATCCGGAAACCCGCGGTATGCGCTTGCGCGAAGTCCGGCATTTGTCGGCGATCCTGCGCGGCGAATCGATAGGCGCCGATTTCCTGGTCATGCACCTGCACGCATGGCCGGTGTACGTGCCGCCACCGGAGTGGCCGGACGTACGCGGATGCCTGCCGCTGGTCGAGGCGAAATTGGGGCCCGCGGTCTACCGCGATCGCGACCTGGAAGTGTTTGCCTTGTCGGCCAAGGCGCGTTCCGTCGTGTCGACATGGCACTGACGGCTTTACCGAAACCGCGGAAAGCAGTAGCGTGCGTTG
>DATJIL010000065.1:0-2475 GCA_035493385.1 Rudaea sp.
TACTTTTTTCGGGCCGGTTTATTCAGGCTGAGCGGCTTTTTCCTCCGCCTTGGCGCGATCCCAGTAGGCGTCCTGTTCGGTCAGGCTCATGCCGTCGAGTTGGCGGCCTTCCTGCGCGGCCAGCGTTTCCATGCGCCGGAAACGACGCTCGAATTTCGCATTCGCGCCGCGCAGCGCGGCGGACCAGTCGACCTTGGCAAGGCGCGCGAGATTCACGCACACGAACAACACGTCGCCGATCTCGTCCGTGAGGCGCGCCGCATCGGCGCCATGGTCCAGTTCATGGCGCACCTCGCCGATTTCCTCGGCGAGCTTGTCCAGCACCGGGCGCGGATCGCTCCAGTCGAATCCCACGCGCGAGGCGCGTTTTTGCAGTTTCAGGGCGCGCTGCCATTCAGGCAACCCGCGCGGAACGCCGGCGAGCGCGCTGGTATCGGCATCGCCGTTTTCTTCGCGCTCGCGGCGCTTGTGCGCGTCCCATTCGCGCAATTGCGCTTCGGCGTTCTCCACGCTGGCACCGGCGAACACGTGCGGATGGCGGCGCACCATCTTGTCGCAGATCGCCGCGACCACCCCGGAAAAATCGAACGCGCCCTGCTCCTGCGCCATGCGCGCGTGGAACACGACTTGCAGCAGCAGATCGCCGAGTTCGTCGCGCAGATCGGCCATGTCGCCGCGGTCGATGGCGTCGGCGACCTCGTAGGCTTCCTCGATGGTGTACGGCGCGATCGTCGCGAATGTTTGCTGCACGTCCCACGGACAACCATGCTGTGGATCGCGCAGACTCGCCATGATGCGCAACAAATCGTCGATGTCCGATTTCATGAAACTCGATTCAGCCACGCAATAATCCCGCCCAATCCACCGACGCATCGCCGCAGGCGAGGAAATCCGGATTGAGCAGCGAATCCTTGGTGTTGTAGGTCAACGCGCTTCCATCCATGCGCCGCACCGCGCCGCCGGCCTGCTCCAGCACGCACTGGCCCGCCGCCGTGTCCCACTCACTGGTCGGGCCGTAGCGGATGTACAAGTCCGCTTCGCCGCGCGCGGTGCGGCAGAATTTCAGCGACGATCCCAGTGCCAGCAGTTCGTGCGGACCGAGTTTGTCCAACGCGGCGCCCATGCGCGGATCGCCGTGCGAACGGCTGCCGGCGACGATCAATGGCGTCGCGCGCGCACGCGTGTTCAATTTTCCACTTTGGGATTTTGCTGCAAAATGCGCATGGCCATCGGCCCACGCCCAGTACAGCTCATCCAGTGCCGGCGCGTAAACCACGCCGAGCACCGTAGCGTGTGCGTCGATCAAGGCGATGTTCACCGTGAACTCGCCGTTGCGCTTGACGAATTCGCGCGTGCCGTCGAGCGGATCGACGAGAAAATACCGCGACCAGGTTTGCCGCACGGACCACGCCGCCTGCTCGGCGGATTCTTCCGACAGCACCGGAATCTGCGGCGCCAGCGCCTGCAAGCCGGCGACGATGACGCGATGCGCGGCGAGATCGGCGGCAGTGAGCGGCGAGTTGTCGTCCTTGCGTTCCACCGCGAAATCGCCGGCGTAGACGCGCATGATCGCCTCGCCCGCCTCGCGCGCGAGCATGCAGCAGGTGCGTGCGAGATTTTCCAAATCAAGTTCGCTCATGTCCGGGGAGAAAAACGCCCGGCCAGGTATTCGCGCGCGATGAACAGCGCCGCGATCGAACGCCCCTCGGTCACTTCCGGATGCGACAGCAGGTGGTGCAGTTGCGACAGCTTCCACTCCACCACTTCGAGCTCCTCCGGCTCGTCGCCGACGAGACGTTCCGGGTACAGGTCGCGCGCCAGCACGACGTGCGTCATGCTGGTCATGTAGGCCGGCGACAGCGACAGGTTGGTGAGAATGTGCAAGTCGCGCGCGCCGAAGCCGATTTCCTCCTTCAACTCGCGGTTCGCGCCCTGCTCCACCGTCTCGTCCTGGTCGAGCCGGCCCTTGGGCAGGCCGAGCTCGTAGCGGCCGATGCCGGCGCCGTACTCGCGCACCAGCAGCACCGTGTCGTCGTCGCGCATCGGCACGATGATGACGGCACCGAGGCCCGAACCTTTCAGGCGCTCGTAAGTGCGCCGTTCGCCGTTGGAGAACTCCAGGTCGAGCAGTTCGACGTGCAGGAAATGACTGCCCTCGGCACGACGGGTTTCGTGGATGATGGGTGGTTTGCGCATGACGTTATTGTAGCGCGCGGGGCACGCCACGAAAAAAGCCGGACGGTTTCCCGTCCGGCTTTCGTCCAGCGAACCAACAAACGCCGTCAGTGGGCGAGATTCCCGTCCGTGTCGATGACATGCACGTCGCCGAGGTTGAGCGCGCGCACCGGTTTCTCGATCTTGGACAGGTCGCCAACGATCACCCAGGTCAGCTTGTCCGGGTGGACGATTTCCTTCGCGGCGGCCTCGATGTCGGCATCCTTCTGCGCCTCGATGCGCGACTTCAGGGTCTGCACG
>DATJIL010000066.1:0-2026 GCA_035493385.1 Rudaea sp.
TTCGCCGACGACGAGTTGCGCAAGCGCCTGGAACCGACCGCCGGCGTGGCCGCGGTCAAGGTTGGCGGCGGCCTCGAGGACCAGATCGACGTCGACATCGACCAGCAGCGCCTGCAGCAACTCAATCTCAATGTCGCCGATGTGATCAAGCGCCTCGGCGACGAAAATGTCAATGTTTCCGGCGGACGCATCGAAGACGGCACCCAGCGTTACCTCGTGCGCACGGTCAACCAATTCACCGACCTGGGCCAGATGAGCGACCTGCTGATCAAGGTCGACAAGGGCGTGCCGATCCGGCTCAAGGACGTCGCCAACGTGCACCAGGGCCACAAGGAACGCGAAGGCATCGTGCGCGTGGATGGACACGAGGCGGTGGAACTGGCGATCTACAAGGAAGGCGATGCCAACACCGTCACCGTGGCCGCGGCGGTGCGCAAGCAACTCGACCGGTTCACCTGCACGAATCAGCCACCGTCGTGCGTAAAGATCCTGCCGCCAAACGCGAAGCTGACCACGATCGACGATCAGTCCGTCTTCATCCAGAGCTCGCTCAACGACGTGCGCGACGACGCCATCATCGGCGGCGTGCTTGCGGTGTTGATCATCTTCTTCTTCCTCGCCGACTCGTGGAGCACGTTCATCATCTCGCTGTCGCTGCCGGTGTCGCTGATCGCGACGTTCTTCTTCATGGGCGAAGCTGGTCTGAGCCTCAACGTGATGTCGCTGGGCGGATTGGCGCTCGCCACCGGCATGGTCGTGGACGATTCCATCGTTGTACTCGAGAACATCGCGCGCATGCGCGAACGCGGCATCGGCATCGTCGAATCGGCAGTGCAGGGCGCGCGCGAGGTGTCGATGGCGGTGACCGCCTCGACGCTGACCACGGTCGCGGTGTTCTTCCCACTCGTGTTCGTGCAGGGAATTGCCGGCCAATTGTTTCGCGACCAGGCGCTGACGATCACGTTCGCGATGCTCATTTCGCTGGTCGTGGCGATGAGCCTTATTCCCATGCTCGCTTCGCTGAAGGGCAGGGCGCCGCTGGCGTTCGCCGACGAAACCAAAGCGCCTCGCGTGCCGCCACGCACGCGCATCGGCAAATTCTTCGCAGCGATCGGCCGCTTGTTCCGCTGGCTGCCGCGTGCGCTCGGCTGGATCGGTTTCACGCTGGGCCGCATTGGTGGAGCCGTCATCGGCCGCATCCTGCGCTTCCTGGGCAAGGGGTTGCTTTCCAGCTACAACCGCGCTGCCAAGTCTTATCACGCGTTCCTGCCCAAGGCGCTGGCGCATCCGTGGAAAGTCCTCGGCTTCGCCGCGGCAGCATTCCTCGCCAGTGTCGCGCTGGTTCCGACCCTGGGCACGGACCTGATTCCACAACTCGCGCAAGGCCGTTTCGAGATGACGGTGAAGCAGGCGCCGGGCACGCCGCTCGCCGATACCGACGCGCTGGTGCGCGAGTTGCAGGCCAAGAACGCGAAGTACCCGCTGATCAAGATGATCTACGGCGTCAGCGGCACTGGCACACGCCTTGACGCCAACCCGACCGAGTCCGGCGAAAACATCGCGCGCCTGCTCGTGGTGCTGGCGCCTGGCGTCGGCCGCAAGGGCGAGAGCGAGGCGATGAACGCGCTGCGCGCGAGCATGGTCAGCCATCCCGGCAGCGAGGTGCAGTTCTCGCGGCCGAAACTTTTCAGTTTCGACACCCCGCTAGAAGTGGATTTGCGCGGCTACGATCTGGATGCCCTGCAGAAAGCCGGCAACAAGCTGGCGGCATTGCTGCAGGTCTCGCCGCGTTTCGCCGACGTCAAATCCAGCGCACAGGGTGGTTCGCCGGAGATCCGCATACACTTCGACCAGGATCGCGCGGCCGCGCTCGGCCTCACCACCAAGCAGATTTCGGATCAGATCGTCGACAAGATTCGCGGCGCGGTGGCCACGCAGTACAACTTCCGCGATCGCAAGATCGACGTGCTGGTGCGCGCACAACCCGACCAGCGCACGTCCCTCGACGGCATCCGCAACCTGATCG
>DATJIL010000067.1:0-29935 GCA_035493385.1 Rudaea sp.
CAGTAGCCGGCTTCCATTGTCGAATCCGTCGGCGAAAATCGTGTCGGTCTGCAGCAACAGGATGCGGCCGTTCAGATCGGCCACGTACAGGTCGCCGTTCGCGTCGTCGCCGAACGACGAGGTGTTGACGGCGTTGAGACCACTCGCCGCAATCGTCCCGTTGCCGCCATCCCAAGTCGCGCCGCCCGGTACGGCGTAGTAAATGTCACCGCTGCAGTTGTCGCTGAGGATGATGTGCGCTTGATGCACCTGCGCAGTGAAAGGTTTTGTAGCGCGCGTCACAACGCCATTGCCGCGCAGCGAGGCAATGGCGATTCGGCGTATGCTTGTGCATTCGATTGCTTGCAGATCCCTCGATGACCGCAAAAACCGTCCTCGTTACCGGTGCCAGCGCCGGATTCGGCGCAGCCATCGCACGACGTTTCGCGCAAGCCGGCTGGCGCGTGATCGCCTGCGCGCGGCGCCGCGATCGCTTGCAACATTTGGTCGATGAATTCGCTGCAAATGTGCACATCGCCGCCTTCGACATCCGCGACGCCGATGCGATGCAGACCGCGCTGGATGCCTTGCCCACGGAATTCCGCGCCGTCGACCTGCTGGTCAACAATGCCGGACTCGCACTCGGCACGGCGAAAGCGCCGCACTGCGACCTCGCGCAATGGCGGCAGATGATCGACACCAACATCACCGCGCTGGCGACGCTGACGCACAAGCTGCTGCCGACGCTGATCGAACGCCGCGGCAGCATCGTCAACGTGAGTTCGATTTCGGCGACGTATCCCTACACCGGCGGTAACGTCTACGGCGGCACCAAGGCCTTCGTCACCCAGTTCTCGCTGGGCCTGCGCTGCGACCTGCACGGCAGCGGCGTGCGCGTGACCTCGGTCGAGCCCGGCATGGCCGAAACCGAGTTCACCCTCGTGCGCACCGGAGGCGACCAGGCCGCCTCCGACAAACTCTACGCCGGCGCGCACCCGATCACCGGCGACGACATCGCGCAAACGATCTGGTGGATCGCCAACCTGCCGCCGCACCTCAACGTCAACCGCATCGAGGTGATGCCGGTCACGCAGTCGTTCGCTGGGTTCCAGGTCGCGCGGGATTAGGACTCGGCCAGGTACGTGTAACCCGTCAATCCCGCTTCCAGCGCGGCTTCGAGTTTTTGCGCATCATCGGGCCCAAGTTTCGCCGCGGCGATTTTGGTGCGGTAGGCCGCGCGCAAATCGTCGAGTTTGTAGCCGACGTAATCGAGCATGACGTCGGTGGTGTCACCGCGCTTGACGTGCGAGAACGCATAGCCCGAATCGGTCAGGCGCACGTTCACCGCATCGGTGTCGCCGAACAGATTGTGGATGTCGCCGAGCGCTTCCTGGTAGGCGCCGACGAGGAAGATGCCGAGCCGGTAGGGTTTCCCCGCTTGCGGTGAATGCAGCGGCAGGCTCACGTCCACGCCGTCGGCATCGACGTAGGCGTCGATGCGGCCGTCGGAATCGCAGGTGAGATCGGCGATCACGCCGCGGCGGTCCGGCGCGCGGTCGAGTCCGGCAATCGGCACGATCGGAAAAATCTGGTCGATCGCCCAGGAATCCGGGATCGATTCGAAGATCGAGAAATTGACGAAATACTTGTCGACCAGTTTTTCGTCCAGTTCGTCCAGCGCCTGCCGGTGCGAACGTTCCTCTGGCTTGAGGCGGGACTTGAGCGCGTTGACGATGGCGTAGTAAAGGTCATCCAGCCGCGCGCGCTGGCGCAAGCCGAGGTTGCCGAGCGCAAACAATGCGTGGCCCTCGTGCCAGTGATGCTGCGCCTCGTGGTAAAGCTCGATCGCGGAACTGGTGTCGAGTTCGGCGTGGATTTCGCGCAGGCGCCGCAGCACGGCCGGTTCGTCCGCATCGGCGGGCGGCACGCGGCCTTCCGGCGCGCGCTCGATGTCGCTGACGTTGACCACGAGCACGGCATGATGCGCGACCATCGCGCGACCGGTCTCGCTGATCACATGCGGCGCCTTGAGCTTGTGCGCGGCACAAGCCTCGGCGAGCGGTTGCACCACGGTGGCCGCGTATTGGTCCAGGCCATAGTTGATCGAGCAGGCCGAACGCGAGCGCGTGCCTTCGTAATCCACGCCCAGGCCACCGCCGACATCGACATAGCCAATCGGCAATCCCAATTTGCACAATTCCACAAAATAGCGTGTCGCCTCGCGCATGCCGGCGGCGATGTCGCGCACATTGGAAATCTGCGAGCCCATGAACACATGCAGCAGTTGCAGCGATTGTGTGAGGTTCGCCGCCTTGAGCGCGTCGATCAAGGTGAGCAGTTGGCGTGGCGTGAGGCCGAACTTGGATTTCTCCCCGCCCGTGTTCTGCCACTTGCCGGCGCCCAGACTGGTCAGGCGCATGCGCACGCCGAACAGCGGTTCGACGCCGAGTGCCCTGGCTTCTTCAAGCGCGGGTTCAAGCTCGGAGGGCTTCTCGATCACGATGAATACGCGCAGGCCGAGCTTGCGCCCGATCAAGGCAAGGCGCAGGTATTCGCGATCCTTGTAGCCATTGCACACGACGATGCTGCCGGGTTTGGCGAGTGCGAGCACGGCCATGAGTTCGGGTTTCGATCCCGCCTCCATGCCGAAACCATCGTCGCCCGCGCGCGCCAGTTCGCTGACCACGCCGTGCTGCTGGTTGACCTTGACCGGGTACACCGCGCTGTAGCCGCCGGCGTAGTCGTACTCGCGCATCGCGTTGGCGAACGCGCCCTGCAAGCGTGCCAGTCGATGCGTGAGGATGTCGGCGAAGCGCACCAGCAATGGCAGGCGCGAACCCTGCGCGCTGGCCGCATCCACGATCACGGGCAGGGCCAGCACCGGGCCATCCGCACCACGCGGGCGCACGGTCAGGCGACCTTGCGCATCCACATCGAAATAATTCTCGCCCCAGTGCGCGATCGCGTATTGCGCACGTGCGGCATCGGCGTTCCAGGTCGTCGTCATCGCAGGTCTCCGGACAGGCGAATCGAACGTCGCAGCGGCGGGCCTTGACGATGCATCCGCGACGACCGGAAGCCTAGAGATCGCCGCGGGGCCGTCACGGCGCTATTGTAACCGCGTGTCTGCCACGACGGGAACCGCTACAATCGCCGCCCCTTCGCACAACCCAAGACCGGTCATGACGACGCAACAGCAACAGTGGTTCGACGAACGCCACGATTACGCCGGCTCGTCCATCGGTTTTCGCGTGAAGCAAAAGCTGCACGCGGAGCAGACGCCGTTCCAGTCCATCGAAATCTGGGACACGACCGACTGGGGCAAGCTGATGGTGATCGACGGCTGCACCATGGTCACCACGCGCGACAATTTCCTGTATCACGAGATGATGTCGCATCCGGCGTTGTTCACGCACCCGCGCGCCAAACGCGTGGTCATCATCGGCGGCGGCGATTGCGGCACGCTGCGCGAAGTGCTCAAACACGACGAGGTGGAAAGCGCCATCCAGGTCGAGATCGACGAGCGCGTCACGCGGCTGGCCGAGCAGTATTTCCCGGAACTGTGCGAATCCAACAACGATCCGCGCGCGCAACTGCTGTTCATCGACGGCATCAAGTGGATGGCTGAATGCGAGGCGGAGTCGCTCGACATCGTGATCGTGGATTCCACCGATCCGATCGGCCCGGCCGAAGGCCTGTTCAACGAGGCGTTCTATCGCTCGTGCCTGAAAGCGCTGCGCCACGGCGGCATCCTCGTGCAGCAAAGCGAATCGCCGCTCGCGCACCTGCCGTTGCTCAAGAACATCCGCAAGGCGATGAAGGGCGCCGGTTTCCAAGCCATGCGCACGCTCACCTTCCCGCAGCCGTGCTATCCGACCGGCTGGTGGAGCGCCACGCTCGCGCGCAAGGGCGTGGACCTCGAAGACTTCCGCGAACGCGGCGCCGAGATGAAGCAGTTCCCCACGCGCTACTACAACGCGCAAATCCACAGGGCCGCGCTGGCGATGCCGGAATTCCTCAAGGACGCGCTGGAGGATTGACCCGGCACGCTTACCCGCGCCAGCGTTTCCACGCACGCACGGCGTAAAGGTCCAACCCGTCGAGCCAGCCCGCGACGACCTGCGATTCGCCGGCGATCAAGGCCGCGCCGACGAGTCCGGTGAGCAACCCCGGACCCGGCAGCACCAGCATGGCCAGGCCGGCGGTGACCAGCAGTAATCCACATCCGACCGCGAGCACCGTGCGCAGCGCGTGCCGGCCGCCGCGCATGCGCGCATGCTGCGCGCGGAAACGTGCGCCGCGTGGTGCGGAGAAGAATCGGTGCCAGCGACGGCGCAATCCGGCAAACACGCGATGACTCCCCAGGCAGAATTCCATGGATGTATGCTCACCATGCCCGATTCAAGAGGAACCCGCCATGAACCGCTTCTTCCTCGCACTCGCTGCGCTTTCCCTGACCTGCCTCGCCCACGCCGGCGATCGCATCAACGGCGCGACATTCGCCACGCGTTCGCAGGTGTTGGCCACGCACGGCATGGTGGCGACCAGCGTGCCGCTGGCCACGCAGATCGGCCTCGACGTGCTCAAGAAAGGCGGCACGGCCGTGGATGCCGCGATCGCAGCGAACGCAGCGCTTGGCCTGATGGAACCCGTGTCCAACGGCGTCGGCGGCGATCTGTTCGCCATCGTCTGGGACGCGAAGACGAAAAAACTCTACGGCTACAACGGTTCGGGGCGCTCGCCGAAATCGCTCACCCTGAAATGGTTCCAGGACCACGATTACAAGGCCGTGCCGCCGCTCGGCCCCTTGCCGGTGAACGTGCCCGGCACTGTCGATGGCTGGTTCGCGCTGCACGACCGCTTCGGCAAGCTGCCGATGAAGGACGACCTCGCGCCCGCGATCGCGTATGCGCGCGAAGGTTTCCCGGTCACCCAACTCATCGCGTATTACTGGAAGCTGTCGGTGCCGCGGCTGAGCAAATTCCCCGGCTTCACCGAGCAGATGACATTGAATGGCCGTGCGCCGGCGGAAGGCGAAATCTGGCAGTACCCGAATCTCGCCAACACGCTTGAAAGAATCGCCAAAGGTGGCCGCGACGCGTTTTACAAGGGCAAGATCGCGCACACCATCGCCGATTACATGAAGGCGCAGGGTGGATTCCTGTCCTACGACGACCTCGCCAGTCATCACGGCGAATGGGTCGAGCCGGTATCGACGAACTATCGCGGCGTCGACGTCTGGGAACTACCGCCGAACGGCCAGGGCATTGCCACGTTGCAGATGCTCAATATCCTGGAAGGCTACGATTTCTCGAAAATCCCGTTCGACAGCGCCGAGCACGTGCACCTGTTCGTCGAGGCGAAGAAGCTCGCCTACGAGGATCGCGCGCATTTCTACGCGGACCCGGATTTCTACAAGGTGCCGCTGAACTGGCTGATCTCGAAGGACTATGCCACGCAGCGGCGCAAGCTGATCTCGCCGGATCGCGCCATGCGCTCGGTCGATCCGGGCCAGGAGCCGAAACTGCACGGCGACACGATTTATCTGACCACCGCGGACCAGTGGGGCAACATGGTGTCGCTGATCCAGTCGAATTACCGCGGCATGGGTTCGGGCATGACACCGCCGGGTCTCGGCTTCATCCTGCAGGATCGCGGCGAATTGTTCGTGCTCAAGGACGGTTATGCGAACACTTACGCGCCAGGCAAGCGGCCGTTCCACACCATCATTCCGAGTTTCATCACGCGCGACGGCAAGCCGTGGATCAGCTTCGGCGTGATGGGCGGCGACATGCAGCCGCAAGGCCACGTGCAGATCGTGCAGAACCTCATCGACTGGCACATGAACCTGCAGGAAGCCGGCGATGCGCCGCGCATCCAGCACGAAGGCTCGACCTCGCCCGAGGCCCAGGAAACCGAAATGAAGGATGGCGGCTGGGTGGATCTGGAATCCGGATTCTCCTACTCGACCGTGCGCGGACTGATGGAAATGGGCCACGACGTGCGCTTCGCCCACGGTCCCTACGGCGGCTACCAGGCGATCGAGTGGGACGCGAAAAATCGCGTCTGGATCGGCGCCTCCGAAGGACGCAAGGATGGGCAGGCGGCTGGCTATTAAGCTCGCGCTTATCGGCGTTCGCTACACTGCTCGTCTCGTTTCGCAAGGATTCGCCGCCATGTCGCGTTGCCTGTTTTTTGCCTTCGCCCTGATCGCCGTGCCCGCCTTCGCGCAGCCGCTCGCACCGGATGCGGGCAATCCGCCACCGAGTCCGGAAATGCCGCCGGCGCAGGTGCTGGCGCAGTTCCATCACGACGAGATCAATCTGCTCGCCCTGCGCGGCGATGCGCATTCGCTGCTCGCCGCGGCGCTGATGGCCCAGGACGATGCCGGCGATCCCGCGCGACCGAAAGTGCTGCAAACACCGGCCCTGCTCGCCCGTGCGCAGAAGGCCGATGACGCCGACGCACTGGTGTGGTGGGTTTCGGCGGCGCTGGAATGCCGCGGCAAGGCGAAAGCCTGCCCGAGCGAGGAAACCCTGGCGCAGCTGCAAAAAGCCGATCCGGCCAATGCCGGCGCGTGGTTGTGGGCACTGCATCGTGGACAACAAACCGGAGCGAAGACGACGGCGCGCGCGGCCCTGACCAGCGCAGCGCAATCCGCTCGCTACGACGATTATTTCGGTGCGCTGACTTCGGCCTTGTACGAATCCGCGGGCATCCTGCCGATTCACGAAAGCGTCCTGCGCGCGAGCAACCAGCCCGGTGCGAGCCCGGCCGGATTCAGGCTCACTTACGCGGCGAGCATCGCCATCGCCGTGCCGCATCCGTATCTGGATGCGCTGGACGAGGCATGCAAGAACGCTGCGGATGATTCCGGACTCGCGCAGGATTGTGTCGCCGTGGCGCAGAAACTCGCCGACAGTGGCAGCCTGTTCGCGCGCAGTGCCGGCGCACGCCAACTCATGGAAATTGTACCGTCCGGCACCGTGCACGATGCCGCGGTCGCGCAGGCACGCACGCTGGCATGGCGGATGCAGGGGATCGGCTCCGTCGCCGATCGCCTGGCGAACGACAGCCGCGTGACCGCGCTGTACACGCAAACCCTGCGTGCCAGCGGCCACGAAATCGACGCAGTGAATGCCGTGCTGCGGAGCCAGCGCATCGCGCTCGAACCGCCGGCGGACTGGCAGCCGTCCGCAGCGAATGCCCCGGCCCAACCCTGAGCGGGTTTCGCAAGACCGCATTCCCGTTGTACGCTTGGCGGACTTTGGTGATCCGGAGATGAGCGCATGCGCAAGATTCTGGTGGCCAGTTCCAAGGGCGGTTGCGGCAAGACGACGATAGCGACTAACCTCGCCGCGCATTTTGCGCAGGACGGCAAGAACACCGTGCTGGTGGATGCCGACCGCCAGGGCTCGAGCATGCACTGGGCGGAAAAGCGCGCCGGGATGTCCGCGCCCGTGCTGGCCCTGTCGGCGCTGCGCGATGGCTGGAGCGACAGGATTCCGCAGGACGCGCAAATCGTCGTCATCGACGGTCCAGCGGGTATCCGCAGCAACGAACTGGCCGAACTCGCACACGATGCCGATGCGCTGCTGATTCCGCTGCTGCCCTCGCGCATCGACCTGGAAGCCAGCGAACATTTTCTGCAGGAAGTCGGGCGCCTCGGCCGGGTCAAGCGCGAGTCCCTCGCCGTGGGCCTGGTCGCGAATCGGCTCAGGCCGTGGACGACGGCCTCGCAGGAAGCGATCGAGGAAATCAAGCGCCTGCCATTTCCACTGGTGGCGCAACTGCGCGACACCCAGGGCTACGTACTTATGGCCGGCTTGGGCAAGAGCATCTTCGATTACAACTCCGAAATCATCCGCGGCCACCAGGAAGACTGGGGCAAGCTGCTGCGCTGGGTCAAGAAACAAGGCTGAACGAAACGATGAAACGCGAGATCCTGCTGTTGCGCCATGCCCATGCCGAGAACGCTACTCCCGAACGCAGTGACAGCGAACGCAACCTGAGCCTGCGCGGAATCGCCGAAGCACGCGCCGCCGGACACTGGCTGCGCGAACAGGCCGCGTTGCCGGCACGCGTGTTGTGCTCACCCGCCGCACGCGCGCGGCAGACGCTGGAACATGCCCTCGGCGATGTCGGCGCGCAGATCGAGGCGCGCATCTACGAGGCCACCGCCGGCGAACTCGACGCTCTGATCGACGAGCACTCCGACGCGCCGCGCCTGCTCCTGGTCGGCCACAATCCCGGCTTCGAAACCTTCGTCGCCCTGCTCGCGACCGGACAGTCCGGCGATTTCCGCGGCATGCCGCCGGGCGGCATCGCCTGGTTCGAGGTCGACGGCGATGCCGAGCCCGGCGCGGGGACATTGAAAGCTTTCTGGTCCCCGTAAGCGGATCTTCCATGCGCGCGCTTCGGATACGGCTCTGCTTGCTGTGTCTGGCGTTGAACTGTCCCACCGCGCACGCGCAGCCGCCGCGCCACGAAGTCCTGCAGCTCGACGCCACGCGCTCGCGGGCCGGATTCACGGTCAAGGTGTTGTGGCTGATCGGCGTGGGCGGCGAATTCGGCGCGGTCCAGGGCAGCCTGGACGTCGACCGCTTCCGCGGCACCGCACGCGTGGATGCGCGCATCGCGGCCGATGACCTGCACATGCGCAGCGCGCGCTACGAGAACTGGGCGAAATCGGCGGAATTCTTCGACGCGGAGCATTACCCGAAAATCCATTTCGCATCCGACGATTTCCCGCTCGTGCGTCTGCGCAGCGGCGGCGCTCTGGACGGCACCCTCACCCTGCGCGGCATCGCCAGGCCGGTACGCTTTCGCATCCTGCCCGCGGATTGCGCGCAACCGCTCACCGGCGCCTGTGCCGTGCCTGTCGAAGGCAGCATCGAGCGCAGCGATTTCGGCATGCACTCGCGGCGCGGCACGCTGGCCGACAAGGTCGCCCTGCGTCTGCAGATTTTCGTACTGGCGGAGCCGAGTCCGCCGACATGAGGCGTGCACTGGCATTCCTCGTCCTCGTCGCGTTCATGCTCGGCGGCTGCGCGGTCGATCCGATTCATGCGCGCCGCGCGGCGGCGACCGCCGCCGCCGCGCAGGATCACGCGCTCACCTGCACCGCGGCCGACGCCTGCGCGATCGCCTCGCCGTACCAGGACCTGGCCGACACGGCGTTGCGCGAATCGCGGCCCGGGGTGCCGGTGCATTACGTCAACCTGCTCGACAACGGCACCGATGCGTTGCTGCTGCGCGTGCACTTGATCCGCGCCGCGCGCAAGAGCATCGATATCCAGACCTTCATCTTCGCCGAGGACGACGCCGGCTACCTCGTGCTCGACGAACTGGTCAAGGCGGCGCGGCGCGGAGTCAAGGTGCGCGTGATCGTCGATCAATTGTTTTCGCTCGATGACGTGGAGCTGCTCGCGCAGCTCGCGCGCGCGCACGTGAACTTCGAACTGCGCGTGTACAACCCGACCTTCCACAAGGCGCGCACGCCGCCGCTGGAATTCGCCGCCGGCATCGTGTGTTGTTTCTTCCAGTTCAACCGGCGCATGCACAACAAGCTGTTCCTGGTCGACGACCGCATCGGCATCGCCGGCGGGCGCAATTACGAAAACCGCTATTTCGACTGGGACGACGAATTCGATTATCGCGACCGCGATGCGCTCGTTACCGGTCCCGCCGCGCAACAAATGGCCGCCTCGTTCGAGCGCTTCTGGCGCGATCGCCGCAGCGTGCCGCTGTCGCGCCTGCGCGACGTATCCTCGCGCATCCTCGACGATGGTTTGAACGCGCCGCATTACCCGCTGCACGCGTATCGCCATGCCACGCGGGTGGAAGCGTTGTCGCGCGCAGCGAACGATGCTGCCTACATCCGCGCGCATTTCGCGGACGCCGCGTTGCGCGTGGGCGAAGTCGAATACTTTTCCGACGCGCCGAACAAGTTCGACGAGTCCGACCTGCCGCACGACGACGAACTGAGCCGGCATATTCTGGAACTGTTCCAGAACGCGCAATCCGAAATCGTCATGCAGACGCCGTACCTGGTGCTCAGCCGCACCGCGCAGCGCGTGTTCGCCGAACAGCACCGCGCCAAACCGGCGCTGCACATCGTCGTGTCGACGAATTCACTCGCCGCGACCGATGCGTTCTACGTTTACGCGCTGTCGTACAAGCACAAGAAGCGTTTTCTCAAACTCGGCTTCGAGATCCACGAATTCAAGCCGTTTCCGCAGGAAGCCGCGGCACTGATTGCGGATTATGTCGCGCTCGGCGATGGGATCGAGCCAGCGCGGGGCTACCGCAAGTACGGCCAGGCGCCGCTGCGCGAGCACGGCGTGCGCGTGGGCCTGCACGCCAAGTCCATCGTCATCGACGGCAGTATCGCGCTGATCGGCTCGCACAATTTCGATCCGCGCTCGGACCACTACAACACCGAATCCGGATTCATCATCCACGACGTCGCGTTCGCGCAGGCGTTGCGCGACTCGATCCTGCGCGACTGCGCGCCCGGCAACGCCTGGACGATCGCACGCCGCCAGGGCACGAACTGGCTCAGCCGCCTGAACCGCGCGATCGGTGATTTTTCGGCACGCCTGCCGCTGTTCGACCTGTGGCCGTATCGCTATGCGTCGAGTTTCGAATTGAAGCCCGGTTGCAAGCCGCTGCCGCCGGGCGCACCGGGCTTCTACGACTGCTACACCGACGTGGGCGATTTCCCCGCGGTCGACCTTCCGCTCAAGACCATCTACACCCGCATCGTGACCGCTTTTGGCGCCGGGCTGCATTCGATTTTGTGAGCCAATTGACGTTATGGCCCGGGCTGGCTAGGCTGCGCGTTCCATCACCCATTTTCAGGACGCCGCCATGGCCCTTGAGTTTTCCATCGAGATCACCGACCAGGACCTGCCGTTTTTCATGGACGCGATCAAGCGCGCCGAGCAGCGTGCGGCGGGCAAGAGCGCGCAGCAGATCCTGGACGAAGCGGCGAAGACGTTCGTCGGCTCGCAGGCGCAGCAGATGCCGGAATTCGTGCGTTCGCGCCTGGCCTGCGTGGAAAACCTCGTCGCCATGGCCGCCGACGAAGGCTGGGGCCTGTCCGCCGAGGACAAGGGCCGCGTGGTTTCCGCGCTGACCTATTTTTCCGACCCGGAAGACCTCATTCCGGACAACGTGCCGGTGCTGGGCTTCCTCGACGACGCGATCATGATTGAAGTCGTGCAGGGCGTGCTCAAACCCGAGATCGACGCGTACAGCGATTTCTGCGATTACCGCAGCCAGGAAGCCGCCGCGCGCGGCGCCGACGCGGCCAAGCTCGGCCGCGAGGAATGGCTGGAAGATCGCCGCGCGGAACTGCAGGCGCGCATGCGCAACCGGCGCCAGTCCTATGCGCCGAGCGGCAACTTCACGCCGCGCTTCAAGTTCACCTGAGGGCGGCGCTCACGGCGCTTTGCCAGCGGGACTCATGTTGCGCAGGCGCTGCGCATTGATCCATGCGGCCACCATGTCCGCCTGTGGCGGTGGCGTGCCTGTCCAGTCGCTGGCATCGCCGTTCTGCATGTAGCTGGCGACGCGATCGTCGTAGTACACGTCCACGCGGTTGCGATCGTCGCCGCGCGCCTGCACCACGTAGCGCGGCGGTTGCGGCCGCGGATCGAGAAAAATCCCGTTGAACGGGGTCCGGCAATAATCCACTCCCATGATGTGCGCCAGCGATGCCGGAAAATCGGATTGCTGGAACGACGCATCCACGACGTTCGGCATGTCCACGGCGCCGGCAACGACCAGCGGGATGCGCGCGAACGAGCGTTCGCCGAATTTCGCGTACTCCTCGCGATCGATCGGCGTCATGGCGTGGTGGTCGCCGGTGATCATGAGAATCCCGTTGTCGAGGAATCCGCGGCGCGCCAGTGCGTCGTGGAAATCGACGAGCTGGTCATCGACGTAGTGGAACGTTCCTTCCGGATCGATCTCGCCCGTGCGCGGATTCACGAACGGCGGATGGCTGCTCACAGTCAGCAGCACGGCGACGAAGGGGCGTGGATCATGGCGCGCGTCCAGCCACTGCTCGAAGCGGCCGAACAAGGCCGCATCCTCGGCGGCGCCGAATTGCCAGTGCCGCATCCTGGAATAGTACGAATTTTCTCCGCCTTCCACCGCGTCGAAGTGCAAGGCGTGCAGCCATGCGCCGGAATTCAAGAACGCAAGGCTCGCCGTGGTGAAATACTCGATGGAGTACCCGGCGCGATGGGCGATGCCGGGCAAGGTGTCGGGACCGGGACCGAATGCGTCGAGGGTATACCAGTCGCTTCCCGGCGGTATCAGTGGCGGGCGTCCGGTGAAAATCGCCGCTTCCCCGCCATCGGTGGTGAAACCGTTGGCATAGAACCGGGTGAAATAATGGTTGGCGCGTGCCAATGCATCCAGCCGCGGCAGCCAGTCGTGCGCGCCGCCGAGCAGTGCGCTTTGATAAGCCGATAACGACTCCGTGATCACGATGACGATATTGCGGCCACTGCGTGCGCCGGCGGCGCAGGTCTGCGGGACGCCCTTGTCAGCTTGCAGCACGCTTTGCGCATACGCCGGCAAAAACTCGCGGGCGCGACCCTGCGGCAGGTTCACTTCCACCACGTTGCCGTCGTATTCCTCGTGCACGTAGCGCAACGGCATCCACATCGCGGCAACGGCGAACAGCGCGCTGGCCGCCGCGAGCACGAGCAGGACCCGCGCCTGCTTCGGCGTACCACGCGCGCCCGCGATCAATCCCGCCAGTACGACCAGCACGATCGCCGCGGCGGCGGCATAACCGATGCCGTTGATCGAGAAAAATTGCGCGCGCGCAACGCTCCAACCGGCGGCCGCATCGCCGGAAAAACGCAACAGGTCGGCGATATAAAACCGCTGCGTGAACAACCGCAGCAAAACCAGATCGGTGGCCTGTGCAAGAATGCAAAGTGCCACCAGGACTCGCGCAATCCGCGCCGGCCAGCGCCACGGCGATGCGGCCGCGAACGCCAACACGGCGAACATCACGCACAACAGCCGCGCATCGTGGCTCAATGCCGGGACCACGAAACAGCCGTGGCACGAGGTGTATTCGCTGCCGATCCTTTCCAGATACAGCGCGCGCAGGACGCCCAAGCACAACGCTGCGGCCGCAGCGGCCAGCAGCCACGAATGCCGCGATTTCGGGTCGTGCCGCACCAGCTCGCTCGTGCCTTACGGCCGCTCCACGATCGCGGTCACGCCCATGCCGCCGGCGGTGCAGATCGAGATCAGACCGCGGCCCGCGCCCTTGTCCGCCAGCAGCTTCGCCATCGTCGCGATGAGGCGCGTGCCGGTTGCGGCGAACGGGTGGCCGAGCGCCAGGCTCGAACCGTTGACGTTCAACTTCACCGGGTCGATGCTGCCGAGCGGCTTGTCGCGGCCGAGGCGATTCTTGCAGTAGTCCGTGCTTTCCCACGCGCGCAGCGTGCACAGCACCTGCGCGGCGAACGCTTCGTGGATTTCGTAGTAGTCGAAATCCTGCAGGGTCAATCCGGCGGCATCGAGCATGCGCGACACGGCGATGGTCGGTGCCATCAGCAAGCCCTCGCCATGCACGAAATCCACCGCCGCGACCTTGGCATGCGTGAGATACGCAAGCGGCATGATGCCGCGTTCGCTAGCCCAGGCGTCGCTCGCCAGCAGCGCCGCCGAAGCGCCGTCCGACAGGGCCGTGGAGTTGCCCGCCGTCAGCGTGCCCTGCCCCGAGGTCTTGTCGAACGCGGGCTTGAGCGTTGCGAGCTTTTCCAGCGTCGTGTCCGGACGCAGGATGTTGTCGCGATCCAGGCCGCGGAACGGCACGACCAGATCGTTGAAGAAGCCGCGCGAGTACGCCGCGGCGGCCTTCTGGTGGCTCGTCAGTGCAAACGCATCCTGGTCCTGGCGCGAGATTTTCCATTCCTTCGCCATCAGCTCGCAGTGATCGCCCATCGACATGCCGGTGCGCGGCTCCATCACGCCGGGGAAACTGGGCTTGAGTTCGGACAGCGAAAATCCGCTGACGGCCGTCTTGAATTTTTCCCAGCCGCCACGGACGCGATTGACGCGCAACAGGCGCTGCTGCAAGGCGCGGCTGTAGACGATGGGCACATCGCTGGTGGTGTCCGCGCCGCCGGCGATGCCGGCTTCGATCTGGCCGGACGCGATCTTGTTGGCGATGATGATGGCGTTGTCGAGCGACGTGCCGCAGGCGCGCGCCGTGGTGATGCCGGGCGTGGTGGGTGCCAGCCCCGAAGACAGCGTCGCCTCGCGCGCGAGGTTCCAGTCGGAGGCGTGCTTGATGACCGCGCCGAACGCGACGTCGCCCAGTTCCACGCCGTGCAGGCCGAACTTCTCGACCAGCGCGCCTAGCGTCTTCACCGCCATGCCGAAATTGCCGACATCCGCGTAGGCGGTGTTGTTGCGGCAGAACGGAATGCGGACTCCGCCAAGGATGGCAACGCGTTGCGATGTGGTCACGATAACGTCCTTCCGTGATCAGGGATGCGGGAGCGTGCTGCTATCATGGCTTCTTTCCCGCTCTTCGTATTGTATGCCTTACGTTTTCGATCTGGATACCCTGGCGCGGCTCGCCGCAGCGCGCCACGCGGAATTCGGCGTCGCGGATCCCTACCCGCACATCGTGATCGATGAATTCCTGCGGCCCGATCTCGCGCTGGAACTGGCACGCACCTTCCCGCAGCCGGACGATCCGGTTGCCTGGGACCGGTTCGGCATCCAGACCGTAGAGGTCAAGCTCGCCAGCGCGCACGAGGAACGCTTCCCCGCAGCGCATCGCCAGGCTTTGCACGATCTGAATTCAGGCCCGTTCGTGGGTTTCCTCGAGCGACTTTCCGGCATCGAACATCTGTTGCCGGATCCACACCTTGCCGGCGGCGGCCTGCACCTGAGCCGGCCAGGCGACCATCTGGGCATCCATGCCGATTTCAACTGGCATCCGCAGATGGAAGCGCATCGCCGCCTGAACCTGTTGATCTATCTCACGCCGCGCTGGGAGCCCGGTTACGGCGGCGAACTGGAATTGTGGGACACCAGCGGCACCCGTCGCGTGCGGGTCGTCGAGCCGCTGTTCAATCGTGCCGTATTGTTCGCCACGCGCTCGGACACCTTCCACGGCCACCCGCAGCCGTGGGCGGCACCCGCCGGCATCTACCGCCAATCGCTGGCCCTGTACTACTACACGACGAATCGTCCCGAACACGAACGGCGCGCACCGCACAGCACCTTGTACAAGGGTCACAACGCCTGAACATTCGCCGCGGCGACGAACAGTCCTGGTGCCTCGCGCCAGATTTGCCATGCCGCCGGCGCCTCGCGCAAACGCGAGTGCAGATGCGCGGCGTAGCGCAGCATGATCGCGTCCGCGGAAAGCTGCGGCGGCAATAGTTCGACGCGGATATCGCGCTGCCCACGGGAAAAATCCAGGCCGCAACTCAGCAGGACCACCGGGATCCCCTTGTCGGATGCCAGCCGCGCCAGGCCGAACGGAAAACGCACATGCCCATCCAGCAGCGGCAGACCGCAAGCGGGTTGATCGGTTCGCGCGGGAAGATCGAGCATGCCGACGACGCTGTCGCCGGCGTCCAGCGCCCGCGCGATCGCGCCGGTACTCGCACCCGTGAAGATCGGCTCGGCGCCCGCGCAGCGGCGCAGCGCGCGCGCGCGGAAGTCGCCGAACCAATATGACAGGCGCGTCATGCCCAGTGCGCGTCCCGATGCGCGGCGCGCGATGAAATGCGCGACGAAACCCAGTTCGCGCAGGCGCGGCCAGATGAAATTTCCCGCGCCCCAGTGATAGGTGAGGAACACGCACGGTCCAGGCACCGGCCAATCGCCGGTCTCGACGACATGCCGGCGACGCCAGCGCCGTCCGCGCAGCATGGCCAGATACACGTCGGCATGGTCGACCAGTCGCAACAGGCGGAAACGATACTTCCACTCGCGTTCGTCACAACCTTGGCAATGCGCGCGCGCGGCATCCCAGGCCGGGTCCACGCTGAGTCGATACAGGCGTTCGCTGCGCGCCAGGCGCTTGAGCAAGGCGAAGCCCAGCCGCCACGGCAGCAGCGCCACGCCGCACGGCACCACGAACAGCATCAGCGTGTCGGCAGTGGCGTTGCGCAGGCGCTCAAGCATTGCCATCGGCTGCCTTCCCGGTGAGCTTGCGCAACAGCTTGGCATACATCCGGTAATGATCTTCGTGCATGCCCAGCGATGCGTAGGTGCGCTGCGCGCGCGCGTTGTCGCGTTCGACATACAGACGAATGCCGACGACATCGGCATGTTCGACCGCACGACGTTCGACGTCTGCATACAGCGCGCGGAATACGCCATGCCGGCGATATTCCGGCAAGACGTAAACGCTTTGCAGCCACCACCAGTCGCCGTTGCGCCAGTCGCTCCACTCGAACGTGACCATCAGACAACCGGCGACCACGCCATCGATTTCAGCGACCAGATAAAATCCGCGCGCCGGCTCCGTGAGCACGCGCGCGACGCCGGCGCGCAATGTCGCCGGATCGAGCGTCTTGGCTTCCGTCTCGATGGCCATTTCCGCATTGAACGCGGCCAGGATTTCGCAATCATCCGCATGCGCGGCGCGCACCCGAACCTCAACGACATCGGTCATCGTTTGCCTCGCTTGCGTGAACTGCCCAATTTGCGCGTCAGCGTGTTGCGCCCCAACCCGAGTTGCTGCGCCGCACGGCCGCGCTGGTTGCCGTTTTCCGCCAGCGCCGCTTCGAGCAGGGCCTGATCGAACCCACTGCGCAATTGTGCATAGATATTTCGCTCTCCGCGCGCAAGACGCTCGCGCACCGCCGATCGCAACGGCGCGCGCCAGTCCGCCGACTTCGAAGCCGCCGCTTCATCGGTTTCCGGCAAATCGGAGACACGAATCTCGCGCCCCGGCGCCATCACCGCCAGGCGCCGGCACAGGTTTTCGAGCTGCCGCACATTGCCCGGCCATGCCATCTGCGCCAGCGCGCCAAGCGCCGCCGGAGAAAAGTTTTTGGCATCCAGTCGCATATCCGCAGCGGCGCGGGCGAGAAAGCGCGCGGCCAGCAGGGGAATATCCTCGCGGCGCTCGCTTAACGTCGGCAGGTGCAGGCGCACGACATCGAGGCGGTGCAGCAAGTCGGCGCGGAATTGCCCGGCCTCGACTTTCGCATTGAGGTCCTGATGCGTGGCCGCGATCACGCGCACATCGGCGCGGATCAGCTCGCGTCCGCCGACGCGGTAGAACTCGCCCTGCGCGAGCACGCGCAGCAGGCGCGTCTGCAAGGCCAGCGGCATGTCGCCGATTTCGTCCAGGAACAGCGTGCCGCCTTCGGCCTGCTCGAAACGGCCCGGATGGCGCTTGAGCGCGCCGGTGAACGCGCCGGCTTCGTGACCGAACAGTTCCGATTCAAGCAGTTCTGATGGAATCGCCGCCGTGTTCATCGCCACGAACGGCCGCGTCGCGCGCGCACTGTGCCGGTGCAGGGCGCGCGCGACGAGCTCCTTGCCGGTACCGGTTTCGCCGGTGATCAGTACGTTGAGATTCGTCGCCGCGACGCGGCCGATGCTGCGAAACAACTCGCGCATCGTCGGCGCGCTGCCGATCAGCTCGGCTTCCGCTTCGGTCGCCGGCAACGGCGCGGGCGGTGGCCGGGTCTGCGCCAGCGCGCGTTCCACCGCCGCGCGCACCTGATCCAGATCGAAAGGTTTCGGCAGGTAGTCGAACGCGCCGTTGCGATACGCGGCGGCGGTGGAAGCCACGTCGGTGAACGCACTCATCACGATCACCGGCAGATGCAGGCCGCGTGCGTTGATCTCGTCCAGCAACTTCAGGCCGCTCACGCCGGGCATGCGCACGTCGCTCACGACCACGGCAGGCGCATCTTTTTCCAGCGCGGCGAGCAAGTCCTCGGCGTTGGCGAATTCGCGCACGGTCGCTCCGTCCTCGCGCAGGGTTTCGCCGAGTACGAACCGGATGGACGCATCATCGTCGGCGATCCAGATCTCAGACACGCGCTGTCTCCCGTTCCAACGGCAGCAGCAGCGTAAACACGGTGTTGCCGGGACGGCTGCGGAAATCCAGTTGCCCGCCGTGTTCGGTCGAGATTTCGCGCGCCAGCGCCAGGCCGAGTCCCGTGCCGTCCGCGCGCCCGGATACCAGCGGCGCGAACAGGGTTTCACGCAAAGCGTCCGGCACGCCGGAACCGTTGTCGATTACGTCCAGGCGCAACGCGAGGCGCAGCGCTTTGCCATTGACGATAGCGCCATTTTCCGCACGCGTGCGCAGTTGAATCTGCGTCGCGCCGGCCTGCAAGGCATTGCCCAACAGATTCAACAGCAATTGCAGCAGGCGGTCGGCGTCGCCGCGAAAAGTCGGCAGGCTCGGATCGTAATCGCGTTCGAACCGAACCTCCGGTGCAGCCTCGATGGCGATCAACGCGCGTGCACGCTCGGCGACTTCGTGCAGGTTCACTACGGCCAGATGCGGCTTGCCCGCCGGATGCAGCAGGCGATCCGTCAGCGCGCCGAGGCGGTCCGCCTCGGTGATGATGAGTTCCGCCAGGCGCCGTTGGTCCGCATCGGCGGCGCGGCGTTGCAGCAATTGCGCCGCCCCGCGCAGGCCGGCGAGCGGATTCTTCACCTCGTGCGCGAGTCCGCGCAGGCTTTGCGAGATTTGCGCCGGCGCCTGCGGCACGTCATGCGGATTCAGCGCGTGCATCTCCAGCAGCACGCCGGCAGCGCACTGTGCGGCGGTTATATCGACGCGAACGGATGCAGAACGCGCGGAAATTTCCAGGCCGCGCAGCATTGACGGCGCCTGCATAGCCTGCGCGCGCTCGATCAACGCCGTCAGCACGCCGGCCGGTTCTCCCAACACTTCCAGCGGACAGCCGCGCCAGCGCACGAGCCCCGTCAGCTCGACGAAGGCAGCGTTGGCCTGGACGAAGCGCAGATCCCCGTCGAGCACGGCGATACCCGTCGCCATCTGGTCGATCAGGGCGACGGTATCGACGGGAACCCTCGGCAGGATTTCGACGGCAGGCATTGCACCATTTTAGTGCAGAAATATCCATGTCGCCATTCCTGAGATCGGAGTAGCCTCAACTCCCGGCACGCGTCCGCCGGAACCGTGCCATGAGCCTGCGCAGCCTCTTCGTCGATTTCAATTCCTATTTCGCCTCGGTCGAGCAACAGGTCGATCCGGCGCTGCGCGGGCAGCCGGTCGGCGTCGCGCCGGTCATGGCCGAAACGACCTGCTGCATCGCCGCCAGCGTCGAGGCCAAGACTTTCGGCGTGCGCACCGGCACGCTCGTGCGCGAGGCGCGCAAGCTGTGTCCGCATATCGCGATCGTGCCGGCGCAGCCCTCGTTGTACGTCGAATACCACCATCGTTTGAAGGACGCGATCGAAACCTGCATTCCGATCGATTACGTCGGCTCGATCGATGAAGTCGCCTGTGAACTGCTCGGACGCGAGCGCGTGCGCGCGAATGCCGTCGCCATTGCGCGCAACATCAAGGCGGCCGTGCGCGGCGTCGGCGACTGGCTGCGTTGCTCGGTCGGCATCGCGCCGAATCATTTCCTGTCCAAGACCGCGACCGACATGCAAAAACCCGATGGTCTGGTCGTGCTGGAAGAAAGCGATCTGCCGCACGCACTGCATCGGCTGGAATTGTCCGACCTGTGCGGCATCGGTCCCAACATGGAGCAGCGCCTGCACGCGGGCGGCATCCGTACCGTCGCGCAGTTATGCGCGCTGGATGCGGACGCGATGCGCGAAATCTGGGGCGGCATCGAAGGCGAACGCTTCTTCGATGCGCTGCACGGGCAGTGGCAGACGCATCGCGAATCCGTGCGTGCCAGCCTCGGTCACTCGCATGTGCTCGGTCCGGAATGGCGCACGCCGGCTGGCGCGCGCGCAGTGCTGAAGAAATTGCTGGTCAAGGCGGCGATGCGGTTGCGCCACGAAGGCTACGTAGCGCAAGCCCTGACGGTGCGCGTGCGCCATCTCGGCGCCGACGCCTGGCATGGCGAAGTCCGCTTCGACGCAACCGATGACAGCCGCGAGTTCCTGCGCCAGCTCGCGCATGCGCTCGAACAGCGTGATCGGCACACGTTGCGACTGCCGCTGCGCGGCGGCAAACCGGTGCCGTTGGCCGTGGGCGTGACCTTGCACCGCCTGCAGCCGCGCGACGCAAGCACCGGCTCGTTGTTCGTGAACGAGACAAAGAGCCGCGCGGTGAGCGGCGTGCTCGATCGCATCAACCAGCGCTACGGCGGCAACACCCTGTATTTCGGCAGTATGCAAGGTGCGCTCGAAGCCGCGCCGATGCGTATTCCGTTCAGCACGATTCCAAACCCGCAGATTGAGCGCGACGTCGAACACAACGAGCTGTGGCTGAAACGCATGCGCGAGTTCAAGCGCCTGGCCGAAGCCGCGCACCAGCGCGGCTGACGGTACCTGCTACGCGCAGGCACCGTCGCGAAGCGTGGGTCAGAGGCTGTAGTACATCGCGAACTCCACAGGGTGAGTCGCCGCCCGGAAGCGCGTGACTTCGGCGAGCTTGGTTTCGATGTAGGCATCGATGAAGTCGTCGCTGAACACGCCGCCGGCCTTCAGGAACGCGCGATCCTTGTGCAACGCTTCGAGCGCCTGATCCAGGCTCGAACACACCTGCGGGATGTTCTTTTCCTCTTCCGGCGGCAGGTCGTACAGATCCTTGTCCATCGGTGCGCCCGGATCGACCTTGTTCAGGATGCCGTCGAGGCCCGCCATCATCAGCGCGGTGAAGGCGAGGTAGCCGGAGTTCATCGGGTCGGGAAAGCGCACCTCGATGCGTCGTGCCTTGGGCGAATGCACGAACGGAATGCGACAGCTTGCCGAGCGGTTGCGGGCCGAATACGCCAGCATCACCGGCGCCTCGAAGCCCGGCACCAGGCGCTTGTAGCTGTTGGTCGTGGAATTGGTGAAGGCGTTGATCGCGCGCGCATGTTTGAAGATGCCGCCGATGTAATACAGCGCGGTCTGCGACAAGCCGCCGTACAGATCGCCGGCGAACAGGTTGGTGCCGCCCTTGGCCAGGCTCTGGTGCACGTGCATGCCGGAACCGTTGTCGCCGACGATGGGCTTGGGCATGAAGGTTACCGTCTTGCCGTGCGCATGCGCGACGTTCTTGATCACGTACTTGAGCGTGAGCATTTCGTCGCCCTTGTGCACCAGCGTGCTGAACTTGGTGCCGATCTCGCACTGGCCGGCGGTGGCGACTTCGTGATGATGCACTTCGACGGTCAGGCCGACCTGCTCGAGGATCTTGCACATCTCGCCGCGCAGATCGCCGAGCGAATCCACCGGCGCGACCGGGAAATAGCCGCCCTTCACGCCCGGGCGATGGCCGGAATTGCCGCCTTCGAATTCGCGGTTGGAACTCCACGCCGCTTCCTCGGATTCGATCTCGAACGAGGCGCCGCGCATGTCGTTGCTCCAGCGCACCGAGTCGAAGATGAAGAATTCCGGTTCGGGACCGAAGAACGCAGTGTCGGCAACGCCGGTCGACGTCAGGTAGGCCTCGGCGCGACGCGCGATCGAGCGCGGACAGCGCGAATACGCCTGCATGGTCGACGGTTCAAGCACGTCGCAGACGAGGTTCAGGGTCGGATGCGCGGTGAACGGGTCGAGTATCGCGCTGGCCGGATCCGGCATCAGCACCATGTCCGAGTCGTTGATACCCTTCCAGCCGGTGATCGAGGAACCATCGAACATCTTGCCGTCCTCGAACGTGCTGGCATCGACGGCGTGCGCGGGAAAGGTGACGTGGTGCTGCTTGCCGAGCAGGTCGGCAAAACGCAGATCGACAAATTCGACGTTGTGCTTCTTGATCAGATCGAAAACGGTGTCGGCGGACATCGCGGGCTCCTGGTGGGGGGATGCCGCTCTATGGCAAGGCTCGTGCCAATCGATAATCTCCCATCGGATCAATCAGATGGGAAATTTCCAGGATCGCCAACTGGAGTCGATATCACCAAACTGGTGCAGAATGATGCAGCCTTGCACCGATATGGGCTCAATCGCGGTTGATACCGGCCATTTCGTTGAAATCGCCGATGCCCTCGATCAGTCCGGTGATCGCTTCGCATTCGGCGGCCGTCATGTACGGATTCCACACGTCCAGCAGCATGACCACGCGGGTGCGGTCGCTGCGGTTCCAGGCTTCGTGCTCGAACGTGTCGTCGAAACTGAAAGCCTCGCCTTCGCGCCAGACCTTTTCCTCGCCGCCGACGGCGATCGCGCAGTTTTCCGGAATGACCAGCGGCAGATGCGTGACCAGGCGCGTGTTGGTCACCCCGCGATGCTTGAGGATGTGCGTGCCCGGCGTGAGTACGGAAAAGCACACTTCCGGCGCGTGCTCGCGGATGCGCACCAGGGTCGGCAACGACTCCAGCGCGGCGCTCGTGCGTGCGCAGCGCGCATGGTGCGCATCGAAGCGCTCGCCGTGGCGGTAGAAGAAATACGCATCCCAAACGGGTTTTTCCACGCCGCCAAGATACGTTTTCATCGCTTCGGGCGAATGCTCGCCGAGGAACGGCGCCAGCGCATCGGGTTCGTGCATGACCGCGTTCAACTCATCGCGGATCGCTGTCCAGTTGCCTTCCAGGATTTCGTACCAGGGGAATAGCGTGCGGTCGAAGTAGGTGGTCGGCGGCAGGTCCGGGAAATACAGGAACTTCGGCATCTGGCGCGGATCGGGATAGTTCGGCGGGATTTCGCCGAGATAGATTTTCAGGCACTTCGCCACGCGCACCATTTCCATCTCGCCGTGGCGCGCGACATACGGCGCGAGTACGGCCTCGAACAGGCGCTTGCGGCCCGCGAAAGCGGTACGCATCGCATGCTTGACCTGGGCGCGCAGCATCGGCGCGGTGGACGCATCGCTGAGCCAGCGGCCCTGCGCCTGTGCCTGCACGACGGCGCTGAAGTACTGCGCCATCGCACGATCGGCTTGGCTCGACTGTTCCAGCGCGACCGCGTATTGCAGGCGCGCCACGTAGGCCTTGGGCTCCAGCTCCAGGCAACGCGCCAGCGCGGCACAGGCTTCGTCCAGGCGCCGGGCGCCGAGATAGGCGCTGCCCAGGCTCAGCTGGAACTGCGGCTCATCGGGATTCGCGCGCACGGCACGCTGCAGGTATTCGATCGCCGACTGCGCACGGCCGAGTGCCAATTCGCGCGTACCGAAAAACGCGAGCGCCTCGGCATGCTCGGGTTGCGCGGCGAGCACGCGCGCGTATTCGCCGGCGGCTTCCTCGCTGCGTCCTTGCTGGCCAAGTTGGCGCGCGCGTTCGAGTGCGGTGGCGACAACGTCGATGTTTGCATTCATGGTTTGGACCAGGTAATCCGGTAGATGGCGCCAGCGCGATCGTCCGAAACGAGCAAGGCGCCGTCGGGCATGACCAGCACGTCCGCGGGCCGACCCCACACGCCCTGGTCGGGCCGCAGCCAGCCGCTGATGAAGGGCTTGCTGTCCACGACGCGGTCGCCATCCACGCGCACGTTGACGATTCGATAGCCGACCTTGCTCGAGCGGTTCCACGAACCGTGCTCGGCGATGAAAACGGAATTCCTGTACTCGGGCGGGAACTGCGTGCCGGCATAAAAGCGCATGCCGAGGGCGGCCACGTGCGCGCCGAGCTTGAGCGCCGGTGGCGCGTAGTCGCGGCAGGAATGGTTCTTGCCGAATTCGGGATCGGGCAGGTCGCCCTGGTGGCAGTATGGAAAACCGAAATGCTCGCGCAGGCGATCGACGCGGTTCAACTCATCCGCCGGCACGTCGTCGCCGAGCATGTCGCGGCCGTTGTCGGTGAACCAGAGCTTCTTCGTGCCCGGCTGCCAGTCGAAGCCGACCGTGTTGCGGATGCCGAGCGCGACATCTTCCACGCCGCTGCCATCGGCATTCATGCGCGTGAGTTTCGCGTAACCGGGCTTATCGCAGACATTGCACGGCGCGCCGATCGGCACGTAGAGCTTGCCGTCCGGACCGAACGCGATGAAGCGCCAACCGTGCGCGGCATCCGATGGCAGCTTGTCGGTGACGACCTGCGCCCTCGGCGGCGCGTCCAGGTGCGCCTCGATCGCGTCAAAGCGCAGGATGCTGCCCACCGCCGACACGTACAGCGCGCCATCCTTGAATGCGACGCCCACCGGCATGCGCAGACCCTGCGCGATGGTGCGCACCGTGTCCGCGTGCGTGCCGTCGGCCGATGGCGTGAGCGCGTAGACCTTGCCCGCACTCATCGAACCGACGAACAGCGTGCCGTTCGTACCGAGCGTCATTTCGCGCGCATTCGGCACGCGCGCGAATTGCGCGATGTGGAACCCGGGCGGGAGATGCAACGCGTCCAGCGGCAACGCCTCCGCGGCGTTGGTCGACGACGAGGCCAGCGCGAAAACCAGCGCGAGCGCACTTGCGCGCATCAACCGGTCCGTACCTGCGCGGCTTCCTCGCCACGACCGAGGCGTTCGAGCAAACCGGCAAGCGGTGTGCGCAGCCACGCCGCATCCGGTGCGCGTTGCAGGGCGCCGGACAGATATTCCGCCGCACCAGCGAGATCACCGATTTGTTCCAGGCACCAGGCGCAGGCATTGGCCGCGCCGGGATTGTCCGGTTCCAGCGCCAGCGCACGCCGATAGAATTTCAATGCGCGCAGGACATGGCCGCGATGGCGCGCACAGTCGCCCAGGCCGGCCAGCGCGCCGAATTCCTGCTGCTTGCGCGCGAGCAGGTCCTCGTAGATCGCCTGCGCGTCCGCGTAGCGCTTCTCGCGTACGCAGACGCGACCGCGATACAGGCGTGCCCGCGACAAATCCGGCTGCGCGCGTAGCGCGTTCTCGAACGCCTTGTCCGCGAACGCGAAATTGCCCTGTTCAAAGAAGGCACGGCCGAGACTGAACTGGATCGTGGCATCGCCGTGTCTTTGCTCCGCGGCGCGGGTCAGGAACTTGAGCGCGTTTTCCGGCTGTTCGCGCGTCAGGTACAGATTACCCAGGCCGAGCAACAACAGCGGATCGTCCGCCTCGGCGCGCCGTCCGATCTTGAAGCGATCTTCGGCGGCGGCCATGTCACCTGCGCGTGCGTGCACGAAGCCGAGCAGCGCGTGCGCCTCGGCTGCGTTCGGATCGAGTTCGAGTGCGCGCTCGAAGGCGGCCTGGGCTTCGTCGTCGCGGCCTTGCTGCATCAGCACGCCGCCCAGCGAGAGATGGAATTGCGCGCAATCCGGATCCTGCATCAATGCGCTGCGGATGGATTCCTCGGCATCCGCGGCATGGCCGCGCTTGTGCAGCAGCGTACCGAGCAGGTGCAGCGCATCCGCGTTCTCGGGTTCCGCGGCCAGCAGGGCGCGGTAAGCCGCCTCGGCGGCGTCGAGATCGCCGTCGCGATGCTGTTTCAGAGCGTCTTGAAGATTGGTCACGGGAAATCGGCAAGTGGATCAGACCGCTATTATGCCGCAGGGTGTTACCAATGGCAGGTTTGATCCGGACAGGTGCGGCCTAGACTGCGTCTTTGTGCCGGATTCGGAGAGCTGCATGCGCGCTGCGTCGTGGATATCTGGTTTGTGCCTCTTGGCCGGAATGGCTTGCGCGCAAGCCGCGCCGTTGTTGTTGCAGACGCCGAGCGTGTCGGCTTCGCGCATCGCGTTCGCCTACGGCGGCGAGATCTGGACGGTACCGCGCGCCGGCGGCGCGGCAAGCCTGCTGGTCGGCGGCGCCGGCACGGCAATGGACCCGGTGTTCTCGCCGGACGGCACCTGGGTCGCCTACACCGACAGCGCGAACGGCAATGCCGACGTGTTCGTGGTGGCGACCGCGGGCGGCACGCCAAAGCGTTTGACCTGGCACCCGGCGGCAGACGAAGCCGTGGGCTGGTCGCCGGACGGCAAGTCCGTGCTGATCCGCTCCAATCGCGACGCAGCCAACGACTCCTCGCAGTTGTACCTGCTGTCGTTGTCCGGCGGCCTGCCGCAGGCATTGCCGCTGGCCATGGCCGAACAAGGCGCGTTCTCGCCGGACGGTAAGCTGATCGCCTACAACCCCGTGTTCCAGTGGGAACCGGACTGGCGCGACTACCGAGGCGGCCAGACCACCCGCATCTGGATCGCGCGTCTTGCGGATTCGAGCGTGACGAAGGTTCCGCGCGAGA
The DNA here is from genome assembly GCA_035493385.1 of Rudaea sp. Taxonomy (GTDB): domain Bacteria; phylum Pseudomonadota; class Gammaproteobacteria; order Xanthomonadales; family Rhodanobacteraceae; genus Rudaea. The sequence goes on from DATJIL010000067.1 coordinate 26,216, forward strand.
ATTCCAATGATTCCAACCCGATGTGGCTTGGCGATCACGTCTATTTTCTGTCCGACCGCAAAGGCCCGGCAACACTGTTTGCCTATGCCGTCGCCAGCGGCAAGGTGGATCAGCTCGTCGCCAACGACGGCTATCCGATCGACGCGGCGAGCGCCGGCGCGGGCGCCATCGTCTACACGCAAATGGGCGAATTGCATCTGGTCGATCTCGCCAGCGGCAAGAACTCCATCGTGCCGGTGACAGTCGATGGCCCGCTGCCGCAGACCGTGCCCTATTTCAAGAAAGTCGCGAAGGAAATCGAGCATTGGGGCATTTCCGCCACCGGCGCGCGCGCGGTGTTCGAGGCGCACGGCGACATCTTCACCGTGCCCGCCGACAAGGGCGACGTGCGCGACATCACGCGCAGCGAAAACGCCGCCGAGCGCGATCCGGCCTGGTCGCCGGATGGAAAATCGGTGGCGTATTTTTCCGATGCCTTGGGCGAATATGCGCTGTACATCCGTGACCAGGATGGACTGAAACCTGCACGCCGCATCGACCTCGGCCAACCGCCCTCGTTCTTCTATTCGCCGCGCTGGTCGCCGGACGGCAAGCGCATCGCCTACTCCGACAAGCGCCTGAACCTGTGGGTCGTGGATCTGGCCGACGGCAAACCGGTGAAGATCGACACCGATCTGTTCGACACGCCGCTGCACGCGTTCGACCAGGCCTGGTCGCCGGACAGCCGCTGGATCGCCTACACCAAGCAGTTGCCGAATCACCTGCACGCGGTATTCGTGTACGCGCTGGATTCGCGCAAGGTCGCGCAAGTCACCGACGGCATGAGCGACGCGCTGTACCCGCAGTTTGACGCGAACGGCAAGTACCTGTACTTCACCGCCAGCACCGACAGCGGCCTCTCGCCCGGCTGGCTGGACATGACCAGCGAAGCGCGCCCGGTCACGCGCGGCGTGTATGTCGCCGTGCTGCGCAAGAACCTGCCTTCGCCGCTCGCGCCGGAAAGTGACGAGGACAAGGGCGTGAAAGCGCCGGCCGCGGACAAGTCCGATGACGCGGATAAGAAGAAAAAGGACGGGAAGAAAAAGGATGATGACAAATCCACATCGGGCAGCGATTCCGTCGCCATCGATTTCGACGGCCTGCTGCAACGCACGCTCGCCCTGCCCGTTCCACCGGCGAATTTCAGCGGCATGACGGCGGGCAAGACCGGTGAGCTTTACCTGCTCGAAGCCCCGCAGGTGGCAGGCGAGGAAGACCCCGCCACGCTCAAGCGTTTCGATTTGAAAAAGCGCAAGACCGACACGCTCGCCAGCGAAGTCACCGCGTTCGCACTGTCCGCCGACGGCAACAAGATGCTGATCCGCACCGGCAAGGAAGACTGGGCGATCGCCGCCGCCGACAAACCCGCGAAGCCGGGCGAAGGCAAGCTCGCCACGGCGAACATGGAAGTGCACGTACAGCCGCGCGCGGAATGGACGCAGATGTACAACGAGGTCTGGCGCATCGAACGCGACTTCTTCTACGACCCGCATTTCCACGGCCTCGACGTCGCCGCCGCGGAAAAGCATTTCCGCCCGTACCTGGCCGGCGTCGGCAGCCGCGGGGATTTGAACTTCCTGTTCCGCAAGATGCTGGCCTACATTTCGGTCGGGCACATGTTCGTGCGCGGCGGCAGCATGCCGGACCTGCCGAAGATCGCGGTCGGCCTGCTCGGCGCCGACTACAGCATCGACAACGGCCGCTACCGTTTCGCAAAAGTATACAATGGAGAAAACTGGAATCCGCAGTTGCAGGCGCCGCTGACCCAGCCCGGCGTGAACGTGCATGCCGGCGAATACCTGCTCGCCGTCAACGGCCGCGAACTGCATGCGGAGGACGATCTCTTTGGCTTCTTCCAGCAGACCGTCGGCAAGCAGACCGTGCTGCGCGTCGGCGCCAATGCGGACGGCAGCGGCGCGCGCGACGTCACCGTGGTGCCGATCGCGAACGAGAAAGGGTTGCGCCACCTGGCCTGGGTCGAACACAACCGGCGCGAGGTCGAACGGTTATCCGGCGGCAAGCTCGCCTATGTGTACCTTCCGGATACCGCGCACGGCGGCTTCACGAATTTCAACCGCTATTTCTTCGCCCAGACCGACAAGCAGGGCGCGCTGATCGACGAGCGCTACAACCATGGCGGCCAGCTCGCCGACTACATCGTCGACTACCTGTCGCGCCCGGCGATGACGCGGGTGATGACGCGCGAAGGCCAAACCTACACCGAGCCGACGCAGGCGATCTTTGGGCCGAAGGCGTTGCTGATCAACCAGTTCTCCGGATCCGGCGGCGACGCGCTGCCGTGGTATTTCAAGCGCAAGCAGATCGGCCCGCTGATCGGCGAGCGCACCTGGGGCGGCCTCGTCGGCATCGGCGGTTATCCAGTGCTGCTCGACGGCGGCCGCGTCACCGCGCCACGCTGGGCGCTGTTCGGCCTGCACGGACAGTGGGAAGTGGAAAACGTCGGCATCGCGCCGGATATCGAGGTCTGGCAGGATCCGTCCATCACGCGCCAGGGCCGCGATCCACAGCTTGAGCGCGGCGTCGCGGAACTCATGCAGGCGTTGAAGGAACATCCGGCGCCGGTGTATCCGGATCCGGCCTATCCGAACTACCACCCGGTGTTGCCGGCAGTGCCGGCACACTAAGCAACACCGAGCGCAATCGGCGACAATGCCCTGAAGACTTGAACGGAGAATCGGCATGGAACTTCAGGGCAAGCGCATTGCGGTGACCGGCGCATTCGGCGCGCTCGGTGCGGCGATGGTGGAAAGTGCCGCCGCCGCGGGCGCACGCGTCGCCGCAATCGACCGCGCAGCGGCACCGACGTCCATCGCGGCGAACGTGACCGCCATCGGCGGCGTCGACCTGGCCGATGCGACTGCGGCCAAGTCCGCCATCGATGCGGCGGCACAAGCACTTGGCGGGCTCGATGGCCTGGTCAACATCGCCGGCACGTTCCGCTGGGAAACCCTCGCTGACGGCAGCGTCGACACCTGGGACCTGCTGTATCGCGTGAACCTGCGCACCGCGGTCGCGGCAAGCAAGGCGGCGATTCCGTATCTGATTTCCTCAAGTGCCGGACGCATCGTCAACATCAGCGCAGCCGGATCGATCAAGGCCGGCGCCGGCATGGGAGCGTATGCGGCATCGAAGTCGGGCGTCGCGCGCCTGACCGAGGCGCTGGCCGAAGAACTGAAGGATCGCGGCATCACCGTCAATGCGATCATGCCAAGCACCATCGACACCGCGGCGAACCGCGCCGACATGCCCAAGGCCGATTTTTCGCGCTGGGTCAGTCCCGCACAACTCGCGGACGTGATCGTGTTCCTGCTCTCGGACCGCGCCAGCGCGGTGACCGGCGCACTCTTGCCAGTGATGGGACGAGTTTAGATTCCCAGCCGCCGCTGCATCTGCGCGAGGATGAAATCCTCCGCCCAGCTGCGCAGCGAAAAATCGCGGATGAAACCGCAGTGGCCGCCGTGCGGGACGATGGCGAGCTCCGTGGACGGCGCCAATGTCAGTTCGCGGATGCCCGCGACAGGGATCACCGGATCGTCCTCGGCGGTGAGGATGTTCGCCGGCACGGCGAGCGCGGCGAGTCTGTCGCCCGCGATGGAATAGCCGTCCAGGTAATTTTCCAGCGTGCCGAAATCCGTGTGCTGCTCAACCAGCTGGCGCGTG
>DATJIL010000068.1:0-3740 GCA_035493385.1 Rudaea sp.
ACATCTATCCGATGGTGTTCGTGCGCAACGGCGACTTCCATCGCTGGACGCCGGAAGAAATGCGCCAGGGCCATCCCAACATCAGCTTCGGCGTCGGGGTCGGCGTCATTCGCTGACGTGCGATCGTCCGTGATCGCTGCCTCACACGAAGATCGTTCAGCGCGGACGTTCCGACCCTGGCCTGGTTTCACGCTGCGGCTCCTGTCGTGACATCCAGCCGATTCGAAGAATCCATCCGGCTCGACGACGGGCGAAACTTCGTCCTGCGGCCGCTGCGCCCCGATGACCTGGAAGCCTTGCGACGCGCCTTCCTGCGCCTGACGCCCGAGGAAATCGAATACCGCTTCTTCTATCGCTCGCGCGAATTGCCGGCGTCGGTGCAGGCGCAGGTGCGCGGCCTCGATCCTGCGCGGGACGCCGCATTCGTGGTCGACGACGATGGCGAAATCCGCGCCGTCGCGGACCTGCACATGGCATCGACGAACGCGCGCACCGCCGAATTCGGATTGATCGTCGGCAAGGCCATCTCCGGCCACGGCCTCGGCAAACGCCTGATGCTGAAGTTGCTGGACGAAGCCCGCCGCCGCGGGTTGGCGGCGCTGCACGGCAACGTCCGCGCCGACAACGGGCGCATGCTGGACTTGTGCCGCGAACTCGGCGCCACCATTACACCTGACCCTGACGACGCGGGCGTGTTGTGCGTGCGCTTCGCACCAGCGCCGTAGTCCACTGATAAAATTGCGGGTCTTACCTTCTGCTGGCGCGCAGCCGCGCTCCGGCAGTGTTTTGCATTGTGAGCATCTTTCCGTGTCCTCATTCGACATCCCCCTGCCTGCGCTTCCGCGCACGCCCGGCCAACGCCGCGATTGGCGTGAACCGGCCGGCTCGTCGCTGGCCCTGCTGCTCTGCGAAGCCGCACGCCAGCGCGAAGGCGTGATCGTCGCGGTCACCGCCGACAGCCGCGCGGCCCGCACGCTGCAAGACGAGCTGGCGGTGTTCGCGGGCGACCTGCCGGTGTTGCACTTTGCCGACTGGGAAACCCTGCCCTACGACCTGTTCGCGCCGCACCCGCAACTGGTGTCGCAGCGCATCGCCACCTTGAACCGCCTGCCCGGCACGCGCCGTGGCGTGCTGGTGGTACCGGTCTCGACGTTGATGCAGCGGTTGGCGCCGCGCACGCACATCGCGGGCAGCGGGCTGTCCGTGGCACGCGGGCAACGGTTGAACCTCGCCGACGAACAGCGCCGCCTCGAGGCCAGCGGCTACCGCAATGTGCCGCAGGTGGGCGAACACGGCGAATTCGCGGTGCGCGGCGCGTTGCTCGACATTTTCCCGATGGGTGTGGACGAGCCCTATCGCATCGAACTGTTCGACGACGAAATCGAATCGATCCGTGCGTTCGACCCGGAGACGCAGCGCTCGTCGCATCCGGTCGATGCGGTCAACCTGCTGCCCGCGCGCGAGTTCCCGCTCACCGACGAGGCGATGCGCGCATTCCGCGACCGGCTGCGCGAGCGCTTTCCGATCGACGTGCGTCGTTGCCCGCTGTACCAGGACATGAAGCAGGGCGTGACGCCCGGCGGCATCGAGTATTACCTGCCGCTGTTCTTCGATGCCACCGAAACACTGTTCGATTATCTCGGCGACGAAGCGCTGTTCGTGCTCGCCAACCATTCGCTCGACGCCGCCGAGACGTTCTGGAAGCAGACCGGCGAACGCTACGACCAGCGCGCGCACGACATCGAGCGACCGGTGCTGCCTCCGATGGAGCTGTACCTGCCCCCGCAATCCCTGCGCGAGCGGCTGAACAGGGTGTTGCGCATCGATCTCGTTGGCGCCGACGACGCGCGTGCTGCAGATACGGGCACGCAGGCCGCGCCCGACCTCGCCGGCAGCGGCGCAGCCGGCGGGTTTGCGACGCATCTGCGCGAATGGGTCGACGCGCATCCAGAGCAACGTGTTTTGATCACCGCCGATTCGGCTGGGCGGCGCGAAGCATTGCTGGAGCAGTTGGCGACGGTTGATGTGCGCCCGGCGGTTTTCGAATCCTGGCAAGCACTTCTGGCCCGTCATGCCGGCACAAGCCGGGATGACGGCGAAGAAAGCTCGCGCCGCGGCAGCTTGCCCATACCCGGTCTCGCCCTACTCACCGCACCGCTGGATCGCGGATTTTCGTTCGCCCAACCCGCGCTTACCGTCTTCACCGAACGTGAGCTGGTCGGCGAACGCGCGCGCACCGAACGCAAGCGGCGCAAGACGGCCGAGCGCGATCCCGAAGCGATCCTGCGCGATCTCACGGAGCTCGAAATCGGCGCGCCGATCGTGCACGTGGACCACGGCGTTGGCCGTTACCTCGGCCTCGTCGCGCTGGACGTCGGCGGGATGCCGGGCGAATTCCTGGCGATCGAATACGCGCGCGGTGACAAGCTGTACGTGCCGGTCGCGCAGCTTGCGCTGGTCAGCCGCTATTCCGGCGCCGACGACGAACACGCGCCCCTGCACTCGCTGGGCGGCGAAAGCTGGGAACGCGCCAAGCGCAAGGCCGCAGAGAAAGTCCGCGACGTCGCCGCCGAATTGCTGGCGATCCACGCGCAGCGCGCGGCGCGCCAAGGCAATGCCATCGATTACGATCGCGCGATACTGGCACGCTTCGCGGACGGCTTTCCGTTCGAAGAGACACCCGACCAGCTGACCGCGATCGACGCGGTGCTGGCCGATCTCGCGGCGCCGCAACCGATGGACCGCGTGATCTGCGGCGATGTCGGCTTCGGCAAGACCGAAGTCGCGCTGCGCGCGGCGGTCGCCGCGGCCAGCGCCGGCAAGCAGGTCGCGGTGCTGGTGCCGACCACCCTGCTCGCCCAGCAGCACTTCGACAATTTCCGTGACCGGTTGGCGGATTTCCCCCTCAGGGTGGAATTGCTGTCGCGCTTCCGCGCGAAACAGGACGTGGCCGACGCACTGAAGCGGCTCGCCGATGGCAAGCTCGACATCGTGGTCGGCACCCACAAGCTGCTGCAGGCCGACGTGAAGTTCCGCGATCTCGGCCTTGTGATCGTGGACGAGGAACACCGCTTCGGCGTCCGCCACAAGGAACAGTTGAAGAAGTTGCGTGCGGAAGTCGACCTGCTCACCCTCACCGCGACGCCGATTCCGCGCACGCTCAACATGGCGATGAGCGGCATGCGCGACCTCTCGCTCATCGCGACGCCACCGGCGGCGCGCATGGCGGTGAAGACGATGGTCGCGCAATACGATCCGGCGCTGATCCGCGAAGCGTTCCAGCGCGAACTTGCGCGCGGCGGACAGGTGTATTTCCTACACAACAGCATCGACACGATCCAGCGCACCGCGCGCGACCTTGCCGAACTGATCCCGGACGCGCGCATCCGCGTCGCGCACGGCCAGATGGGTGCGCACGAACTCGAACAGGCGATGCTGGATTTCCATCGCCAGCGTTTCAACGTGCTGGTGTGCACCACCATCATCGAATCCGGCATCGACGTGCCGACCGCCAACACCATCGTGATCGATCGCGCCGACCGCTTCGGGCTGGCGCAATTGCACCAGTTGCGCGGGCGCGTCGGCCGCTCCCACCACCGCGCCTACGCGTATCTGATCGTGCCGGACAGGAAGGCCATGACGGCCGATGCGGAAAAGCGCCTCGCGGCGCTGGAATCGCTGGAAGAACTCGGCGCCGGCTTCACGCTCGCGACCCACGACATGGAAATCCGCGGCGCCGG
>DATJIL010000069.1:0-9474 GCA_035493385.1 Rudaea sp.
TCGTCGAGCATCTGGCTGCACATGGGTTCGTTCGCGCCGGTGCGCATCGAAACTGCGAGTCCGGAGGCAACGCCGCCACCGCCGTATCGCCTTGTGCCCAACGCCGACAGCCTGCTCGACAAGACCGATCTCGTCTTCGTCGACGCGATCGGCACGGGTTACTCGCATGGTTTTCCGAACGATAAGGACAAGAAGGACAAGGACGCCAATCCGGACAAGCGCTTCTGGGGCACGGACCAGGACATCGACGCATTCGGTCGCTTCGTGCAGCGCTACATCACCAAGTACGATCGCTGGAATTCGCCGAAATTCCTGTTCGGCGAATCCTATGGCACGCCGCGCTCGGCCGGCCTGGTCAAGTGGCTGCAGGACAACGGCATCGCCTGCAACGGCGTCGTGCTGCTGTCGTCCATCCTCAACTATGCCGAGCACCTGCCTGGGTTGGACATCAATTACGTGAACTACCTGCCGTCGTACGCGGCGATCGCCTGGTATCACGACAAGCTGCCGAACAAGCCGGCCACGCTGGAGCCGTTCCTCACCCAGGTGCGCGATTTTGCGCGCGGCGATTACCAGGTCGCGTTGTCCAAGGGCGCGGCATTGTCGGATGCCGAGCGCGATGCGATAGCGGAAAAATTGCACGCGTACACCGGTTTGAGCGTGCAGTATCTGAAAGAGGCGAACCTGCGCGTTAACCCGAGCCGATTCCGCAAGGAGTTGCTGCGTGGTGAGCGCCTGACCATGGGCCGTTATGACGCGCGCTTCGAGGGCGTCGATTCGGATTCGGCCGGCGAGAATCCGGAATCCGATCCCTCTGACACGGCCATCGGCGGTGCCTTCACTGCTGCGTTCAACGATTACCTGGTGCGCGAGCTGCATTATCCCAGCGACGTGGCGTACAAGGTGACGGCCGGCGCGATCCGCGAATGGGACTGGAAGCACAAGGTGCCGGGTTCGATGCGGCCGGTGCCGCTGCCGATCATGGTCGACGATCTGGGTGCGACGATGCGCGAGAATCCGCATCTGAAAGTGCTGTCGGCGAATGGGTATTTCGACCTGGCCACACCGTTTTTCGCCACCGAATACGATCTTGCCCACCTGGGCCTCGACGCCAAGCTGCGCAACAACGTGTCCTTCACGTATTACCCGTCCGGGCACATGGCGTATCTGAACGTGGATGCGCTGAAGCAATTCAAGAAGGATCTGGCCGCCTTCTACGATACCGCGGCCCCGAAGTAGGAGCTTTCAGCGCGTCAGGAACTTGACGATGAAATCCGCCATGCCGCGATACGGCGGACGCATGAATTTCATCGACGTCCAACGCGCCTGATACAGCACTGGCTTGGCCTTGCTCAGCGCGAGGAAACCGGCGCGGCCGTGATAGGCGCCCATGCCGGACGGCCCGACGCCGCCAAAAGGCAAGGCGCTCTGTGCGAAGTGCATCACCGTATCGTTGACGCTGACGCCGCCGGCGACGGTGCGCTCGAGCACGCGCCGCGTGCGCGCGCGGTCGTGGTCGAAGTGATACAGCGCCAGTGGCCGCGGCCGCGCATTGACGTAGGCGATCGCGGCGTCCACCGAATCCACGCCGACCAGCGGCAGGATCGGGCCGAAGATCTCATCCTGCATCAGGGCCAGGTCCTCGCGCGCATCCAGCACCAGGGTCGGCGGCAGCACGCGCTGACCGGCGTCGCCGGCGGCGAGTTCGACGATCTTCGCGCCGGCGGCGTGGGCTTGATCCAGATAACCTTTCAGGCGCGAATACTGGCCGGCGTTGACGATGCTCGAATAATCCGGATTCGCGGCGACGTCGCCGTAATGCTGCGCCACGTATTTTTTCATTTCCTCGACGAAGGCGGGGATCGAGGCCTTCGGCAGCAACACGTAATCCGGTGCGATGCAGGTTTGTCCGGCATTGAGGAATTTGCCGGCGGCGATGCGATCCACGGCCGTGGCAATCGGATAATCCGGCGCGACGATGGCCGGCGACTTGCCGCCGAGTTCCAGCGTCACCGGCGTCAGGTTCGGCGCGGCAGCAGCCATCACCTTGCGCCCGACCGCGGTGGAACCGGTGAAGAACAGATGATCGAGCGGCAGCGCGGCAAACGCGCTCGCGACGTCGGGACCGCCAAGGATCGTGGCAACGCGATCGGCGGGAAAAACTTCATCAAGCAATTTCTTGAGAAGCTCCGAGGTGCGCGGCGTGTGCTCGGAAGGCTTGAGCATGACGTGGTTGCCGGCGGCGATCGCCGCGATCAATGGCTTCAGCGCCAGGTTCACCGGGTAATTCCACGGCGCGATGACGCCGACCACGCCCAGCGGCTGATAGCGCACCTGCGTGCTTGCCGGCCAGAACAGCCAGTCCGCGAGCGCACGCTTGCTGCGCATCCAGCCGCGCAAATGCCGGCGCGTGTAGTCGATTTCCTTGAGCACGGTGAACGTGTCGGACAACAGCGATTCGTGGCGTGAACGGCGGCCGAAATCCGCGCTCATCGCGGCGGCGAATTCCTCGCTGCGCGCCTTGAACGCGATGCGCAGGCGCTTGAGATCGTCCATGCGTTGCCGGTAGGTCGGCACGTTGCGTTGCTGCGCCGCGCGCAGGCGCGCGAGCGTGGCGTTCAGGTCGGTTGGAGTGGTCTGCGTGTCCATGTGTCGAGTGTAGCGCGAGTGTTACCATGCCGCGATGAACATTCGCCCCTATCGTGGTCAGCTACCGCGCCTCGGCGCACGCGCCTACGTCGATCCCGCCGCCGTGCTGATCGGCGACGTGGAACTCGGCGACGATGTGTCCTTGTGGCCGTGCACCGTGGTGCGTGGCGACGTGAATTTCATCCGCATCGGCGCGCGCACCAACGTGCAGGACGGCGCCGTGCTGCACGTCACCCACGACGGCCCTTACACGCCCGGCGGATTCCCGCTCGTCATCGGCGCGGACGTCACCGTCGGTCACAGCGCGATCCTGCATGCCTGCACGGTCGAAGACGCCTGCCTGATCGGCATGCACGCCACCGTACTCGACGGCGCCGTGGTGCGCAAACATGCTTTCGTTGCCGCCGGTGCTGTCGTCGCGCCGGGCAAGATCGTCGGCGAGGGTGAGTTGTGGATGGGCAACCCCGCGCGCTGCGTGCGCAAGCTCGACGCCGCGCAGATCGAAGCGATGTACTACTCGGCCAAGCATTACGTGAAATTGAAGGACGAATACCTCAGCGTGGCGCGCTAGATTCTTCCCATCGCGCGAGGATCGCCATCGCTTCGTTGCGATTCGCTCCGCACATCGCCGGTTCGGGTTTCAGGCGCCGGCAGACGTCGGGACGCTCGGGTTTGCCGAACAACTTGCAGCGGTTGGACTCATCCAGTTGGATGCAGCGCACGCCGGCGGGCTTGCCGTTCGGCATGCCGGGAATCTTTGATGAAATCGATGGGGCGATGCAGCAGGCGCCGCAGCCGACTCGGCAGTCCATCGCTCAGTCGCTCGCATGCAGCGGCAATTCGCCGCGCAGTTGTGCGTAGACCGCATCCGTGTCGGGGCGCTTGCCATGCCAGATTGCGAAGGATTCGGCGGCCTGCTCGATCAGCATGCCCAAACCGTCGTGCGCGTAGCCGGCCTTGGCGGCGCGTGCCCAAGCGAGGAATGCACTCGCGGCGAGGCCATAGGAAAGGTCGTAGCACAGCGCACGTGGCGCGACGAGCGCGAAAGGCAGTTGCAGCGACTCGCGCGCGTGGCCGGCGGACGTGGCATTGACGATCAGGTCGAAGTTGCCGAGATTGGCGAGATCGTCCCAGTAGCGCGTGTGCACGCGGTCCGGTTCGCCGATCGCATCGGCCAGCGCGTCAGCTCGCTCGGGCGTGCGGTTGACGATGGTGAGTTCCGCGACGCCCGCGTCGAGCAGGGCAAATGCGGCCGCGCGCGCGGCACCGCCGGCGCCGAGGATCAGACCGTGGCGTTCGCGCAGATCCAGGCCGTGGCGCAGCGTGATGTCGCGTACCAGTCCCGTCCCGTCGGTGTTGTCGCCGCGCCAGTGGTTGTCGAGACGGCGCGTGAGCGTATTCACGGCGCCGACGCGGCGCGCGAAATCCGAGATTTCCGCGCACAACGGCAGTACGGCCTGCTTGTGCGGCAGGGTGATGTTCGCGCCGCTGCCGCCGGCCTTGCCGAAGGCATCGAGTCGGGCGGCGAAGGTTTCGGGCGTTGCATCGATCGCCGCGTAGTCGAGTGCGATGCCGAGTTGCTTGCCGAACGCGGCATGGATGCGCGGAGACAGCGAATGCGAGACGGGATGGCCGAAGACGGCAAATTTCGGATCGCTCATTCGCGCAACCACGAAGCAGCTTGGAGCGCGAAGTAGGTCAGGATCGCATCCGCGCCGGCGCGCTTGATGCCGGTCAGCGCCTCGAGCACGCAGTTGCGCTCGTCCAGCCAGCCGTTGAGGATCGCCGCCTTGAGCATCGCGTATTCGCCGCTGACCTGATACGCGAACGTCGGCGCGCCGAAGCGATCCTTCACCCGGCGCACGACGTCCAGATACGGCAACGCAGGTTTGACCATCACCATGTCCGCGCCTTCGGCGAGATCGAGTTCGACTTCGCGCAGCGCTTCGTCGGAATTCGCCGGATCCATCTGGTAAGTATATTTGTTGCCTTTTCCCAGATTCGCTGCGGAGCCGACGGCGTCGCGGAACGGGCCGTAGAAACCTGAGGCGTATTTCGCCGAGTAGGCGAGGATGCGCGTGTGGATGTGGCCGGCTTCTTCCAGCGCACGGCGGATCGCGCCAATGCGACCGTCCATCATGTCCGAGGGCGCGACCACGTCCGCGCCGGCGTCGGCGTGCGAGATCGCCTGCTTGACCAGGGCCGCGACGGTTGCGTCGTTGACCACATAGCCGGAATCGTCGATGAGACCGTCCTGGCCGTGCGTGGTGAAAGGATCCAGCGCCACGTCGGTGATGACCCCGAGTTCCGGCAGGGATTTCTTCAGCGCGCGCACCGCGCGCTGGGCGAGACCATCCGCATTCCAGGCCTCTCGCGCATCCAGCGATTTGGCGCTGTCCGGCGTGACCGGAAACAGTGCGAGCGCGGGAATGCCGAGTTCGCGCGCCTGTTCGCCGAGCACCAGCAGCTGGTCGATGGAAACGCGTTCCACGCCCGGCATTGAGGCCACCGGTTCGTGCACGCCGCGGCCTTCACGGACAAATACGGGCAGGATCAGGTCGGCCGGCGTCAGCACGGTTTCCCGCATCAGGGCGCGGGAAAACGCATCGCGGCGCATGCGCCGCATGCGGGTTTGGGGGTAGGCCATGGCTGGCTCCGCAGAATCGAATCCGCTCATTTTATGCCATCACGCTGGTGCGAATCGTGCACGGTACAGACTGCGAACTGGTTCAGCGACTATTGGAATGGAATCGGGAATACTCCACCGAAATCAGCCAGACATCATGATGCTGGCTTGCATTCTTGAAAGTTTTTCGAATAAGATACGTTAACCTCTTGATAAAGAGGAACTAAAAATGTTCACCCCGATGCTGTTGTTGACCCTGCTCTGCTGCGGCCTGACCACTGCCCTGCTGGTCTGCGTGCGGCGCATTCCGGAAGGCCAGGCCTATACCCTGCGCCGCGTCGACGGTCATATGCGTACCATCGGCGCCGGCGTGCACGTGGTGCTGCCGCTGATCGAACGCGTCGCGCACAAGATCCGCCTGCTCGGCAACGTGGTCGATATCGCCGCGCCCGTAGCGGACGGCGACCTGCGCGGCCGCGTCTATTTCCAGGTGCTCGACGCCAATCGCGCCGACGCCGTGATCGACGGCATCGCCGACTTGTTGCGCGCACGCGTGCCGGCGCTGGCCACGCAAGGTGCGCGCGATTCCGCGGCCCTGAAAGTCGAGCTCAACCGCGAATTGAACGCGCGCGGCGTCCTGATCACGCGCGTGCAGTTGGGCTGATTCTGTCGGGATGATCCCGCCGCGCTGGTTGCGCGGAATCGTTTGCCCACGGATACTTGCGGGCCCTGCGTAGCGCGCAGGCCTTTATCCGTATGAATATCGCCGATCGCGCCAGCCTCTATGCCCGCTTGCAGGCAGGACTCGCCGAACTGGGCCTGGCGCCCGGAGCGGGCGCCTGCGAGCGCCTGCTCGATTACGTCGAATTGCTTACGCGCTGGAACGCGGCCTACAACCTCACGGCGGTGCGGATTCCGGAAGAAATGGTGACGCGCCATCTGCTCGATTCGCTGGCCGTGGCGAAGCTGGTGCGCGGGGACAGTCTGGCCGACCTTGGCACCGGCGCGGGGCTGCCCGGCATTCCGCTCGCGATCCTCGCGCCCGAGCGCCAACACACGCTGATCGACAGCAACGGCAAGAAGGTGCGTTTCCTGCGCGAAGCCGTGCGTACGCTGGGCCTTGCGAACGTGCAGGTGCAGCAGTCGCGCGTGGAAGACGCGCGCGGCCAGTTCGATTGCGTCACCGCGCGCGCCTTCGCCACGCTCGCCGACATGCTGCGCATGGGCGGTCATCTGCTCACATCCGGTGGCGTCTGGATCGCGCTCAAGGGCCAGTTGTCGAAGGACGAAATCCTCGGCGTGCCGGCAGGTTTCGTCGTTGCCGACGTGATGACTCTGGACGTTCCGGGCTTGGGCGCAGCGCGGCAAGTGGCGATAATCAGGCGCACGAATGCACAGGAGCGGGCGGCATGACCAGAGTCGTAGCCATCGCCAATCAAAAGGGCGGCGTCGGCAAGACCACCACGGCGGTGAATCTCGCCGCCGCGCTGGCCGAGACGCGGCGCAAGATCCTGCTGATCGACTTCGATCCGCAGGGCAATGCGACGATGGCCTCCGGCATCGACAAGCGCATCGCCAAGCCGAGCGGCTGCGAAGTGCTGCTCGAAGAAGCGAGCATCGAAAGCGCGATCGTGCCGACCCCGGCCGGCTTCGACTTGCTGCCCGGCAACCGCGACCTCACCGCCGCGGAACTGAAACTCATGGATGCGCTGGCGCGCGAATCGCGCCTGAAGGAACAGATCGCCAAGCTCGGCGACCGTTATCACACGGTGCTGATCGACTGCCCGCCGTCGCTGCACCTGCTCACGATCAACGCCTTCACCGCGGCGCACAGCGTGCTGATCCCGATTCAGTGCGAGTATTTCGCGCTCGAGGGACTGACCAGCCTGCTCGAAACGATCAAGGCAGTGCGCGCACGCCTGAATCCGCATCTGGAAATCGAAGGCTTGCTGCGCACCATGTACGATGTGCGCAACAACCTTGCGAACGACGTCTCGGCGCAGTTGACCAAACATTTTGGCGACAAGCTGCTGCGCTCGATCATCCCGCGCAACATCCGCCTCGCCGAGGCGCCTAGCCACGGCCAGCCGATCAACCTGTACGACCGCGAATCGCGCGGCGCGATCGCCTACCTCGGCCTCGCCGGCGAGATGATCCGGCGCGAACGTGGCGGCGCAGCGCCGCACGTCGGCACGGCGCACGTGAACTAAAGGAACAAGAATGTCTGCAGCAAAACGGCGCGGCCTGGGCGCGCGCGATCTGGACGTCCTGCTCGGTGGGCCGGAGGCCGATTCGGGTCCCGAGGCCGCCGGCGAGTACCGCTCGCTCAAGATCGGCAGCCTGCAAGCCGGCAAATACCAGCCGCGCAAGGCGTTCGCGCAGGAACCGCTGGACGAGCTCGTCGCCTCGATCCGCGAACACGGCGTGCTCGATCCGATACTTGTCCGCGCGGTCGGCGCGCAGAAGTTCGAGATCATCGGCGGCGAGCGACGCTGGCGCGCGGCGAAGCAGGCGGGCCTGACCGAGATTCCCGCGCTGGTGCGCGAATTGACCGATTCGCAGGTCGCGCTGATCGCACTGGTCGAGAACATCCAGCGCGAGGATCTGGCGCCGTTGGAAGTGGCGCAGTCGCTCAAGCAACTCATGGCCGAGTTCAAGTTCACCCAGGAACAGGCCGCGGACAAGATCGGCCGTTCGCGCGCGGCGGTGGCGAACCTGCTGCGCCTGCTTGGCCTGCCCGAGGCGGTGAAACAGCTTCTGGCGGAACGCCGGATCGACATGGGCCATGCGCGCGCACTGGTCACTCTGGAACCGAAACTGGCGGCGCAACTGGCCAAACAAGCCGCCGAACGCGGTTGGAGCGTGCGTGAACTCGAGGAGGCCGCGCGTCGCGCCCAGAGCGAGCCGAAAGGAAAAGCCAAGGCGAAAGCCGCGCCGGCGCGCGACGCCGATATCGTCGCGCTGGAACGCGAACTCGCCGAAAAACTCGCCGCCAAGGTCAGCGTCCAGCACGGCCGCGGCGGGCGCGGCAAGCTCGTCATCGCCTACCACTCCCTGGAAGAACTCGAGGGCATCCTCGAGAAAATCCGCTGAAAGATCGATGGCCACCGACGGGTCTAAATCGGTTGTGAGCAGCAAGCAGCGGCAATTCGACGCGCTGGTGCGCGGCCTGTCCGGCGACCTGTACCGCTATGCCTACTGGCTGTGCGGCGAGGATGCGCTGGCGCACGACCTGGTGCAGGAGACCTTCCTGCGCGCGTGGCGTTCGCTGGACAGCCTGCGCGACACCGCGTCGGCAAAGGCCTGGCTGATCACGATCCTGCGCCGCGAGCACGCGCGCCTGTACGAGCGCAAGACGCCGCAGTTCGCGGACGTGGACGACGTGGACATCGCCGACGAGCGCGAGACGCATACGCCGGAATCGGTCGGCGAGGACGGTCTGATCCGCGCCGCGATGCAACGGCTGGATGCCAAGTACCGCGAGCCGCTGCTGATGCAGGTGCTCGGCGGATTTTCCTGCGAGGAGATCGCGCGGGAGCTGAACATCACGCCGGCCGCGGTGATGACGCAAGTCTTCCGCGCGCGGCAAAAACTGAAAGGCATGCTCGCCGGTGACGTGAAAGAAGCACAACTGTCATGAACTGTCTTGAATTCCGCCGCGAACTGAACATCCATCCGCAGTCGAACGACGCGGATTTCGTCGCGCACGCGCGCGCATGTCCGCGCTGTGCGCAGGCGCAGGCGGACGCACTCGCGTTCGAGGCTACGCTGGGTCGCGCGCTGGCGATTCCGCCGCCGTCGAACCTGGCCGAATCCATCTTGCTCGCGCAGGCCACGCAGCAGCGCCGCGAACGCCGGCGCTGGGCCAGCGGGGCTGGCTGGCTCACGCTCGCCGCGGCCGCCGTGCTTGCCGTGGGCGTCGGCTGGCGCGTCACGCGCGCGCAGCCGCTGGGCGATGCGGCGATCGCGCACATGCTCGGCGCGGAAGCGCCGGCGCTGGCCATGACCGCGCCGATCGCTGCCGGCGACGTGCGCAAGGCGTTCGCCAAGCGCGGCGTCGACCTGGCCCAGGTGCCCGCCGATATCAGCTACGTGCAGTGCTGTCCGGTCGGCAAGTTCAAGTCCGTGCACATGGTGATGCCGCGCGCGACCGGCCCGGTCACGGTAATGTACCTGGTCGACGACAAGGGCGGCGCGCG
>DATJIL010000070.1:0-4859 GCA_035493385.1 Rudaea sp.
GCTGCTGACGCTGGCGGCGCGCGCGGGGCTCAAGCCGAAAGTGAGCCTGAGCGGCATGCGGCTAGCGGCCTGATGGCGCGCCGGAAAACGGGGTCAGAGTAGGTTTAAATACATGAAAATGTGTCGGGATCGAAAGCCGGCTTTCAAAGCGAAGACGAGGCAAGCGCAGCCCAATGGATCCACCATTGCAAACCGCAATTTCGCGCATACATTGGGTACCTTGATTCAGAGGACTCCCGCATGAAAGCGATTCAAGGCGTCTACTCCGCGCCGCGCCAGCATTGGGTTGGCGACGGTTTTCCGGTGCGCTCGCTGTTTTCCTACGACAGCCATGGCAAGCACACGAGCCCGTTCCTGCTGTTCGACTACGCGGGACCGATGGATTTCACCCCGGCGGCGCGTCCGCGCGGCGTCGGCCAGCATCCGCATCGCGGTTTCGAGACCGTCACCATCGTCTACGACGGCGAAGTCACGCACCGCGATTCCACCGGCGCGGGCGGCATGATCGGTCCCGGCGACGTGCAATGGATGACGGCGGCGGCGGGCATCCTGCACGAGGAATTCCATTCACCCGAGTTCACGCGCAAGGGCGGCAGATTCGAAGTGGTGCAGTTGTGGGTGAACCTGCCGGCGAAAGACAAGATGGCCACGCCGGGTTACCAGACCCTGCTCAACCGCGACATCCCGACGGTCGAATTGCCCGACGGCGCGGGCTCGCTGCGCGTGATTGCCGGCGAATACGCGGGGCAACGCGGCCCGGCGCGCACCTTCACGCCAATCGACGTGTGGGATGTGCGCCTGAAACAGGGCAGCACGGCGCGCTTCGACGTCGCCGAAGGGCGCACGCTGGCCGTTGCGGTGCTCAGCGGCACCGTGCAGATCAACGGCGCGCAACTCGCGCGCGACGCGCAACTCGTGCTGTTCGACCACAGCGGCAGCGGCGTGCAGATCGAGGCGAACAACGACGCCAAGCTGGTCGTGCTCAGCGGTGAACCCATCGACGAACCCATCGTCGGCTACGGCCCGTTCGTGATGAACACGACGGACGAAATCCAGCAGGCGATGGTGGATTTCAACAGCGGACGTTTCGGCAAGATGAATTGATCGTGCGGCACTCCGGCGCGCCCTGCGCGCCGGAGTGCATGTTCGAATATCGCTTCATCGCGACGAAGAGATATACTGCGGTAACCACTGCTGCCCATTGCCCGCGATGTCGCCGATCAGCCTCGAATTCTTTCCGCCGAAAACCGACGAGCAGAAAGCCACGCTAGAAGCCGCGCTGCCGAAACTCAAGGCGCTCAAGCCCGACTACGTCAGCGTCACCTTCGGCGCGGGCGGCTCGACGCTGGCGTACACGCCGCAGATCGTGCGCCATCTGCGCGATGCGCACGGCCTCGACGCCGCGCCGCACCTGTCGTGCATGGGCGGCACGCGCGCGGAAATCCGCCAACTGCTCGACGAGTACAAGGCGATGGGCTGCAAGCGCATCGTCGCGCTGCGCGGAGATTTGCCCTCGGGCATGGCCAGCTACGGCGACTTCCGCTACGCCAGTGAACTCGTGGAATTCATCCGCCGCGAATGCGACGGTTTCTTTCACATCGAGGTCGCCTGCTATCCGGAGATGCACCCCCAGGCCGGCGACGCGCATGCCGACATCCGGAATTTCGCGGCCAAGGTGAAGGCCGGCGCGAACGGCGCGATCACGCAATATTTCTACAACCCGGACGCCTACTTTCGTTTCATCGACGAAGCGCGCAAGCACGGCATAAACATTCCCATCGTGCCGGGCGTCATGCCGATCTCGCAATACGCGCAACTGCGCCGATTCTCGGACATGTGCGGCGCGGAAATCCCGCGCTGGATCGCCAAGCGCCTTGAGGCCTACCGCGACGACGTTGAGGGGATCCGCGAATTCGGCGCCGACGTAGTCGCGGAGTTGTGCCGAAAACTCGTTGTCGGCGGTGCGCCGGGAATCCATTTTTATACGTTGAATCGGGCCAAAGCCACATTGGCCGTCTGCGAGAGAATCTAGCCTAGCCCGAACAGCATCTTGGCGCCGGCCAGAAACAGCACGATCGCAAGCAGGCGCCGGATCGACGGCATCGGCAGGCGCCGGCTGCCGAGCCAGGAACCGACCACGCCACCGACCAGCACGGCGGCGAGCCACGGCAACGTCGGACCGGGAATCGCGGTGTTGACGAGCCCGCGTCCGATCAGGCCAGCGATGGAATTGACGAGGATGAACGGAGCGGCCACGCCCGAGGCCTCACGCACGTTGCCCCAGCCGAGCAGCACGACGAGCGGGCTCAGGAAAATTCCGCCGCCGACGCCGGTGAGGCCAGAGAGGAATCCCAGCCCCGCGCCCGCGCCGACCGCGACCGGAATCGCCGGCGGATGCAAATCCGTCTCGCGTCCACGCGGCGGAAACAGCAGGCGTGCGCCGGAATACAGCAACACCGCGCCGACCAGCGGCTTGTAGTAGATGTCCGGCAGCGTGATCGCACCACCGACGAGCGCGAGCGGAATCGAGGTCAGCGCGAACGGCCAGAACAGGCGCCAGCGGAACCAGCCGCCGCGCCAGAAATTGTAGGTACCGATCGCCGCCACCGCCGTATTCATGATCAGCGCGACCGGCTTCATCTGTGCCGGCGCAAGCTCCGCCAGCGCCATCACCGCAAGGTAGCCGGACGCGCCCGCATGGCCGACGCTGGAATACAGCAGCGCGATCAGCGCGAATGCGGCCGTGAGAAGGATGTCGTGCTCGCTCATGCGCGGTTCCCGGATCGGCAAAAACGCGGAGCATGCCATAATTGGCAACTGCACTGCACACGGAGAACCGCCATGGCCCGAGAATATCCGCCGTACATCTGGCACAACGGCAAGATCAAACCCTGGGCCGAAGCGACGACGCACGTCATGGCGCATGCCGTGCATTACGGCTCGTCGGTGTTCGAGGGCATCCGCAGCTATGCCACGCCCAAGGGCCAGGCGATTTTCCGCTTGAGCGATCACCTCAAGCGCTTGTATCACTCCGCGAAAATATACGATCTGCCGGTACCGTTCGCGCAGGACGAACTCGCGCAGGCCAGCCGCGACGTGATCAAGGCGAACGATCTGAAGAAGGCGTATCTGCGACCAGTGGCGTTTCGCGGCCTCGGCGGTTTTGGCCTATCCGCCGAATGCCCGACCGACGTGGCCGTGGCGGCCTGGGACAGGGGCCAATACCTCGGCGCCGGCGTCGTCGATGCCGGCATCGACGCCTGCGTGTCGAGCTGGCAGCGTTTTGCGCCGAACACGATTCCGGCCGGCGCGAAAGCCGGCGGCAATTATCTTTCCGGCCAGCTCATCGCGCGCGAAGCACGGCGCCTGGGCTTCGGCGAAGGCATCGCGCTGGCGTCGACCGGATTGTTGAGTGAGGGCGCGGGCGAGAACCTGTTCATGGTCTTCGACGGCGCCCTGCACACGACGCCGGTCAGCGCCGCGCTGCTCAACGGCATCACGCGCAATTCATTGATGACCTTGGCGCGCGACGCAGGCATCGACGTCGTCGAGCGCGACATCCCACGCGAGTACCTGTACCTGTGCGACGAACTTTTCATGTGCGGCACCGCGGCGGAGATCACGCCGATTCGTTCGGTGGACGGCAAGCCGGTCGGCACGGGCAAGCCAGGTCCGGTCACGGCGAAGATGCAAAAGATGTTCTTCGGCCTATTCGACGGCTCGACGCCGGACAAATACGGCTGGCTGGAATACGTCTAGGCCAGAATCCGTTCGCGTTGAGCGTAGCTCGCGCAGCGAGCGAAGTCGAAACGCCGAGTGTCCTTCGACTTCGGCGCTACGCGCCTACGCTCAGGACGAACGGAATTTTGTAAGGTTATGCCTTCAGCCTGAAATCCAGCGTCGCCACTGCCCCACCCTGCGGCCGTGGTGCGAGCGATACGCGCCAGTCGTAGAGCTCGCACAGACGCCGCACGATGGCGAGGCCCAGTCCCGCGCCCTTGCCGCCGGCACCCTCTCCGCGCACGCCGCGCTCGAAGAGTTTTTCGGCATCTTCAGGCTTGATGCCGGGACCGGTGTCCTCGACCGTGAGCTTGCCGCCACCCGCACCGACCGTCACGACGACTTCGCCGGCCTGCGTGTACTTGAACGCGTTGCCGATCAAGTTGCCGAGTGCCACCGCGACGACTGAGGCCGGTGCAACAACCTCGACAGGATGCTCCACTTCCATCCTGACTTCGACCGGTTTCTTGCCCAGGTGTGCACGGTAGACATCGATGACCTGTTCGACGACCTGGGCAACATCCGTGGTTTCGCCGTCGACGGGCGGCGAGCGTTCGCTGCGCGAGAGCAACAGCAATGCATTGGTCAGTTCGGTGGACTGGCGCGAGGCGCGCTCGATGCGCTTCAAGCGCTCACTCACCTTGCCGGTGAGGTTCTCGGCGTTGAGCAACAGTTCGGTGGTCGTGGCGATCACCGCCAGCGGCGTACGCAACTCGTGGCTGACGTCGGCGTTGAATTCGCGGTCGCGTTCGACCAACGCGGTGAGCTTGCGCGCGTAATCGTCGAACGCGGCGGCAAGTGCGCCGACCTCGTCGTTGGCAAAATGCGGCGCCAGCGGCTCGGCCTTGCCGCTACGCCCCATCGCCTGCACGCGGCGGGCGAGATCGGTGACCGGACTCATCACGCGTCGCGACAGCCAGTACCCGATGACGATCGACAGCAGCAGAAATGCGAACACCGCGGCGATCAACGCGCCTTCGAGCAGGCGCTGGCTGCGGCGTTCCTGCGTGGTGTCGTACTTGAGGAAGAACCAGTAGCCCGAATCCTTGCGCACGGCGAGCTTGTAGACCAGGCGCCCG
>DATJIL010000071.1:0-27086 GCA_035493385.1 Rudaea sp.
TAAATGCCCCAGCCGCTGGTTGAGCTGTTGCCGTTGTAAATGATCGAGACGGAGCCGGGCGTACCGGCATTCCACTTGACCCAGGCTTCCACGCCGAAGTCGTCGGTCAGGGTCGAGGCGACGCCGGAGGTGTTCTGGTACTGGTCGGTGGTGCCGTTGAACGCCATCGACAAGGAGCTGCCGATATTTGCCGGCACGTCCGCAGCGTAAGCCGGTGTGCCAACCTTGTTCAGGTTGAAGCCGCCGACGCTGTCGACGGTGGCAGCCGCGCCCGCGCCACCCGCGCTGGCGCCCGCATCGGCTTCGCCCAGATGCCATTGATTGAGCACGGCGACGGTCGCCTGCGCAGGTACTGCCGCGACGCCCAGGACGAGACTTGCGATCAGTGTCGCTACGTTGCGCATTGGAATGCCCCTGTCAGTTGGTCAAGACTCGGCGCGGATGATGGGGCCGACTACTGGCAACCGTCAACATTTCTTGCGCAAATGCAGGATATTGCGTCCGTCCACGTGTTCGTAGCGGAAATCGTCCATCAGATGGCGCACCAGCGGAATGCCGTGGCCGCCGATGCGCGCGGTGTCGATGCTGTCGCCGTCCGGCGGCGCCTGCCAGGTGGTCGGATCGAAGGGTTCGGCGAAGTACTCGATGGTTGCGTCCACCGCGCCGGGCGAACGTGCCAGTTGCAGGTCGATCGTGCCGGATGCCTGTTGCGCATGCATCAGCACGTTGGTGAGCAGTTCATCGACGGATATCTGCAAGGCGCGCAGCGCGGTTTCTGGCACGCTCGGCAGCAGGGTCTTTTCCATGCGCTCGTTGAAGCGCCCGATCGCGGCGCGATCGCGCTCGACGCGCAGTTTCCAGACCACGCCCGTCGTGACCGGCGCCGCCGCAGCCTGCGGTTTGCGCCACCAGTTTCGCCAGCGTTCGCGCCATCCACCCATGCGCCAATGCTGACGAAATCGGCGCGGCTTGGCAACGTCAGGACTTTTTCGGCGGCGTCGCGAACGTTTCGAGCGGCGGCGGATTCATGTTGGGGTGCTCGGCAGGCCACGGCTGTGCCGGTACTTTCTTCGCGACGAAATCCTGCATGGTCTTGCGGAACATGGCCGCGCGCGCGGTGTCGTTCATGCGCGCCGCGTCGTAGATCGCCTGGGCCTGCGATTTCTGCGCATCGTCGAACTTGCCGTTCGCCGCCTGCGCCAGCGCCAGCGCGGTGGCGTCGCCCGCATCCGGACGCTGCCGGTACAAGGCCTGCGCGTAATCGAGCGCCATGCCGCGTTCGTCCGCGGTGGCGGCCGGGCAGGTGCTGGCCAGGCGCACGAATATCTGCATCAGGTCGCCGTCCTGCGCGCGCTTGACCAGGCGCCGATTGACCTCGCTCAAGGCAGCGCGGCATTGCCCGGCCATGGCCTGTGCGGCGGCCAGGCGCGCTTCGGCGCCGGCATCGCCGTCGAGGATGCGCACGAGCTGCCGGTATTGCTCGGCCGCTTGCACGTAGTCACCCTTGCGCATCAGCGCATTGCCCAGCAGCAGGCGTGCATCGGGTTGATCGGCATCGGCACGCACGGCGCGCTGGTAGAACGGCAATGCCTTGGCGGCTGCGCCGGCGAATTCGTGGACCATGCCCTGGCTGAGGTTCGCGCTGGCGCCGTCAGGACTCAATTTGAGCGCCTGCGCGGCTTCGTCATCGGCGAAATAGCGCCTGCCCATGAGGCCGTCCAGGCGCGCCATCAGGGCATAGGCTTCCGCATCCTGCGGATTCGCCTCGGCGGCTTCCGCGGCCTTGTCGCGCGCCTGGCTGAAATCGCGCCGCGCCAGCAACTGCTTCGCCTGCTGCAGCGGCGTGCCGTGCAAGGCCGGTGCGGCCGGCGCGGCGAAGATTCCCGCCACCAGCGGATCGGCCAGATTCGGCGGCACCGCGCCCGCCTTGGCCTGCGCTGCCTTGGCTTGCGTCGCGTCGCCCTGCGCGGCGTAGGCGTCCGCGAGATCCTTGTACAGCGCATTCGCCTGCGGCTCGAGCGTGAGCGCCTGCTGCAAGTGTTCGATCGCCGCCGGGTAGTTTTTCTGGCGGATTTCCAGGCGCCCGAGCATCGCGAACAGCGTTGCCTGCTTCTCGCCTGCCGGCAACGCGCCGGTCAGTACCGCGTGCGCCGCATCCAGGTTGCCCATGTCGATGAGGGTGTCGGACAGCCGATAACGGATCGGCAGGTAGACCTTGTCCAGCGCCAGCGCGGCTTCGAAGTCCGCGCGGGCGTCAGCGTTGCTCTTGCGCGCCTGCGCGACCACGCCGCGCAGGTACAACCAGCGCGCATCCCTGGGTGCGAGTTGGTGCGCGTCATGGAAGGCGATGTCGGCTACATCGTCCAGCCCTGCGCGGAAATACACCGCACCGATGGTCGCATAGGCCAGAGCAAGGTCGTCGCCGATCAGGCCGACGCGCACCTTGTCGAAATCCGCGCGTGCCGAGGCAACCTGCTTGGCCAGGTCCGGCGACAACTTGCTGGTGTCCGGCACGGGCAACGTGCGCACCAGGACATCGTCGGCGGCAGCGGCGAAGCCGGTCATGGAAATCGCGCACAGCGCGATGCAAATCAGGATACGCAAACGCTTCATCGGATTGGCCGCGAGACGAACAGGGGCGCAAAGTGTAACGACGCGCGGCGACGCGGGCCAGTTCGCGCGAGGCGTGTGGTTTGCTACCCTTCAGCGAAGGTTCCGGGAAGGGAGGAAACGATGGCCGGGCAAAACCAGTTTCGCCTGCTGCGCGAGCGGCGCTTCGCCCCGTTCTTCCTGACCCAGGCGCTGGGTGCGTTCAACGACAACGTATTCAAGAACGCGTTGGTCATCCTGGTCGCGTTCCTGACCGCGCAACTGACGGTCAAGGACGTGAATTTCTACACCAACCTCGCCGCCGGACTGTTCATCCTGCCGTTCCTGCTGTTCTCGGCGACCAGCGGCCAGCTCTCGGACAAGTTCGACAAAGCCCGCCTCGCCCAACTCGTCAAGGTGCTGGAAATCGGCATCATGGGCATCGCCTTCGTCGGTTTTCACACGCACAGCATTCCGCTGTTGCTCGCGATGTTGTTCATGATGGGCGTGCACTCGACCCTGTTCGGACCGCTCAAGTACGGCCTGCTGCCGCAGGTGCTGGATCAGCGCGAGTTGACCGGCGGCAACGGCCTGATCGAGATGGCCACGTTCGTCGCCATCCTGCTCGGCACCATCGCCGGCACCAGCCTGATCCGTGTCGACGGCATCGGCGCATGGCTGGTCGGCGGGGCCACGATCGCCATCGCCATCATTGGCCTTGTTTGCGCGCTCGCCATGCCGCGCGCGCCGGCGCCGGACCCGAACCTCAAGCTCAACTGGAACCCGTTCAGCGAAACCTGGCGCAACGTCGCCTACATCCGCACCGACCGCTCGATCTTCCTGTCGTGCCTGGGCGTGTCCTGGTTCTGGTTCTACGGCTCGATCTATTTCACCCAATTGCCGAATTACACCAAGGTCGTGCTCGGCGGCGGGCCGGGCGTGTACACGCTGATCCTGACCGTGTTCTCCATCGGCATCGGCTTGGGTTCGGTGCTGTGCGAAAAATTGTCCGGTCACAAGGTCGAGATCGGACTGGTGCCGTTCGGCTCGATCGGCATGACCGTGTTCGGCGTGGATTTGTACTTCGCCCATCCGGGCAGCGTCGGCGAGTTGAACCTGTCCATCGCGCAGATGCTCGCGCAAGCGCATGTCTGGCGCATCCTGATCGACCTCGTGCTGATGGCGATTTTCTCGGGCTTTTTCATCGTGCCGCTGTTCGCCCTGATCCAGTCGCGCAGCGATCCGGCGCGCGTGTCGCGCGTGATCGCGGCGAACAACATCCTCAACGCGCTGTTCATGGTTGTCGCCGCAATCATCTCGGCGCTGCTGCTGAACGCGGTGAACCTGAGCATTCCAGGCTTGCTGCTCGCCACTGCGCTGATGAACGCCGCGGTCGCGGTATACATCTATACGCTGGTGCCGGAGTTCCTGCTGCGCTTCATCGACTGGGCGCTGATCAACACCCTGTACCGCATCCGCCCCGAAGGTTTGCAGAACATTCCCGAACACGGCCCGGCACTGCTGGTGTGCAACCACATCAGTTTCATGGACCCGCTCATCATCATGGGTTGCGTGCGCCGGCCGGTACGCTTCGTGATGTACTACAAGATCTTCGACATCCCGTTCCTGAAATGGGTGTTCAAGGCGGCCAAGGCGATTCCGATCGCGGGCGCCAAGGAAGACGCCGCGCTGATGGAACGCGCCTTCGCCGAAGTGGACAAGGAACTGGCCGACGGCAACATCGTGTGCATCTTTCCGGAAGGCGGCATCACCCGCGACGGCACGATGCAGCCGTTCCGGCCGGGCGTGGAACGCATCCTCGCCGCACGGCCCGTGCCGGTGGTGCCGCTCGCCCTGCGCGGCCTGTGGGGCAGCATCTTTAGCCGCCGCGATTCGGCGATCGGACGCCTGCGCCTGCCACGTCGGTTCTGGTCGCGCATCGAACTCGTCGCCGGCGCTGCGGTGCCGGCACGGGACGCGAGCGCGGCGGTGCTGGAAGAAAGAGTCAGGGAACTGCGGGGGGAAGCAGCCTAGCTACCCGTTCGCGTTGAGCGTAGCTCGCGCAGCGAGCGAAGTCGAAACGCCGCTTGCCCTTCGGCGCCACGCTCAGGGCGAACGGAAACTTCGATTCCTAGAAAAAGCCGCCGAGTACGACCAACGCCATCAGCGTCAGCCAGATGACGAGCACGCGGCGCACCAGCACCATGGCATCGTCGAGCGCGACCAGCGGGCTTTGCGCGTCGGCCTGGCCGTCGGCGGCAACGTCGGCGACGACGCTGGCGCGGCCGATCGCGTCGAGAAACCCAAGGTCGAGGTTCGCGTAACCGCGGGGATGCGCACGGTGGTAGTCGCGCCAAGCGCTGAAAACCGCATCGAAATTCGAGGCCAGCGCCAGTGCCAGCGCCATCAGGTGCGCGGGCAGCCAGTCGAGCAGTGCGGCGAACTTGCGCGCCAGCGCGGATTCGTCCGTGACGGGCGCAGCGGCCAAAAGTTGCGCAAGGCGATACAAAAGCGCCCCGCAGGGGCCGAGCAGGGCGAACCAGAACAGCACGCCGAACCAGCGCGTGAGCGCTGCAGCGAACGTCGCCGCAACCAGGTTTTCCGCGGCGAACGGCAACTCGGAATTGTCGCCATCACGGCGCAGTGCCTGCGCGGCAACGAGGCGCGCCGCACTGTCCGGCGCCTTGTCGACGGCTTCGACGTCGCGCTCCAGATCGCGTGGACCCCAGCAGTAATAGAGCACGAGGACGGCGAACACGAATCCGACCAGGCCGAACCACGACGTGCGCAAACCCGCCTGCACGAGCAAGCAGGCCAGCACCGGCAAGCCAACGCCGATCGCCAGCGCCACGCCGGGAGCGGGTGGCCCGAGCCAGCTCAGCCATGCGCGCCACCACGAATAATCGCGCAGTCGCGCCAGGTCCGGCAGCACATGGGCGACGAACAGAATCAGCAGGATCGCAACGAGTTTGATCGCCATGCGCGGATTCTACCCTTTCGTCTGCGCGGACGACGCAACGACATCCGCCAACTCGATCGCGGCGCCTTCGCGCAGCCAGTGCTCGATCAATTTGTACGATACCGACAGCGGCGAGGAGATGCCGAGTGCGCCACTGCGGATTCCATCGACGAGTTCATCCGCGCCGAACCAGCGCGCTTCGGCGAGTTCGGATCCCAGCGTGATCGTCGCATCCTCGGCCTGCGCGGTGAAACCGAGCATGATCGAGGCCGGGAACGGCCACGGCTGCGAGGAATGGTAGTCGCATTCGCCCACGCGCACGCCGGCTTCCTCGAACACTTCGCGGCGCACCGCGTCTTCCAGCGTCTCGCCCGGCTCGACGAAACCGGCCAATGTGGAAAAGCGCCGCTCCGGCCACTGCGGCCCGCGCCCGAGCAGGCAGCGCGTGCCATCGCTGACGATCATGATGACCGCCGGATCGGTGCGCGGGAATTGTTCGATGCCGCATTGTGGATTCGTGCACCGGGCACGATGGCCGCCGGCTTCCAGGCGCAGCGGCGCGGCGCAGGCCGGGCAGAAGCGGGTGCGCTGCTGCCAGTGCGCGAGGCCGCGCGCATAGGCGAACAGGCCGGCGTCGAAAGCCGGCAGGCTGGCGCCGGCGCTGCGCAGGTCGGCGAACACGCCGCCGGTTTGCGCGGCGGCGCGCGCTGCCGTGTCGGCATCCAGCGCCAGCGCGAAATGATCCGTCGCCCCCGCACGCCCGAGAAAACTCGCCGCGCCGGACGCCAGGCGTTCACGGCCATCGCGATCGAAGGCGAACAACTGCCGGCGATCGGCCGACAGCAGCGCACGGCCCTCCGCATCGAGCAGGAGGAAGCGCGCCTGCGCCGAATGCGCGTGTTCGGCAAGCCAGCTCTGGTTTTCGCGAAGATCGCTGGCGCGGTCGAGTTCCAGCGCCGCAAAAGCGTTCCCACGGCTGCGCGCGCTGGACATCATGCGACGACGCTCACACGGCGAATGATGACCCACACCCGCACGTCGTCTTCGCGTTCGGGTTGCGGATCACGAACTGCGCGCCGTGCAAACTCTCGATGTAATCGACTTCCGCGCCCATCAGGTATTGCAGGCTCAACGGATCGACCACGAGGGTCACGCCGTCCTTGACCACGGCGAGGTCGTCGTCGGCGCGCTGCTCGTCGAACGTGAATCCGTACTGGAAGCCGGAACAGCCACCGCCGGAGATGTACACACGCAGGTTGAGATTCGGATTGCTCTCTTCCGCGATCAGCTCGCGCACCTTGTGCGCGGCCGCGTCGGTGAACACGAGCGGGGTTTCGAGCGAGAGGTAGTCCGGGGTTTCGTTCATGCGTGCAAGATCGCGCCGCGGCGCGCGGAATTCAAGAGGACGATGCCTTTTGCTCGGGTTTTGGGAGCTGCTTCGGCGGCTCGGCGCGATGCACCATCTTGCCGTTGATCTGCGCACCGGCCGACATTTCCAGCAACTTGTAGTAGACATTGCCTTCCACGCGCGCATTGCTGGCCAGTTCCAGGCGCTCGGAGGCCGTGACATCGCCGGTGATCGCGCCATTGACCACGATATGCGGCGCCTGCACCTCGCCGGTGACGACGGCGTGCTCGGACAGGGTCAGCATCGCCTGCGGGCCATCGCCGCGAATCGCGCCTTCGATCTTGCCGTCGACGTGCAGGCGTCCGGAAAACACGATATCGCCCTTGATCGCGGTGCCAGACGCAATCAGCGTCGTGGTGTCGGTGGGCGCATTCGCGGGTTTGCGGTTATTGCTGAACATCGGCGGGCTCCTGGTCGGCAAGCGCGTCGGTCCAGGTGAAATCCTGGACGGCGCGGCCCATGTCGCCGCCGGCATCGGCCTCGACATGGACCCGGTTGGGGGTGAATCCGGTGGGCAGCATCACGGTCCCGCCCACTTGCTGGAAATACTTGAACGAGAACGGCAGTCCGGACGCGTCCTGGTTTGGCGCGAGATCGGTCCATGCCAACGTCGCCAGCTTGCCGGCGCGAATGCCATCGACCGCGAGTTTCAGCCGGCCACTGGCGACCTGGCCAGACTTGAGCGTCTGCGTCAGCGTCACCGTGAAATTGTAGACGCCCGGCGTTGCACCGGTGGCCATGCGCACGCCGTGCACGGCCAGACCTTCCGGCTTGCTGCGGCCATCCGTGAGTTTGCTGTAGAACGCGAGGTCCGCGCGCAGGCCGGCGATTTCCTCCTGGCGGTCGCGCAGGCTCTGCTGCAAATCGGCGTTCGCCGCGCGTGCCACCTGCTCGGCGCGTTCGGCGATGGCGACCTTCTGCAGTTGGGCGTCATGATCCTTCTGTGCGCGCGCCGTGCCCAAGTGTTCATCAACGCCGACCAGCCAGTGCTGCAGCACCAAGGCACCGGCGAGCGAGGCCAGCCACAACAACGCGACGGCGAACGCCCAGCGCCAGCGCCGCGCGGGACGTTGCGTGCGCACCACGAGGATGGGCGGTGGCAGAACCTTGGCCATGGACAATGGTGCGGGAGCGGCACGTGGCCGGCGGAGCCAAGCGTTATAGCCGCCGCCGCGCGCGGGCGTCAAGCGAACTGATCACGAAACCATGCCTGTGCGACAATCGGCGCGTCGCCTGTTCGCGGAATCCACCATGCCCTATCTCTGGATCAAGGCCCTGCACGTCGTCTTCGTCGTGACCTGGTTCGCCGGCCTGTTCTACCTGCCGCGCCTGTTCGTCTACCACGTCGAATCCGCTGACGCGGCGGTGCGCGCGCAGCTGAAGATCATGGAACGGCGCCTGCTCATGATCACGCATATCGGCGGCGCGCTGGCGGTCGTGTTCGGCATCTGGACCCTGGCGCTGGCGCCGGCCTTTCTCAAACAGCCCTGGCTGCACGCCAAGCTCACCCTGGTCGTGCTGCTCGTCGCCTATCATTTTTATCTGGTACGCCTGAAGGACCAGTTCGCCGCCGACGCCTGCGCGCGATCCTCGCGCTGGCTGCGCGTATTCAACGAAATTCCGGGAATCTTGCTGATCGCCATCGTCGTGCTCGCGGTGGTCAAACCTGGCTGACCGGCCGGCCGATCCGGCCCCGTTTTCCGCCGTTTATCGGGCGCCGCCGAACCGGTATAGTGCGGACAAACGGCGGAACCCATGCACAAACAGGACGACACCCAACAAGCGGCGGAGCTGCGGCTGGCTTTCGTGCGGCACCTGCCCAAGCGCCTGGAGACCTTGCGCAAGCGCGGCTTGCGCCTGT
This sequence comes from Rudaea sp., assembly GCA_035493385.1. Lineage (GTDB taxonomy): Bacteria > Pseudomonadota > Gammaproteobacteria > Xanthomonadales > Rhodanobacteraceae > Rudaea. Next base: position 8,818 of record DATJIL010000071.1, read on the forward strand.
GCACGCAGGGCTGGGACATCAACGCGCTGTCGATCCTGTTTCGCGAATTGCAGACGCTCGCCGGTGCCTGCGGCCGTTACGGCCTGCTCGATGTCGGCGAACGCCTGTTCGCGATGGAAAATTTCCTCGCGCCGTTCGCGCAGAACGTCACGATCCCGAACGTTGCGCAGACCGAAGCCTTCACGATGCAACTGGCGGGGCTGGACCTGCTGATCACGCAGCACGAGGAACGCCACATCGAACCGGCGGTCACCCAGGCCGCGCAACTGACGGTGGCGCCCGCGCGCGCCGGCAACTATCCGCTGCAGGTGACGCCGCCGCCGGAATACTGGAAGCGCTTCGGGCCCGCGCCCGCACGGCCGGCTCCGGCGACCATACCGAAACCGGCGACGCCAGCGCCCGCCGCGGTACCCGCGCAAAAATCGCCAGCGCCTGCGATACCCGTCGCGGCACCGGTTACGGCAGCGCCGACCACCGCCGAGCAACGCAAGGTGTTCCATTTGAGCGACGGCAACCCGCTGGCCTGCGAGATCGACCAGAAAATCGAGGCCGCCGGATACGAATTGACCCTGCTCGACCGCGTCGACGAACTCAAGGAAGTGCTCGCCGCGTTCGCGCCGCACCTCGTCGTCGTCGATGCGCCATTCCAGGACGCGCTCGAATCCGTCGGCGAAATGGTCAAGGCCGCGCGCGCGCGGCTGGGCCGGCGCCTGGCCCTGCTCGCGTTTTCCGATTCCGTCGAATTGCCGGTGCGCCTGCGCGCGATGCGTGCCGGCGCGGATAGCTTCATTCCGCTGCCGGCGCAGTCCGGCGACGTGATGGGCCGCATCGCCGAATTGCTGGATACGGAAACATCCGATCCCTTCCGCGTGCTGATCGTCGAGGACGACCGTTCGCAGGCGATGTTCGCCGAATCGATCCTGCGCAAGGCCGGGATGCATACGCTGGCGGCGACCGATCCGCTCGCCGCGCTCGACCAGCTCGACGAATTCAAACCCGAACTGATCCTCATGGATTTGTACATGCCCAATTGCTCGGGCATGGAACTCACCGCGATCATCCGCGAGCGCGAAGCGTTCATCAACACGCCGATCGTGTTCCTTTCGGGCGAGCACGATGAGGAAAAACACTTCGAGGCGCTCAATGCCGGCGGCGACGATTTCCTGTCCAAGCCGATCCGACCCAAGCACCTGATTTCCGCGGTGACGAACCGCGTGCGCCGCTCGCGCACGCTCGGCCGCCGCGCGCAGGCGAGCAATCCGCGCGACCCGGTGACCGGCCTGTACCAGCGCGCCCACGTCCTCGACCGGCTCAACGCGATGCTCGCCGGCGACGAGGCCGATGGCGGCCTGATCTACATCGAGCTCGACGGCGCCGGACAAATCCGCGAACGCATCGGCCTGACCAGTTTCGACGCGCTGTTCAACCAAGTTGGCGCCTTTCTCGCCGCGCACATCGGCGCGCACGATCTGGCCGCGCGCTACGGCGACACCAGCTTCGTGCTGCTGTGCCAGGGCGACGCGGACGCGCTCGCGCGCCTGGCGACGGATCTGCGCGAGCGCACCACGCGCGAGGTGTTCGAGCACGAAGGCAAGTCGCTCGCGGTGTCCCTGAGTTTCGGCATCTGTGGCTTCGGCGCGGGTCTGGGCGACGTCGGCACCATGCTCAACGCTGCCGAACGCGCGCTGGTGGAAGCGCGCACGCGCACGAACACCCACATTGGCGTCTATCGGACCGCAACCACGGCGCCGGCGACAGGCGACGAACCACTGGTCGAACTGATTCGCGCGGCGCTCAAGGCCGAGGATTTCCAGCTGCTGTTCCAGCCGATGGTGGCCTTGCAAGGTGGCGAGGACGAGCAATTCCAGGCCTTGCTGCGCCTGCGCGGCGACGGCGGCAAACTGCACACGGCGGCCGAAATCCTGCCGGTGGCGGACAGCGCCGGACTCGCCGCCGACATCGACCGCTGGGTGGTATCGCGCTGTCTGCTGGTAATCGCCGAGCGAGCGCGCCAGCACCGTCCGGTCACCCTGTTCGCCGGCCAGTCGATCGAGGCCGCGCGCGATCCGCAGCGGGCGGCGTGGATCGGGCAGATGCTGGAGACGCGGCGCCTGCCCGGCGAACGCCTGGTACTCGAATTCCGCCTGCCCGAAGTCATCTCGCATGTGCGCGAAGCGACCGCGTTCGCCACCGCCCTGCGCGCGTTGAACGTGGGCGTCTCGCTGGCCGCCATCGATGCGAATCCGGCCTCATTGCAACTGTTGCAGCACCTGCCGGCCAATTACCTGAAACTCGCGCAACGCTACAGCGGCACGGCACTGCGCGATCCGGCGTTGCACGAGGAATTGCGCCAGATCGTGACGCGCGCGCACGACAGCGGCCTGCGCGTGATCGCACCGCTGATCGAGGACGCGCAAACCGCCTCGCTGCTGTGGACGACCGGCGTCGATTATCTGCAAGGCGATTTCATCCAGCAGGCCGGTCAGGACATGAGCTTCGACTTCCATGCCGCCACCGCCTGACGCGCGCGGCACCATCCTGCAGCGCCTGCGTCCGGCGGCGCCGTGGATCGTGCGCGCGAGCCTCGCGATCGTCGTCGCCCTTGCCCTGGGCGCGCCGTTCGCACTGCCACCGACACAGGCGCTGTGGATCGCGCCACTGTTGCTCGCCGCCGCACTTGGCGGCTGGCTGGGTTGGCATGTGTACGCGCAACCCGACGATTTGGAAATGCCGGCGCCGCCCGCGCCAGTGCCGGCGCCGGCATTCACCGCCAAACCCGCCGTTGCCACGGCGGCAATCGATGCAGACCTGCGCGCGGAACTCGAGAAACTGCGCAGTGTGCAAGCGGAATTGATGCAGGCCAAGCAGGCCGCGGAAAGCGCGATGATGGCCAAGAGCGAATTCCTGGCCACGATGAGCCACGAGATCCGCACGCCGCTCAACGGCATAATCCCGCTGCTCGACATCCTGCTCTCGACCCAACTCGGCCCGGACCAGCGCGACTACCTGCAAACCGCGTACAAGTCGGCGCGCGAACTGCTGCGCATCGTCGACGACATCCTCGACTATTCCAAGATCGAGGCGAACAAGCTCGAACTCGAAAACGTGGGCATCAACCTGCGCGAGTTGCTCGACGCGGTGCAGCGCCTGATGGCGAAATCCGCCGAAGCCAAGGGCCTGGCCTTGAGCGTAGCGATCGAACCCGGCGTGCGCCTAGCCGTGCGCGGCGATCCCACGCGCCTGCGCCAGGTGCTCACGAACCTGGTCAGCAACGCGATCAAGTTCACCGCGCGCGGCTCGGTGCAAATCCACGTCAGCAAGCGCGGCGAGACGCGCACGCATTACGAGGTACTGTTCGCAGTCAGGGACACGGGCGTGGGCATCGCGCCCGACGCCGCGGCGAAATTGTTCCAGCCGTTCTCGCAGGCCGATGCTTCGACCACGCGCATCCACGGCGGCACCGGCCTCGGTCTGGTCATCTGCAAGCGCATCGTCGACCTGATGCACGGCAAGATCGGTGTGCGCTCCGAACCCGGCAAGGGTTCGATGTTCTGGTTCAGCGTGCCGCTGGCCAAGGCGCTCGGCGACGTCGCCGGCGTGCGCCGCGAGCTGCACGGCGCGCGCGCGCTGGTGCTTTGCACCGATGCCGCGCTGATGCGCCGGCTGACCAGCCAGATGGCGGCCTGGGGCGTGACCTTCCAGCAGACCGCGGCCGCACCGGACGCGCTCGGCAAGTTGCGCTCGGCGGCGAACATGGGCGAATCCTGGGCTTACGACCTGCTGATCGTGGACAGCGCGGCGATTCCGGCCACGGCCGCTGCCGGCCTGTTGCGCAACGTGGTGCGCGAACCGGCACTCAATCGCGTGCACTGCGCGCTGTTGACCGCAGCGGAGCCCACGCCCGCGGAATGGACGAACGAGGCGCGCGCCGCGACCATTTCACGCGAGGCTGGCGAAGGCGAACAACGCGCCGCCCTGCTCAAGCTGCTCGGCGCCAGCGAAACCGCGGAGAAATTCGCTGCGCCCGAAGAAGCCGCGCCGCTGGTGCAGATCGAAGCCGCGCCTGCCGTCGCGCAAGCCCTCGGCGGACACGCACTGCTGGTCGAAGACAATCCGGTCAACCGCCAGGTCGCGCAGCGCCTGCTCACCCTGCTCGGCCTGAGTTTCGCGGTCGCCGAAAACGGCAAGGAAGCGCTCGATGCGCTCGAGCACGATGCCTTCGACGTCGTCCTGCTCGATTGCCAGATGCCTGTGATGGACGGCTATACGGCCGTTCGCATCCTGCGTCAGAACGAAACCGCAAAATCGTCGAAACACATGCCGGTGATCGCGATGACCGCGAACGCGATGGCCGGCGACCGCGAGAAATGCCTGCGCGCGGGCATGGACGATTACCTATCCAAGCCGCTCAACCGCGCCCTGCTCGAACAAACCCTGCGCCGCTGGATCCCGGCCGGCGCCACGTCACGCGCGCCGCCAGCTACGCCGACCGGCACCGTGGCGCAGCCGCGGCCGACGCCCGCGCCCGCGTTCGTCGCACACGCACCGCCGATCCCGGCGATTTCCGCACCGGGCGCCGCGCTCGACGCCGACGTCGTGCGCGACTTGCTGGAAGTGATGGGTGACGAATTCACCGACCTGGTGCACGTGTATCTGGAAGACACGCCCAAGTCGATCGCGTTATTGGAACAAGCTGCTGGCACTGCCGACAACCAAGGCCTAATCGCGCCGGCGCACTCGCTCAAGTCCACCAGCGCCAACCTCGGCGCGCTGAGTCTGGCGGAACTGGCCAAGCGCCTGGAACACGGCGCGCGCAGCGGCGACCTGGGCAGCGAGGCGCCGATGCTGGTGGCTGAACTGTCGCGCACGTTCGCGCGCGTGCACGCGGAGTTGCAATCGTTGCTCGCGAAGAGCGCGGCTTGACCCCGGGCAATCAGCCGGAAACGATGTCCAGATTCACGCTCGCGCGCAACGCTTCGGCCAGCGGCGCCAGATGCCGCAGGGCACGCTCGTAGACGTCGCGCTTGAACGGCACGACGTGGGCCAGCGGATACCAGAAATCCACCCAGCGCCACAGGTCGAACTCCGGCGAATCGGTGGAATCCAGACGCACATGCGTTTCCTGGCCGATGAAGCGCAGCAGGAACCACACCTGCTTCTGCCCGATGCACATGGGCTTTTCCTTGTGGCGCAGGTATTTGTGCGGCAGGCGATAGCGCAACCAGCCGGGCGTCGCACCCAGCACTTGCACATGCTCCGGACGCAATCCGGTTTCTTCTTCCAGCTCGCGGTACATAGCCTCCAGCGGCGTCTCGTCGCTGTTCATGCCGCCTTGCGGGAACTGCCAACCGTCCCGGTAGGCGCGCCGCGCCCAGAACACCGAACCGTCGTCGCGCACCAGGATGATGCCGACATTCGGGCGATAGCCATCCGGATCGATCACACGCAAACTCCGCAAATCATGCCCGGATTCTTCCACAGTGCCGCCGCCGCCGGCAACCGCGCCATTTACCCGCTACCTCAGAGCCGCTAAACTACGCGGCCCGGCAACACCCGTGGCTAGGTAGCTCAGACGGTTAGAGCGCGGCACTCATAATGCTGAGGTCGGCGGTTCGATCCCGCCTCTAGCCACCATGAATTCACTGCAAATCAGCCATTTGCAGACAATGAAGCCCGCCTCGACGCGGGCTTTTTTGTGCCCAAACACCAGGCACGATCTTCCATCGGGAGATTTCGTAGGACCTCGCACCGGACGCAAATCGAACGCGCTCAAATTGCCTTGTGCCCGGTTTGTGCCCATTTCGTGCCCAAAACCCGCAGGTTGGACCCTACAAAAACGACTTTGGCACCTACATGATCGCGTGCGTGTCGGTGCCAAGGTCATCGAGACCCCAAAATGACCTTGGCACTACATGGCACACGCCGCGGCAATCGCTGTGCCCAGCCGATTTTTGGCTCCAATGGTGACCTAACCACCGACGGAATTTGAGGCCTCTTCGCTTGAGACTCCGGTGTCGTGAGTCAGGTGCGCCCAAGGGAGTCTTAGCGCCTTCGCGCGATCTTCCTACTCGAAGGTGCCCACTACTGTGATACGTATCACTAATGCATGTTCGAAAAGTGTGTCAGAGTGCATACTTTACGAGACTAGTCTTTTGGGCTTTTATAGTTAAATCTGCGCGAATCGATCCAATGCCAACGCCGCACACCGCCAATCCGCCTCGCTCCAGTGCTCTCGTTGTCGACGATCAGCTGAGCACGTTGCTGCTCATGCGCGCCATGTTCGATCGTGCGGGTTATAACGTCGTCGAATGCGCATCCGGCCAAGTGGCGCTCGAAGCGCTAAGGAAGGAAACATATGATCTGATGGTACTCGATCTGAATTTGCCCGATATGTCCGGGATCGATTTGTTGCATCACGCGCGCTTGGAGAAACTGCCGCCGGTTCTCGGGATGACAGCGGTACTGACGCCCGAAATCATCGAGAAGGCTGAATCCGTGGGCATAAGCCGAGTACTGGAGAAACCGTTCTCCTATGAGCAGCTGATCGAGACCGCCGCGACTGCGATCAATGCCGCCAAGTCGGTGGGCGTCACCGTACGCAGTGGTTCGGCGATTGATTCGATCGTGCTGTCCGAGGTTCGCCAGATCAGCGACGAACTGATTTTTCATCGGTTCGTCGAACAGGCGCTGGCTGACGCTTGGCGCTGTATTCACACTCTCGACCATGCATCGGACGATTTGGAACATTGGCGAGGGTATGCCCAGACATTGAACGGAGTGGTGCGAACCATCGGTGCCCGCCACCTCGTCCGCGCGATTTCCGATGCGCTGCTGCTGTCGCCACGCCAACTAGGCAAGGTCATGCCGATGCTCACTCGGCAATTCGCCGATCTTCTCGACGAGACGCAGGAAGCATTGCGCCGGTGGTTGGCGGATGCATCGGGCGGCCAGTCGGTGAATTCGGCCATTTGCAGAAATGTGCCCGAGAGCCTCGAGTTGACCGAACGTGAGCGCGAAGTGCTGCGGTGGACTGCTGCGGGAAAAACATCCTCGGAAACCGGAGCGATTCTTGGCATTACCGCCCGCACCGTGAACTATCACGTCACGAGCATCCTGCTCAAACTCAATGCGGTGAACAGGACCCAGGCTGTAGTCAAGGCAATGGTGTTGGATCTGTTGAACTGATCATTGTAAAAACTGACAGTTCCTCGAATTGGGTGTGTCGGCTTCAATTGCCAAGTATTGTGACTAAGATGATGGTATGGCCTTGTTTTTGCCAGTGCGCGATGGCTCGGAGGCTGCCTATTTGCGGCAAGTTAATTTCGACTTGCTCATTGGCGCACTTTTTGCTGCGATCGATAGCAGCGTTCGACTGATCGCAGGGCATCACTTTCAACAGCAGTCCATCACCTATCCTCGACAGATACCAACACCGTCGACAGGGTCGACTCACTGGCTGTACCGGCATAGGGGCCTGTCCGGTCTCGCCCAGGAATCCCGTTATGAGTGCAACCCATATGCGCCACTCTCGAGAGTCTAACGCGACGATCGGTACCTCAGCGCGCCGGCAACAACTGGTGTCTCAGGATGACCTCTACACGGAAGCGGAAACTCCGCGTGCCGTTGCCGCACTGATCGTGAATCAGCTTGAAGCGCAACCCAATTGTCACAAGGCCAGGGTGATTTTGCTGGAGCAGGGGAAGGTGGAACCCAGGGCGGAGCCGTACTCGCCACTTAACAAGGATGAGCGAGCACTCGTGCGCTCGGCGGCGAAACAAGCCTGCCCAATCCCGTCATCGGACGGCCACCGCATGGCCTTGCGCCTGTGCCACTCTGAGGCCGCCAACTCGTCGGCAGTGCTATTGCTGGATGTCGACGAGCCGCGAGCGGGCGAACAGTTGCTCAACGGAATCGCTGCGGAGTTGAGAGAGGCCGGGCAGCACATGTGCCGATCGCTCGAACTGGCCAACCTCAAGGTTTCACTGCGGCGTCTCGGGCGCTCCGAAAGTTTGCACCATGCTTTGTATACCATCGCCGAGCTGTCGGTTTCCGATCGGGACATGCAGGAAATGCTCCACGGCATCCACGCGATCGTCGCCAAGCTGATGTATGCAGAAAATTTCTACATCGTTGAGCATGATGCCGAGCGCGATAGCTTGAGATTCTTGTATTACGCCGACGCTGCCGATCAGGAAGCTACCGGTGATAACGAGATTTCAATGAATTCGATGGAATGCTCGCTGACTTGGTATCTGCTTCGCGGTGGCAAGGCGCTCATGGGAAGCAACGAGCAACTCCAAGCGCAGATATCCGGGCCCTTGGTGGTCCAGGGACCGAAGAGCGAAGACTGGCTGGGCGTGCCGATGTTCCGTGATGGGCGCGTCCTCGGCGCATTGGTCGTCCAAAGCTACGAACCAGGCGTGCATTACTCGTCGGACGATCGAACGTTGCTTGAATTTGTTGGCAGCCACGTGCTGACGGCTCTGGAGAGAAAACGTGGAAAGGAAGAACTCGAACGACGCGTCGAACAACGCACCAGAGAACTGGCCACGGCCAACCGCGATCTCCAGCGCGAAATCGCCGAACGACAACGGGCTGAGCGTTTGCAGAGTGCGCTATTCCAAATAGCACAACTCGTCGCTGCCGATATCAGTCAGACCGAATTCTTCCGGCAAGTGCATACGATAGTCGGTGGGCTCATCAACGCCGACAACTTCTATATCGCCCTGTTGTCCGAAAATGGCGACAGCTTGGAATTCGCCTATTACGTCGACAAGACCGAGCAGAGCCGGCCCTCACGCCCGTTGGGACGCGGATTGAGTGAGTACGTGTTGCGCCATGGCAAGGCGCTGTTCCGCCTGAAAGAGATTCTTGACCTCGCTCAGCAAGGGGAGATCGCGCCGGACACGGTGGGTCTCGGTCCGATTGCCGCCTGCTGGCTTGGCGTTCCTCTGGTGATTGGCGAAAAGACGACTGGGCTCATCGTAGTGCAGAGTTACGACGATCAGATCGCGTACGGACCTATCGACGCCGACTTGTTGGGATTCGTAGCATCCCAGGTTGCCAACAGTCTGCAGCGCCGCCGCGCTGCCGAGGCCTTGCGCGCGGCTTATGCGCAGCTCAAACAACGAGTCAAAGAACGCACCCAGGAATTGCATGCGAGAAACGAGGAATTGGAGATCGCGTATGCAAAACTCAAGAGCGCGCAGGAACAGGCGATACAGTCGGAAAAGCTGGCTTCCATCGGCCAATTGGCGGCGGGCGTCGCCCATGAGATCAACAATCCCATTGGCTATGTGAGTTCCAACCTCGCAACGCTGCAGGACTACGTGGCAAAGGTGCTGGGCGCAGCAGAAGCGTATGCGAGCGCGCTCACGCGAGAAGGGAATGCGGCGGCGCAGGTCGATATAGGCGAGATTCGCAAGCGATTCGACCTTGAATTTCTCGCCGACGACATGCCACAACTGATCGTGGAGTCCCGCGAGGGGATCGATCGTGTGCGCAAAATCATCCACGACCTCAAGGACTTCTCACGCCGGGATCGCAGCGAAGCATGGGTCCGCGCGGACTTGCACCAAGGGCTCGAATCCACCCTGAACATCGTTTCAAACCAATTGAAGTACAAAGCGCAGATTGTGAAAACGTTCACAGAGCTGCCGTTGATCGAATGCCTGCCATCAGAGTTGAACCAGGTCTTCCTCAATATCCTGATGAATGCAGGCCAAGCCATCAAAGACCATGGCATCATCACTGTCAGCACCGGATGTTCAAACGACAAAATCTGGGTCGCTATAGGCGATGATGGCGAAGGCATCCCACCAGACGTGCTGCCCCGCATCTTCGATCCGTTCTTCACGACCAAACCAGTCGGAGGCGGTACAGGGCTGGGTCTGTCGATCTCCTATGGCATCGTCGCAAAGCATCACGGCAACATCGAGGTAACGAGTGTGCCAGGTCAAGGCACGCTGATGCGCATCGAACTGCCGGTTGTACAGCCAAGTTAAGGGTCAAGAGGAGTCTGCCATGTACCGTCTTTTGCTGGTCGATGACGAGCCCAACATCCTCAGTGCGCTGCGCCGTTCCCTGTCAGCGATCGACGTCACCCAGTTGGATGGAGAAGCACTCAATTTTGAGATGTATACCTCGCCCGAGGACGCAATCAAACGCAGTGACGAACAGGAATTTGATCTCGTCATTTGCGATTATCGAATGCCCTCGATGAACGGCGTTGAATTTCTCGCGCACGTGATGGAATGTCAGCCGTCCGTACCACGCATGATCATCTCCGGCTTGGCCGACCGCGACGCGATCATCGCCGCTGTCAATGAGGTCAATCTGAGCCGATTTCTCGAAAAACAATGGGACGATCAGACGTTGCGCCAAGCCGTTATCTCGCTCCTTGCGGGAGCGGCGCCACGGAATTGAGCTGTGAAAGCGGACGATAATCTCAAGCGAATCGAGTACCTAGAACGTCGCGCCGATACCCTGCAGACGAAGGTCAATGAGAGCGCACGCATTGCCGAGTCATTGCGCGAGAGCGAAAGACACTACCGGTACTTGTTCGACGCAAATCCTCTCCCGATGTGGATGTACGATCTCGAAACCCTGAGGTTTCTGGCCGTTAATGACGCCGCTGTCGAGCATTACGGATATTTACGCGCGCGGTTTCTCGCGATGACCATCGTGAACATACGGCCGGAACCAGATGTATCCCAGCTTCACGAGAATCTGAAACAGACACAAACGGGTATTGAGCGCTCCGGCACCTGGCATCATACGAAGAGCGATGGCTCCGTTAGCTTGGCCCGCGTGGTGGCAACAGCAACCGGGTTGAACTGCTCAAACGAGCAGGGCCAGATCTCCGAATTGATCAGAATCCCTAGCCGGCGTAGCATGACTTTGCGACTGCCGCTAGCGGCATAGTTGAGCGCCGGCGGCTGTGGCAATAGTACTGTCAGCGCTTTACGTTTGTTTGCGTATACTCATCGCAGTTCGCCTCTGCCGGGACCTGCGATTGATGAAACAAGCTGAGGAGCCGTGATGCAACGTGAACAAGAAGACGCCATATCGCAGCAGCAAAGTGCATGATTCTTCGATAGAACCCAGCTTGCTGCGTTTGGAAGAACGCAGCGATTTTCCAAAGCGGGTGAGCGATGTCCTGAAAGGTGCACTTGCCCTTTGCAGCAGCTCTCTGGAGCCGCGCCTGGACGAGTGCCTGACGGAATTCGAAAAACAACTTATTCGTCTAGCCGACAAAGCACCCAACCAACTGCAAAATTCATATTTTGATTCGGTCCACGAGGTCAGGCGCGGACGCAGCGCAATTGTGCCCCGTTTCCTGTCCAGTATCGAGAATTCGCTGGCGCTTTTGGGTACAGGGGTTACACATGCACAGCCCACTCCACAACCGACCAAACTTCGTCTGGCACTGACTGAAGGCGAGCAGTTGGATGAATCGCTCGTGCTCAATGACATGGCAACGAAGGTCGAATTGCGCATCCGCGAGCCGCTCTACGCCTTGGGGACCCGCTTCGGGGTACTCGCCGCAGCACCACGAATTCCCACGGAGATCATGCCGCTGGGACCTCGGTCGATTGTCGATGCGTTGCGCTACGCTACGTCTGTTGTGAATCTCGTGCTCGAGCATCGGTTGGTGTTGTACCGCTGTTTCGAGCGCGTCGCTCTAATCAGGATCGCGTCGTTCTACAACGCGCTAAACGACTATCTCGTCGAGCAGGGTATCTTGCGGCATCTGCACAAACTGGTATCTCACCCGGACCAAGCCCGGGCGAGCTCAGGAGAGGTGGCCGGCAGAAGCCCGGGCACCACGACTGAACCTATCCATGCTGCCGCCCAACACGCATCGGTAATAGCCGCAACTCCTGCCGGGTCATCTCTCGCCAAAAATACGGACGAGCGTCAGGCTACGCAGCCGGGTGACCAAGTGGACTTTTTCAACACGCTCAGAGCGCTGCTGGGGGAATGTCGGCGCGTCGAGTCCTATGCGGCTACCGGCGAAGACCTGCAAGGCATACTGGCTGCACTACAGACGCGCTATGGCGCAGCAGCAACGGGTGAGGACAAGCAGGTACTGCGCTCGGGTGACCAGATCAAACAGGAGGTCTTGGCCGTCTTGCGCGAACTTTCGGCCGACGGTCGCGCGCCGCGCCTCAATGAGGAGGACTGCGACACGATTGACTTGATCGCGATGCTTTTTGAGTTTCTGTCGCACCGTGCACCTGCCGATGGCATGACGCAACATATTTTGATCAAACTGCAAATGCCGATTTTGCGCGTAGCGCTCAAGGACAAGAGCTTTTTCTCGAACACGACACACCCAGCGCGACAAGCGCTGGGCCAACTAGTTGAATTCAGCCGCTACTGGGTTGATGAAGCGGATTCGCCCAGCGATGCTGCGTTAGTCACCAAGCTACAAGCACTGGCCAGTCAAATTGCCAGCAAATACCAGGGCGGTGCTGCCGTCTTCTCTGAAGCCCTGCAAGCGTTGTCAGAATATACTGATGCGATCCTGCAAAACGTCAAACTGGCCGAACGTCGCCATGTTGAGGCCGCATGCGGGCGAGAAAGACTTGAGCGTGCGCGTCTGCAGGCAACCGAAGCCATCAGCACACGTATCGCGAGCAGCAAACCAAATGAATTTCTGCGCATGCTACTCGAGCAAGCATGGGTCGACGTGCTTGCAGTCAGCCTTTTGCGCGACGGCGAGGACAGCGATGCTTACCGACGCCGATTGGACGTCGTCGAACAGCTTTTGGCTGCATCCACCGGCAGCGAGATCGAGCCAGCATCGCAGGAGGAACTAAGGGTAGAACTCGAGGCTGGCTTGGTCCAGGTCGGCCTGCACGATGATGACGTGAAAGCCATCGGGCAAAAATTGTTTGCCGACTTTGTCAACCAAGATGATGATCCGATTTCCCAAACCGAGCTGGCAATCAAACTGCGAGGCAAAGCCAAGCTCGGACAAAAGCCAGAATTGCCGACGGCATCGATACGAAATGCAGGCGAGCCGCCGCGCGCGCCGCTAACACCTTCGCAGCAAGCCGCACTTGAGCGTATACGCAGCCTGCCGCCCGGGACTTGGTTTGAGTTCGTCACCAATGAACAAGGCGATGTTGTTCGACGCAAATTGGCCTGGTATTCCACGCTCGACGATCGGTGCCTGTTCATCAACCAACGCGGAGTACCAACCGAAGGACAGACCCTGACAGAACTCGCGTGCCAAGTTGCAGATGAGAGTGCGCGCCCTGCTAGTGTCGAGGAAGAACTATTGCTCGATCGGGCACTTTCAACCATCGCCGAGACGCTGAAATACTTCTCGATGCACAAGCTTGACAACTATTTTGGCGTACCATCCTTGGCCGATCGGGCCCAAGGCATTCATCGACAGCATCTCGCGCCCCAAGAGACTTCACAACCGGAGCAGCAGCCACGCACCTTGCTGTTGGTGGATGACGAGAAGAACATTCTGCGTGCCCTCACCCGCGTTCTACGCGCCGAGGGCTACCAGATACATATCGCAACGAGTGCATCTGAGGGATTGGAAGTGCTCCGTCACCACCAAGTCCAGGTCATCGTCTGCGATCAACGCATGCCTCATGTCAGCGGGATTCAGTTTCTCAGCGAAGTCAAAGCAACGTACTCGGACACCGTGCGGATCATGTTGAGCGGATATTCGGATGCGGCCGCAGTAACCGACGCAATCAACCGCGGGACCATTTACAAATTCCTTACCAAGCCTTGGAACGACGAGGACATTCGGCTGCAAGTTCGCGATGCGTTTATCGCCTACGAAGCACGTGAACAGGCTGATCCTGCAAGCCACAAGCCACTGCGCCCCCAACCCACTAAAAGATAAAAAGATCGACTAAATACGTCGAACACGTAGCGGAGAATCCATAGGCCGGACCAGAACTCAACGTTTCCGCTTACCCGGACCGGCACAAGAACTCTTGATGGATCAGCCCGACGGGCCGATGCTCGAAGCGCCGAAGCAACTTCATGATCGCTCGCTGCGGCTTCCATCGCGCCCGCAGGATTTTCCGGGCCGCAACCGGCTTGCACTGCGATTCGAAGAGTTCCGATCCGCGAATTGAAGCCGCCGCGCGGAGTCGACCTGTCCCTTGCCTCGAATCGTCATCGCCTGGAAGGCCCGCCATTGTTTTGGACCGATTCGCCCTGCAGCCGGCCCGTAACTCACACTCCGCTCAAGCGTAGTGCTCGACCCGGATCACGCGCGTGTCGTCGGCGTGCTCCAGCAGCAGGCGCCGCACGCGATCCTGCCAGGCTTCGGCGAAAGCCTCGCGCTCAGGCGCCGTCGCATCGTCTGTCAGCGCGCGGCCCATGCGTTCGCGCAGATCCGGCGCCGGTGCAACGCGCGACACGTCCAGCGCCACGCCGACCTCAGCACCAGTATCGCGGCGCCGGAAACGCGCGACCACGTGCGTGTCGCCGCCAGCGTAAGCGAGCAGGCTGTCGCGCGCGAAGCGCCCGCCAATGCCGTGGAATCCGTTCGCCGCGGCCGCGCCGGTGATCAGGGTGAATACCTGCGCGACGACACCGGTGGTGCCTTCGCTCTCGGGTGCGCTCATCGTGACCATTACGCCACCGCGTTCGACCGGAGCGTCCGGATACAGCGCGCGCAGCGCAGCGCGCGCCATCAGGTACGCGCCGGCGATCGTCGGACACGAGTGCCCGGCCAGGCGTACCGCGTCCGCGTAGCGGTATTCGATCAATCCATCGCTGGCGGCGCCGAGGAATTCGGCGAGCGGATCGCGCATGAGTATGCGCGGCGCCAGCGCGTAGAAATCGGGGAATGCCATTGCCTCATTCTTCCGGCAGGCCGACGATGCCGAAATCGATCACGACCGGATCGCGCTGGCGATACACGATGGTGAGATGTTCGCCGAACCGGTCGCCGAGTTGCGCGAGCAGCGGCAACGGATCGTGGTCGTTGATGAAGCGCATCGTCTCGCCATTGTGCAGCGCGCCGAGCGCGCCGAAGATCGCCGAGTGGCGAAAGCGTCGTGCGATGCCGCGCGCATCGAAGACATGGGTGTTTTCTTCTACGACCAACGAATCTTGCATGGCGAACTCCGGGCATCTGCAGACGTGGCCATGCTACGCCGCGAAGTTCGCGTTGCCCTGATCCAGGTCAAGTGCGCAGGCGCTCGACGTGCTCGATCGCAACCACTCCGACCTTTGAAGGCGCGGGCGGCAGGCGTATCATGATCCCACTCCGCCGCGCGCCTTGCGCCGCCCCGGTCTCTCCTGTCCCATCGAGGGCCGACCGCCATGATCCCTGCTTCGATCCCGCAACCACGAACACTACCAGCACGGCGACCCGTCGCCGCAACCGCCACGCCTGCCGCATTCGCGCCCGCTGCGGACGCCGGCACGACCCACCTCGAGCAACGCATCGACGAAGCGCTGCGGCAGAGTTTTCCCGCCAGCGACCCGCCGGCGTGGACGCTCGGCTGCACGCCGCCGTGGCATTGATTCCAGCGATTCGCCAATTCGAGGAACCCAGCCCATGCACCATCCCCCGTATCCGCCGTTCGCCCCGCCGTCCGCCGCGCAGATCGCGCACGGGCGCCGCGAATTGGCACGCACGCAAGGCGACGCGATGCACGCACATGCCGTGACGGCTCGCTGAGGGTCGCGATGGACGCCAGACCCAGACGCTACACCGCGCCGTCGCGCGACATCCTCGATGCGATCGGCGACACGCCGCTGCTCGAGATCGATGGCATCTTCGCCAAATGCGAGTTTCTCAATCCTTCCGGCTCGATCAAGGCGCGCATCGCCAAATACATCATCGACCGCGCCGAGCACGCCGGCCTGCTCAAGCCCGGCGACACCATCGTCGAGGCCACCAGCGGCAATACCGGCAACGCCTTCGCGATGGTCGCGGCGGTCCGTGGCTATCGCATGATCGTGGTGATGCCCGAGGGCCTGTCCAGCGAGCGCGTGGCGATTTCGCGCGCATTCGGCGCCGAGGTGCTGTTCTGCGGCACGTTCCACGTCAACGCCGCGCTGGAGCGCGCGCGCGAACTCGGCCGCCAGCCGGGATTCTTCTTTCCGGGCCAGTTCGAGTCCGAATGGAACGTCGAGGAAAACCGCGAGTGGCTGGGGCCCGAGATCCTGGCGCAATTGCCCGATGGCCGCGTCCCGGATGCGTTCGTGCATGGCGTCGGTACCGGCGGCACCCTGATCGGCGTCGGCCAGGCATTGCGCAAGGCCAATCCGAACGTGCGCCTGTTCGCGATGGAGCCCAGCGAATCGCGCACCATCCTGTGCGGCGAAGTCGCGCTGCACCAGATCGAGGGCATCTCCGACGGTTTCGTGCCGGGCATTTTCGCCAAGCATCGCGCGCTGGTGGGCGAAACCACGAGCGTGTCCAGCACCGACGCCGTGGCGATGATGCGCCAGCTCGCGCGCACGCGCGGGCTGTTCTGCGGGCCGAGTTCCGGCGCGCACCTGATCGCCGCACAGCGCGTGCGCGAGCAGAATCCGCAGCTCAAGACCGTCGTGACGATCTTCGACGACGAAGGCGAGAAGTACCTGCACGATTTCTTCATGCACCCGGCGGCGTCCGACCTTGCGCCGGTGCCATTCCATTGACGAGGAGTATCCACGTGAACCAACGCATCAATTACGGCGCGGCATCGCCCGACGGCTTCAAGGCGATGCGCCAGTTGCAGGCGCATGTCGACGCTTGCGGGCTCGAGCACAAGCTGCTCGAACTGGTGAAGATGCGCGCCTCGCAGATCAATGGCTGCGCGTATTGCCTGGACATGCACAGCAAGGACGCGCGCGCCGCCGGCGAAACCGAGCAGCGCCTGTACCTGCTCGACGCTTGGCGCGAGTCGCCGTTCTACAGTGGGCGCGAACGCGCAGCGCTGGCGTGGACGGAAGCGCTGACGCGCATTGCCGGCAACGAAGTGTCCGACACACTATACGGCGAGGCACGCCAACATTTCAGCGAGAAGGAATTGGTGGATTTGTCGCTCGCAATCATCGCGATCAACGGCTGGAACCGCCTCGCGATTCCGTTTCGCTCCGAACCCGGCCACTACCAGCCGGGCGACCACGCCAAGCGCACGCAACCGGCATGACGACCGCGATGCTCGACGGCTTCGACGCGCTGTTGCGCGCCGCCCGCGAACAGGACGAACCGCAGCGCCTGCTGTTCGTGTTCGCGCGCCGCGAACTGGGGCGCGATGCCACCGCCGCGCAACGCGCCAGCTTCGCGCGTGGCGAGGGCGGCCACCTGCAACCGTGCCTGTGCGTGGACAAGACGCCGGAGGAAATCGCCGGCTTCGCCGCGCTGGTCGCCGAATCCGCGCAAACCGGCCAGTCCTGGGACGTCGTCTTCGTCGGCGGACTCGCCGGCCGCGGCGGCATCGCACCGAACAGCGACGAGGCCGCGCAGCCGCTGCGCTTCATGGTCAATGCGATCAACGAGGGCCGCATCGCCGACTTCGCGGCGTTCGATCGCGACGGCGACGCACTCACGTTCGTGTGAGCGTCCCGCGCTCCAGGAAAAGCCGCTAAGCTACGCAGCCTCCGACAAGCCCCGCGTTCATGGACATCTTCAAGCGCTTTCACATCGAAGCCGCACATCGCCTGCCCAACGTGCCCGCGGGCCACAAGTGCGCGCGCCTGCACGGACATTCCTTCGGCATCGAAATCCATGTGGCCGGGCCGATCGGTGCGGATACCGGGTGGGTCATGGATTTTGCCGACATCAAGTCGGCATTTGCTCCGATCTTCGCAGAACTCGACCACAACTACCTCAACGAAGTCCCAGGACTGGACAATCCGACCAGCGAGCGTCTGGCGGAGTGGATATGGAACCGGCTCAAGCCAGTGCTGCCCTTGCTGAGCAAAGTCGTGGTCCACGAAACCTGTACCTCAGGTTGCGTCTATTCCGGATAAATGCCGGATTGTGCGATTGCGCAATTCAGTCGATGAGCTGGCATAATTTCATTTCACGTAATCACTATTTAACCATTCATAATCAATAACTTAGTATAATATGCCTAGGTTGGGGTCGAAATATGTTGCGCCGCAGCAAATTTCGTGTATAGTGGGCTCACACTCCCACCACCCCGCGAGGGCACCACCATGTACGAGCAGATCAACACTCAAGTCCTGGCCCTGAGCAAGAGCTTCGCCGACACCGCGTTCAAGGCGCACAGCCTGGCGGTTGAAGGCATGGAGCGCATCGCCGACCTGCAGCTCAAGAC
>DATJIL010000072.1:0-5737 GCA_035493385.1 Rudaea sp.
ATTGAAGATCGTCGAGGAAATCCTTGCCGCCTACGCCGAACTGTCGCCCTGGCTCGAGCCGCCGCTGCTGGGCTATGCGCGCGCCAACTACGATGATCTGCGCGAGCAACTCGATGCACTGGTGTATCCGGGCTTCGTGCGCGACACGGAGGCGGCGCGCCTGTCCCAGTTTCCGCGTTATCTCAAGGCCATGCGCCTGCGCGCCGAGCGCCTGCGCCAGGACGCTGCGCGCGACCAGGCGCGCATGCTCACCGTGCGCGTCTACTGGACCGAGTACCTGAAAATGTCGGCGAGCGGCGTGTCGAATCCAGCGCTCGCGGAATTGCGCTGGCTGATCGAGGAACTGCGCGTGTCGCTATTCGCGCAGGAACTCAAAACCGCCGAGCCGGTGTCGCCGAAACGGTTGGCGAAGTCGATCGAATTTCTGCGCGGCGCAAAGTGATGCGTGTACCGGCACGATGCCCGGCGTTGCGATGAACTATTTCGTCCTTTCAACGCGCACGCTGTCGCTGCAACCGTCCACGTACATGAGCCAGCTGCCCATCAGCGTCGGCTTGATCGTGACCTTGGGATTCTCGGATTTTCCGCATTGACGGCCGCCCGATTCGGCCTGCTTCCATTGCTGGCCGTTGTCGAGCGTGAACACGCTCTGGCCGTACCAGCCGGTGAACTCGCCGATGATGTGCGCGTCGAACGCTTCACGCGCCGAGTCACGCGGATAGAACACCGGCTGGCCCGATGGCGTGACATAGGTCGTTTGCATTCCGTAATGCGCCCGCAGCCAGGTGTTGAGGGACTTGAGTTCGTCGGGCGAGAGCTTGTCCAGGCCCGCGGCGTGGAATTCGCCTTGCGACATGCGTTCTTCGAGCGAGGAGAATTGTTCGGCACGGGCGAAACCGGCGAGGCAAAGTACAAACATCAAGGCGAACGCAAGGCGCATGATCGTTCCAGTAGGGGATTTCGGACGCCGGCCATTGTAGCGGCTTCGCCCGGTTCTGCCAGCGCCTGCGGTGTTGCGCGCAAGCCCTTGAGGTAACTGCCTTTTAACAAGCCTGGCTTTGGTGCGATGGTATACTCGCCGCCAATCGGCAAGACATTACCTTCGGGCCGCGACGTGACGATCACTGCCGCGGCCCGTGCTATAAGCGGGCCGCTCTATCGTGAAGCGGCCGAGAATCGGGATTCGGAGTGAAGATTTCAATGCAGTTTGCGCGTTTGGCAGTTCTGGCGGGTTGTTCGGTGCTTGTGTTTGCGCAGGCGGGGTTTGCCGCCCCCACCCTGGCTCCGATGGATGAGCAGATCACGACGCTGGCTTCACCGGCTTCGGCGAGTCCCGCCATCTCGACTTGGCAATACGATTTCGGTAACCATTTGGCGACGCTGGTCACGGCGAATCCGCTGCTGTGTGGAAACACCGCCGCAGCCACCGGCGCGAGCCCCACCGGCATCATGCCGATTTTCTACAGCGCGAACGGATCTGCGGGCACTTCGCCGTTGCCGTTCGTTTTCGGCGCCGCAGCGGCTTCGCCCGCGACCTCGGCGACAGCCTACGGTGCGACGAATGTCGTCTACAACGGCAGTCAGGTTCAGTTCGGCGGTGATCCGCTCGATGCGCTGGTGTGCTACGGGCTGACGACGAGCGATGGCATCACGTTCGCGCACAAGGTCACGCGCGACCTCTTCGCCGAAGGCTTCGAGGTTGCGGGGAGCGATGGCCTGATCGGCAACAGCTCGGTGGCCTTGAACGTGATCCAGTTGCCGAACGCCGGCAACGGTAACTACTACATCTACACGATCGATATCGACATCCCGCCGCTTCCGTCCGGCACGAACTGCACCACGCTGGATTGCAATTTCGCCTTGATCGAAGGCTACGATACATCGGTGTTCGATACCACCTCCGGACAATGGTGCGCGGCGCCCGCGGGAGCGACGAGTTGCGTCAGCCCGCCTCCTAGCGGAGGTACAGCGGCGGCCTTCGGCGACATCAACATCAATTATTCCAATTACGGTGCGACGGTTTCGCTGACGGCACCGATCGGCGGCACCCAGCACAAGACCGTGCATTTCGTCGCTTTCCGCAAGTTGGCGACAAACGTGACGTCGCTGCCCTCGTCCGGCGCACCCGTTGTGATGGCGGTCTTGTTCTCGCCGCTGGACCTGCTCGAGAACAAGCTCGACGACAATGTCTCCACCGGCAACAACACGCTGGCCAACGCGGCGCCGGTTGTTTCCGATGACGCCGCGTTCAGCACTGCCGTATCGAATTTGAGCGAAGCGGCCGACAGCACGTCATTGAGTTTCACGATCCAGGATCCGGATTCCTCGCAAGGGTCGGGCACCTTGTCGGCCACCGCGAATCTGACCATTGCCGGCGCCGTGAACGTCATGCTGCCCGTGAGTTGTTCTGCCGCGACGGGAACCCCGCTCACGAGTACCTGCTCACTTACGGTTCCGCTGGGGTCCGACCCGGCTGGCATCTGGGATACCGCATGCGGCACGCTCGATCCTAATCCCGTTTCTCCACCATCGACCTGCTATCACAATTTTGCGACCGACACCACGAATGGCACGTATGCGCCGGGCGTTTCGGCCGGCGTCCAGATCGTGGTCACGGATGCACTGGGCAAGAACTCCTCGCCGGTTTCCGTGCCCGTTCACATCTACAGCACCAATAACGATCCGCCGGTGGTGACGTTCGACGCGAACAAGTTGCCGGCCGTGCAGGATCAGAACAACAGCATCTTCTATCCGACCTATGCGTGCTCGGTTTCTGCGGGTACGAATACCGGCGGGTGTGGGGCACCGAACCAGTTCAACACGAGTCTGATCGCGATCGATTTTTCCAACGTATCTGTTTTTACCGCCGTTCCGGGCCCGACAGCTGCATTCGACGAACTGGCGAGCCAGACGACTGTGGCGAACAATTACACGGGCATCGATGGCGGCAACGTCAATTGCACGAACGAACAAGCGGCGGACGTATTCGCACCGTCTTCGCCAACGTATGGTGGTGGCGGGCCGCTGATTTCAATTGCTTCCGGCAATGGCACCGCGTCGGTCGGATACAAAGTGGATTTCGCCATTCCGAGTACAGCCCCAGCAACGACCGTTTCGGTCGTGTGTTCGCTCGGCAATACTATCTCCGATGCAATGCAAGGTGGGGGCGGACTCCCGAACAGCGAATCGGCCGCCACGGCGCAGTCGACCTTCCGCATCGTCGTCAATCCGTAAATTTCTCGCGTGCGCTTGACCGGCCGCATTGCCGCGGCCGCTGGCGCGTGCCAAAGTAACCGCATGAACGCGGTCGCCTCCGCCGCATCCGGCCTCGACGGCTGGATCGGCAGCCATCTCGACGAAACATGGCGCGCGCGCCTGCAAGCACTGCTGCCGCGCGGCCGCGGCGCGTTGGGTGCCGTCGAGGCCGAATTGCTCGACACGCTCGGACTGCTCGCCGATCTGCGCGCGGATGCGGAAACCTTCGCCGCGTGCATCGTGCATGCGCTGCAGCAAGCCGGCATCGCTGTCGACCTGCGCGCGTTCTCGGAGGCCGGGACGCGCGTGCGCGACCTCGTCGAAGGCCAGCAGGCGGCGGAAAAGGTCTGGTCGCTGTATACCGCGCGCAGCGGTGCCGGGCACGCCGAAGGCCTGCGCCGGCTTTTGCTCGCCATCATCCGCGACCTGCGCGTCGTCTTCATCCTGCTCGCACGCCAGCTCGCGCGCCTGCGCGCCGCGGCCAAGTCGCCACCGGACAAGCGCCGCGCGCTGGCCCAGCTCACCGCCGACATCCACGCCCCGCTCGCGAACCGGCTCGGCATCTGGCAACTGAAGTGGGAACTAGAAGACCTCGCGTTCCGCTACCTGCAGCCCGACACCTACCGCCGCATCGCGCACCTGCTCGACGAGCGCCGCAGCGACCGCGAGCGCTTCATCGTGCGCGCGACCGCGCAGCTGCGTTCCGCGCTTGCCGCAGCCGGCATCGAGGCCGACATCGCCGGTCGGCCCAAGCACATTTACTCGATCTGGAAGAAACTGCAGCGCAAGGGCGACGATTTCTCCGCGCTCTACGACATCCGCGCGCTGCGCGTGCTGGTCGCCGACGTCGCCGCCTGCTACGCCGCGCTCGGCGTGGTGCATGCGTTGTGGCCGCCGCTGCCGAACGAATTCGACGATTACATCGCGCGGCCCAAGGGCAATCGCTACCAGTCGTTGCACACGGCGGTGATCGGCCCCGAAGGCAAGCCGCTGGAAGTGCAGATCCGTTCGCACGAGATGCACGCGCATGCCGAGGGCGGCGTCGCCGCGCACTGGCGCTACAAGGAAGGCGGCGGCGCCGACGCCGAGTTCGAGCGCAAGATCGCCTGGATGCGGCAACTGCTCGAAGCCAAGGGCGAGGCCGACGACGACGGCGCGCTGCTCGCCGGTTTCCGCACCGACATCATCGAGGACCGCGTCTACCTGTTGACGCCGCAGGGCCAGGTGATGGACCTGGCGCAAGGCGCCACGGTCCTGGATTTCGCCTATCACGTGCACACCGACGTTGGCCATCGCTGCCGCGGCGCCAAGGTCAATGGCCGCATCGTGCCGCTGAGTTTCCAGCCGGTCAGCGGTGATCGCGTGGAGATCCTCACCGGCAAGGCCATCGAGCCGCGCCGCGACTGGCTCTCGGCGCAGCATGGATTCCTCAACACGCATCGTGCCCAGCAGAAAGTGCGCGCCTGGTTCCGGCACTCCGACCTGGCCGCGAATCTCGCGGCCGGGCGCGCGATCCTCGACAAGGAGCTCAAGCGCCTCGCGCTGGGCAATGTGGATCCGGAGTCGTTGCCGCAGAAGTTCCAGCACAAGACGCTGGAGGATTTCCTCGTCGCGCTGGCGCTGGGCGAAATCACCGCGGGACAGGTCGCGCGCGCCTTGCACGAAACGCATGCGCCGCCGGCGCCCCCGGCATCCGCGCCGCCGCGCGCGCCCAGGCGCGGCAAGGACGCCGTCGTCATCGAAGGCGTCGGCAACCTGCTCACCGCGCTTGCGCGCTGCTGCCAGCCGCTGCCGGGTGACGCGATCGCCGGCTACATCACGCGCGGCAAGGGCGTGTCAATCCATCGCGCGGACTGCGCCAGCTTCGCGCGCCTGCGCGCGCGCGACCCGGCGCGTGCGATCGAGGTCGAATGGGGCGGCGGCCGCGCCCAGGCCTACGACGTCGACGTGCTGGTGCGCGGCTACGACCGCAAGTGGCTGCACAAGGACGTGACCAATGTCATCGCCGCGGCGAACGTGCACCTGATTGCGGTCGATTCGCGCGTCGATTCGGCGAGCGGCCTGGCGACAATGAACTTTGCCGTGCGCGTGGCCGACTTCGAGCAGTTGTCGACGCTGCTCGGACGCCTGTCCGGCGTGCCGAACGTGATCGAAGCGCGGCGGCTGGCCTGAGCGTTACCGAGATCTGCACTGAGGATTGCGCTACGGCCCAAAACCGTCGTTGAAGATGCGCTCGTTCTGCTCGAACGCACCGGCGTCGCATTTCGCGATGCGCGGCGCGATCCAGTCCGACTGGTCGACCGGGCGCGCGACGCCGCGCGCATCGGTCCCAAGCGACGTGCCATCGGGCAACGGGCACGTACCGGGCGCAGCGGCGGAATACTCGAGATCGAGCGCCGCGCTTTGAAAACCGAGCGCCATTGTCGGCACCGCCCCGCCGTGGTCGGCGGGCGGCGACAAATGGGGATTCGCGCCGAGCAGA
>DATJIL010000073.1:0-4955 GCA_035493385.1 Rudaea sp.
CGCCGCTGGATGCGGGCACAGGGCGCGTGCAAGTCGCCGCCGCCGTGCGGGCGGGACTGTATCTGCCGATCAGCGCCGCGGATTTTCGCGCGCAGGATCCGTCGCGCGGCGGCAATCCGGCCATGCTCAATCGCCCGGGCATCGAAAGCGAATCCTGTCCCGGCCAATGCAGTTTCGTGCGTACCGTAGCCGACATGTCCGGCGGCGGAACCTGGTCTGTATCGGTGCAGAGCGCCACGGCGAACGCGAAGATCGCGGTGACGCCGACACAGTTCACGCTCGCGGCGAGTAGATCGCAGGTATTGAACATCGCGGTCGACGTGAGCGATCCGCACCTGACCGGAACCTGGGCGAACGCGCGCATCGTCCTGCGCAAGACCGGTGGCGGACAAGCCGCCACCGACACGGCGCTGACGCTGGCGGTATATGCGTCGCCGGGCAACGCGCCGGCGTTCCAGGACATCGCCACCAGCGGGCCGGGGGGCAACCAGTCGATCCAGCTCAGCGGCCTCGCCGCGCTGCCGCAGGCGACGTTCACGCCCACGAACCTGGTTCCCGCCACGGCGACCAGCATGAACCTGGACGTGGACAGCAAGTCCAACGACATCTATTCCACGTTCCCGGGCACCGGCAAGCAGTTCGTGCTGTTTGCGAATCCGTCGACGAGCGGCGTGGACGCGGGCCAGGCCGGCAGCGCGTTCATCGTCGAGGTCGCCGCGTCGAACGCAGCGGAGGCCGATCTGTACGCTGGCATCGACTACAACGGCGACGGCCAACCAAGCTACGCCGAGCAGCAATGCGCCAAGGCGAGCATGTCCGGGTCGGCCGCGCGTTGCGTGATCGACCTGCGCAACGCGGGTCCGGTGAATGTCTGGGTGCTGGTCGACATCCCGCAGAACAATCCGGCGGGCACCTACTCGGTGACGCTAAACAGCGGCATTCCTGCGGTGAGCTACGTCGTGCCGGGTGGCGTGCGCGGCGGGTTCGGCGTGGTCGGTCCTGGCCACGCCAATGCGCAAGCCGCCTTCCCGTTGCGCCTGTCCTGGGGCTCGCCGGGAGGTTACCCCGCCGTCATGCCCGGCACGCGCTACTACGGAGCGGTGCTGATCGATCCGCTGAACGGCGGCAGTTTCGCATCGCTTGGGCAGGTCGGTTTCGTGCCGTTTGCGTTGACGCGCAGTGCGGGCAACGATGATGTTGCCGATGCGCTCGAACCGAACGCGACGCGCACCTTGTCGCTGGCCGCGGGCGAGACGCTCGCCCACCAGTTCATCGACGTGCCGGGCCAGGCGACGCTGCTCGTCGATACGGGTTACGCGAGCGGTTCGTCGAATCGCGGCGCGGTGAATTTCCGCCTGACGCGCGCCGACTTCCCGGCATCGTCGTCCGCGCCGCAAATTGCCGCTGCTCCCGCCGCGACGTCGAGCGACGCGCAGTGGTCGCTGGGCGGGGCGACGACGAGCAAATCCGTCACCGTGCCGGTCAATGCCGGACGCTGGTACCTCGTCGCCACGAATGCGGATGCGAGCGGCGCCGATGTCGCGCTCAAGCTGACGACGAACCTGACCCAGTCCGTGGCGCCGGTCGCCGTCGGCGCGTATTACAACCCGCAGCGCTCGGGCCACGGCACCTTCATGAATCGGGCCGGCGGCCAGCAAGCCATGTTCTGGTACACCTACCTCGAAGACGGCACGCCGGTGTGGTACCAGGCGCAGGCCGCGGCGCCGGCGCCGGGTTCCGGCGCATGGACTGCACCGCTCGGACGCATCAGCTGGAACGGATCGAACGTCGGTCAGGTCGCCATCGTCGGCGACGTGACATTGACGCCGGTCGATGCCAACGGCCACATGTTCTCGTGGCACTTGTTCGGACAGTCCGGCAGCGAGCGTTTCGTGCTGCTCGGCGCGGATCAGTGCGTGCCCTTCAACGGCCAGCAGGCCGATTTCACCGGCCAATGGTATGCGCCGACGCAATCCGGTTACGGCATGGACGTGCTGGCGATTCCGGACAGCGCGGCGGGAGCGAGTTTCCAGTTCGATGCGTTCTATTTCTACGACGCGCTCGGGCAGCCGCGCTGGGCGGCCGGTTCGTCGTCGCCGTTCCAGGCGCAGACGCAATTGAGCATGAACCAGATCGGCGGATTCTGTCCGCTGTGCGCGGCGGTGCAAACGACGCCGCGTTCGATCGGAACCCTGAACGTGAATTTTTCCAGCGCGTCGCAAGGCAGCTATTCGGCAAGCCTGAACCTGCTGCCGCCGCTGTCGGGCAGCTGGAACATCAACCAGCCGATCGTGCGCCTGACCGGATCGCCGACGTGTCCGTGAATCACGCCGGCAACGGCGGCAAGCGCTCGTCGATCATCCGGTCGGCGAACGCGAGATCGACTTGCGCGAGTTCCGTCTTGCCGGCGGTGAGTTCGCGCAGGATGCCGGACTGGATTTCGCCGCGTTCGAACGCGACGGCATAGGGCAGGCGCGAGAAGGTGACCATCCAGTAGCGCGGCACGAAACGGCTTGGGTGGCGCGTCGCGAGCTGGCGCTCCAGCGCGCGCATCAATAGGAAACGCGCGTCGGCCACGCTGTCGCGCATCTCGACGTAGTTTTCCAGCGCCATCGCGGCGATGGCGTCGGCATTCGGCTTGCGCCGCTGCTGAAACTCGGCGAAGGCGGTTGCGAAATCGTTGCCGGCATCCTGCAGCAGATCGGCGAGTTCGACGGCGTCCTCGAAGCCGCAGTTCATGCCCTGGCCGTGGAACGGCACGATGGCGTGCGCGGCATCGCCGATGAGCAGGGCGCGCCCGTCGAGGTGCCAGCGGTCCAGGTACAGCGTGCCGAGGATGCCGGTCGGATTGGCTGCGAAATCCTTTTCCAGATCGGGAATCAGCGGCAGCGCGTCGGCGAAGTCGCGCGTGAACAGCGCATGCGCGTCGGCGCCGCTGCGCACGCTATCGAAGCCGGGGGTTCCCGCATTCGGCATGAACAGGGTGACGGTGAAACTGCCCTCCGCATTCGGCAGCGCGATGCACATGTAGTTGCCGCGTGGCCAGATGTGCAGAGCGTTGGGCTCGATGGCGAAGCCGCCGCCGTCGCGTGCGGGGATCTCCAGTTCCTTGTAGCCGTGCTCCAGGGGCGCGAAGCGTTCGCCGAGGCCGGAGTGCGCGGCCATTGCGGTGCGCAGGGCGGAACCCGCGCCATCGGCGCCGATGACGGCGGGCGCGACATGCGTGCGCGACGATCCGGCGTCGTCCACGAAGCGCAGCGTCGAGGTTTGCCAATCGACGTCGTCGAGGCGCTGGCCGAATTGTATGCGCGCGCCTGCCGCTTCGGCGGCGTCGAGCAGGGCCATGTTGAGCGCGCCGCGGCTGACCGACCAGATCACTTGCGAATCGTCGCGGCCGTAGCGCAGCAGTTCGGTGTGGCCATCCAGATGGTGCACCATGCGTCCGCGCATCATCACCGCGAGCTTGCCGATGCGATCGCGCAATCCGGCCACGCGCAGGCCGTGCCAGCCGCGTTCGGCCAGGGCGAGGTTGATCGAACGCCCGCCCAGGAAACCGTGGACGCGTGGATCAGGACGGCGCTCGAACACGGTGACGGCGAATCCGCGTTGCGCAAGCAGGGTGGCGGTGAGCGCGCCGACGAGGCCGGCGCCGACAATCGTGATTTCATGTTTCATCCGCTCAGTTTAACCGCGCCATGACTTCCGGGGCATTGGCTTGTCTTGCGCGTCAAGCATAAGCTGCGCACTTTCCGACAGGGGGTTGCCATGCGCCGCATCCGTACGCTTGTACTATTTGTCCTCGCCTGCGCATCAAGCGCGCCACTCCTCGCTGCCGACAAACCCGCCGCAGACAAGCACGAAGACAAGTCCGCCGCACCGGCGGTCAAGGCGCAAAAGGTCGAGACCTCCGGTAGCGTCAGCGTCGAAGGCAAGAAGTTCGACTACAAGGCCATCGCCGGCACCATCCTGCTTACCGGCAAGGACGAGGACAAGGACGATCCCACCGCCAGCATTTTCTACGTCGCCTATTTCAAGAGCGGCGTGGACAGCGCCCGGCGTCCGCTGACCTTCCTTTACAACGGCGGTCCCGGCTCGGCCACGGTGTGGCTGCACATGGGCGCGTTCGGGCCCAAGCGCGTGGTCACGCTCGACGACCAGCACACGCCGGCGGCGCCGTACCAGTTGATCGACAACAACTACAGCCTGCTCGATGCCTCGGACCTGGTCTTCATCGACGCGCCCGGCACCGGCTTCTCGCGCCTGCTGGTGAACGAGAAAGACAAGGCCAAGCGCGCGGCGGCGATGAAGGAACGCGGCAAGGAATTCTATGGCGTCGATCAGGACGCCCAGGCCTTCGCCCAGTTCATCACCAAGTTCCTGACCGAGTACGGACGCTGGAATTCGCCCAAGTACCTATTCGGCGAAAGCTACAGCACCACGCGTTCGGCGGTGCTCGCGAACGTGCTGGAAACCGAACAAAGCGTCGACCTCAACGGCGTCATGCTGCTGTCGCAGATTCTTTCGTTCGCGAACGACATTGACGCGGCGCAATACGATCCCGGCGTCGACCAGCCGTACGCGCTGGCGCTGCCGACCTACGCGGCGACGGCGTGGTACCACCACAAGCTTCCGAACCAGCCGGCCCAGCTCGAACCGTTCCTGCATGAAGTCGAACAGTTCGCGATGACCGACTACACCGTCGCTCTCGCGGCCGGCTCCACGCTCGATCCCGAACGGCGCAAGGCGATCATCGCGAAATTGCACGACTACACCGGCCTGCCGGAGTCCTACATCGACAAGGCGGACCTGCGCGTGTTCGGCGGCGAATTCGAGAAGACCCTGCAGGATTCGTCGGACACGACCACCGGCCGCCTCGACTCGCGTTTCTCCGGCCCGGCCATGGACCCGCTCGAGCAGCAGTCGGCCTACGATCCGCAATCCGCGGCAATCAGTTC
>DATJIL010000074.1:0-9338 GCA_035493385.1 Rudaea sp.
CGAAAAACTCTTTGGCGAGCAGTACAAGGGCAAGGAAAAGCTGCTCGATTCCAACGTCAAGGCGCTGCACCTAGGCCGCGATTACGCGAAGGAACATCTGGCACCGATCGGACTGAAGGTGCGCCGCGCGAACGCGGTCGGTGAGCGGATTTTCGTCGACGGCAATTCCGCCGCGGCACTGGGCTGCGTCTACGGCGGCGCCACGGTGTGCGCGTGGTATCCGATCACGCCGTCCTCGTCGCTGGCGGAAGCGTTCCAGAAATACTGCATGAAGTTCCGCGTGGATGCGGAAACGCAGCAGAACAAGTTCGCCATCGTGCAGGCCGAGGACGAGATTGCGTCCATCGGCATGGTCGTCGGCGCCGGCTGGAACGGTGCACGCGCGTTCACCACGACTTCGGGGCCGGGCATCTCGCTGATGAACGAGTTCATCGGCTTGGCGTATTTCGCCGAGATTCCGGTGACCATCATCGACGTGCAGCGCGGCGGGCCGTCGACCGGCATGCCCACGCGCACGCAGCAGTCCGACGTGCTCGCCTGCGCCTATGCCTCGCATGGCGATACGAAGCATGTTTTGCTGTTCCCGGAAGACCCGCACGAGTGCTTCGCGTTTTCCGCGCAGGCGCTGGATCTGGCCGATCGCCTGCAGACGCCGATCTTCGTGCTGACCGATCTCGACATCGGCATGAACCAGCGCCTGTGCGCGCCGTTCGATTGGGACGACGCGCGCGAGTACGACCGCGGCAAGGTAATGACGGCCGAAGAACTCGAAGCCGGCAAGTATTTCGGGCGTTACAAGGACGTCGATGGCGACGGCATTCCGTGGCGCACGTATCCGGCGACGCATCCCAAGCGCGGCAGCTTCTTCACGCGCGGCACGAGCAAGAATCCTGAAGCGCGTTATTCGGAGCGCGGCGACGACTACATCTACAACATGCAGCGCCTGTTGAAGAAGTTCGACACGGCGAAATCGCTGGTGCCGCAACCCATCCTGCATGCGGCGAAGCAGAAGACGCGTTTCGGCGCGATCTACTACGGCTCGACCAGTCCGGCGATGGACGAGGCCCTGGCCAAGTTCGAAGCCGACGGCGTACACGTGGACGCATTGCGCGTGCGTGCGTTCCCGTTTCCGGATTCGGTCGCGGAATTCATCGCCGCGCACGACACGGTCTTCGTGGTCGAGCAGAACCGCGACGCGCAGTTGCACGGTTTGATCGTCAACGAATTCGGCATCGACCCGGCGCGGCTGATGCCGGTGCTGCATTACGACGGCACGCCGATCACGGCGCGGTTTATCGCCCGCAGCATCGGCGAACACATGCAGGCGGCCAAAGTCGTTTCCATCGAATCGAAAGCGGCACACTCATGACCTATATCGTCAAACCCAAGCTGCACCATCCGACCCTGGCCTGCAACGCGGCGGGATTCACGCGCCGCGACTACGAAGGCGCGGTGTCCACCCTCTGCGCCGGCTGCGGCCACGATTCGATTTCCGCGGCCATCATCCAGGCTTGCTGGGAACTGGACATCGAGCCACATCGCGTGGCCAAGCTGTCCGGCATCGGTTGCAGCAGCAAGACGCCGACGTATTTCCTTGGCCAGTCGCACGGCTTCAACACCGTGCACGGACGCATGCCTTCGGTGCTGACCGGCGCGAACCTGGCGAACAAGGATCTGCTGTATTTGGGCGTTTCCGGCGACGGCGATTCGGCGTCCATCGGCATCGGTCAGTTCGTGCACGCGATCCGGCGCGGCGTGAACATGGTCTACATCGTCGAAAATAACGGCGTGTACGGCCTGACCAAGGGTCAATTCTCCGCGACTGCCGACTTGGGTTCCAAGTCGAAGAAGGGCGTCACCAATACCGACTCGCCGCTGGACATGGTCGGCCTCGCGTTGCAGCTTGGCGCGAGTTTCGTCGCGCGTGGATTCTCCGGCGACAAACCGCAGCTCGTGCCGCTGATCAAGGCGGCGATCAAGCATCGCGGCGCGGCGTTCATCGACGTGATCAGTCCGTGCGTGGCGTTCAACAACCATCCGGGCAGCACCAAGAGCTACGATTACGTGCGCGAACACAACGAGGCCGCGAACCGGCTCGATTTCATCGATGGCCGCGAGGAAATCTCGATCGATTACGCGGAAGGCGAACTGATCGACGTGACCCAGCACGACGGCAACGTGATCCGCCTGCGCAAGCTGGCGGCGAGCTACAGCCCGCACGATCGCGTCGCGGCGATGAACTACCTTCACGAGCGCAGCGCGAAAGGCGAAGTCGTGACCGGCCTGCTCTACGTCGACGAGGACGCGCACGACCTGCATGGGCACCTGAACACCGCAGCGAGTCCGTTCAATCGCCTCGCGGCGAAGGATTTGAGCCCGGGCTCGGCGATGCTTGCCAAAATCAACGCATCGTTGCGCTGATCAATGCCGAAAGTTTACGACCGCGCCTATTTCGACAAATGGTATCGCCATCCGCGCCACGCGGTGGCGTCGCGACGGGAACTGGAGCGCAAGGTCGCGCTCGCGGTGGCGACGGCCGAATACTATCTCGGGCGGCGCGTCGTCAATGTGCTCGACGTGGCCTGTGGTGAAGGCGTGTGGCGCGCGCCGCTGAAGCGCCTGCGGCCATCCGTCGAATATCTTGGCCTGGACAGCAGCGAGTACGCGATCGCGCGTTACGGACGCGCGCGTAATCTGCGTCTGGCGAAATTCGGCGATCTCGAACATCTGCGTTTCGAGCGGCGCTTCGACCTGATCGTGTGTTCCGACGCGCTGCATTACGTGCGCACGCCGGAACTACGCCGCGGACTGCGCGGCCTCGTCGAAATGCTCGATGGCGTGGCGTTTCTGGAATTGTTCGCGAGCGAGGACCATCCCGATGGCGACCGCGACGGTTTCATCGCGCGTTCGGCACGCTGGTATCTGCGCGAATTCCGTGCCGCCGGACTGGTTGCCTGCGGCACGCATTGCTATCTCGGACCGTTCCTGAAGGGTTGCACGGCGGCGCTGGAGATTAGCGTCGCCGGCTGATTCTTACGCCTTGCGCGCGTCGCGTTTGCCTTGCCAGAACCGCGGCTTCTTGTTGGCCGCGTTGTGCGGCTTGTTCTGCGGTTGGGAATGCGGACGACGAGCGTGGTTGGTATTGCGCGGCTTGCCAGGGCGGCCGGGAGCCGGTCCGGGCGATTCCAGATTGAGCGGGCGCGACGGCTCGAATCCAGCGACGTTGGCGATGGCGATGTCCTGCTTGAGCAGGCGGCGGATGTCGCGCAGCAGGCGCGCTTCCTCCTGCGCAACCAGCGACACGGCCAGGCCTTCCGCGCCGGCGCGGCCGGTGCGACCGATGCGGTGGATGTAATCCTCGGCAACCATCGGCAGGTCGTAATTGATCACGATCGGCAACTGGTCGATGTCGAGACCGCGCGCGGCGATGTCGGTGGCGACGAGCACGGTGATCTTGCCGCTCTTGAATTCCTTCAGCGCCTTGGTGCGCGCGTTCTGGCTCTTGTTGCCGTGGATGGCCGCAGTGCGCAGGCCGGATTGATCCAGGAATTTGCACAGCTTGTCGGCGCCATGCTTGGTGCGGCCGAACACCAGAGTCTGACGGCGGCTGTCTTCGCTGAGCAGATGCAACAGCAGGTCGCGCTTGCGTGTGGCATCGACCGGATGCACGCGATGCGTGATCGTGGCAACCACGCTGTTGCGCGCGGCAACCTGGATTTCGGCCGGATCGCGCATGAACTGCCCGGCGATCTTCTTGATCTCGTCGGCGAAAGTGGCCGAGAACAGCAGGGTCTGGCGGTTCTTCGGCAGCACGCCGAGGATGCGCCGGATCGCGGGCAGGAAGCCCATGTCGAGCATGCGGTCGGCTTCGTCGAGCACCAGGATCTCGATGCCGGACAAGTCCAGCGTGCGCCGCTCCATGTGGTCGATCAGGCGGCCGGGCGTGGCGACGAGCACGTCGACGCCGCGACGCAGCGCGTCCACCTGCGGACCCATGCTCACGCCACCGAAGATCGTGGTGCTGAAAATGCGCAAGTGTTTCGCGTAGCCGCGCAGGCTCTCGTGCACCTGCGCAGCGAGTTCGCGCGTGGGCGCGAGAATCAGTGCACGCGGACGGCGTTTTGCGGACGCAGGCGGGGTGTTCTCGACGAACAGACGCTGCAACAGCGGCAAGGCGAAAGCGGCGGTCTTGCCGGTGCCGGTCTGAGCGCCGGCGAGCAGGTCGCGGCCGGACAGTGCGGCCGGAATCGCCGCGGATTGGATGGGAGTGGGCTCGGCGTAACCTTGTTCGGCGAGCGCGCGCAACAACACGGGCGCAAGCCCGAGGGTATCAAACGACATTGTGGAAGCTCCAAATAGGCAAACGCCAGCGGCGCTTGCGATGAATCCCGGAGCGTTCCCGTTGAACCGCGCCGCAGGCATAAAGCCTAGCTGTCCGTCATGGACAATTCGGATGGGCGTCGGGCCGAGTGGTGCAGGCATGGCAGCCGCGGAGTGCGGTGCCGGAGGCCGAAGGGAAAAACGGAGGGTCGACGCTGTTTCTAGCCGATGTAGGCAGAAAACGATGCGCAGTATACAGATAATTTGCGGCAATTGCACGCGCCATTGACGCTGGCGGCGTCAACGCCTAGCCTCGCAGGGCTTGTTTGCGAAGGGGATGACGATGCAGTTTCTGTCCGCGTTGCGCGATTTGAACAGCGAGCAGCGCCACGTCGTGGCCGCGAGTTTTCTGGGCTGGACGCTCGACGCGTTCGACTACTTCCTGCTCGTGTTCGTGATCCCCGAACTCGCGCGCGAGTTCGGGGCGAGCATCACGGAAGTCGGATTCTCGCTCACCCTCACCCTCGCCATGCGCCCGCTCGGCGCGCTGATCTTCGGCCGGCTTGCCGACCGCTTCGGCCGGCGCCCGATGCTGATGCTTGACGTCATCTTGTTCGCCGTATTCGAGGCCGCATCCGCTCTGGCGCCCTCGTTGGCGGTTCTGCTGGTCGTGCGCGCGCTGTTCGGCATTGCCATGGGCGGCGAGTGGGGCATCGGCGCGTCGCTGGCCATGGAATCGATTCCGGCCAAGTCGCGCGGCCTCGTTTCCGGCCTGCTGCAACAAGGTTATCCGGTGGGCTATCTGATCGGCGCGCTGGTCTACTGGCTGGTCTTCGACCATATCGGTTGGCGCGGCATGTTCGCACTTGGCATCCTGCCAGCGCTGCTGGTGCTCTACATCCGCCGCCGCGTGCCGGAATCGCCGGTCTGGTCGATGCAGCGCAAGGAACGCGCCGCGCGGGCGAGCTTCTTCGACGCCATGCGCGGTCACTGGCGCCTGTTCGCCTACCTCGTCGTGCTGATGGCGATGTTCAACATGTTCAGTCATGGCTCGCAGGACCTGTATCCGACATTCCTCAAGCAGCAAATGCACTTCGACACACGCACGGTGAGCATCCTCACGATCGTGCTCAACCTCGGTGCCATCGTCGGCGGATTGTTCTTCGGCGCCTGGTCCGAACGCATCGGCCGGCGCCGCGCCATCGTGATAGCCGCGCTGCTGGCGCTGCCGATGATTCCGCTGTGGGCCTGGGGCGGCTCGGTGGTGCTGCTTGGCATCGGCGTGTTCGCGCTGCAGGTGATGGTGCAGGGCGCCTGGGGCGTCGTGCCAGTACATTTGAACGAGCTGTCGCCGGACGGCGTGCGCGGCACGCTGCCCGGATTCGCCTATCAGGGCGGCAACCTGCTCGCGGCTTTCACGTCGCCGTTCCTGGCTTGGCTGGCCGCCCGGCATGGCGGCGATTTCGCATTCGCGATGGCGGGCTTTATCGCCGCCGTCGCCGTCGTGCTGGCACTGGTGACATGGTTCGGCCCGGAAGCGCGCGGCAAGACCTTCGATTGAGGCAGGACGATACCGATGGAAACCACCCAACTGCTGCGTTCGATTCCGCTGTTCGACGCGCTCGACGACGACGACCTCAAGGCCTTGTCGGAAAACTATCTGGGCGAACGCCGTTTCGCCGCCGGCACGCAGATCTTCGCCCAGGGTGACGCCGGCGACGCGATGTACATCGTCGTCAGCGGCGACGTGAACATTTTCCTGCCCGGCGAGGATTCGCACCGCATTTCGCTGGAGGATCTGAGCCGCGGCCAGTTCTTCGGCGAACTGGCGGTATTCGACGAGAAACCGCGCAGCGCGAGCGCGCTGGCCACGACCGATTGCGTGTTGCTCGAACTCGCGCACCGCACGCTCGGCGATTACCTGGAGCAGCGGCCGCGTGCGGCGCTGGCGATCCTGCGCACGCTCAGCGGGCGTTTGCGCGACACGAACATGCTGCTGTCCGCGCGCGCCGCGGTCAATGTCGACGCGGAATTCGAGAAGCATATTTCCTGGAGCGACCGTCTCGCCGACAAGGTTGCCGAACTTAACGGCAGCTGGAAATTCATTATTTTCCTCGTCGCGCTTACGGCCGTGTGGTGCCTGGGGAACAGCGAAATGATGGGCAGCCCGCCGGATCCGTACCCGTACCAGTTCTTCAATCTGGCCCTGGGAATTCTGGTCAGCTTGCAGGGCCCGCTGATCGTGATGAGCCAGAATCGGCAGGCGCTCAAGGATCGTGCGCGCGCGGAAACGGATTACAACGTCAACATGAAGAATGAGGTGAACATCGAAACCCTGCTGCGCGAGCTGGCCGAATTCCGCGAAGAGATGTCAGCGCGTCGCGGCGCACGCAATCACGGCACAAATTGATCGGCATGGGTTAGAATCCACCGCGACAGGCGATCGGCGATCAGGGCTGCCGGCATTCTCGTCGACACCTTTGTCCAACCTGGTTCGTGATGACTACGGATAATTCCGGGAGCAGTCCCGATCATTCCTGGCGTTTGCGGTTCGAGGATCGAACCGGCTATTTGTATGCGGAAGCCAGCGGTCCCGAGGATTCGCTCGCGATCACCATGGCCTACTGGCGCGAAATAGCCGCCGAATGCTCGCGTCGCAATACCGTGCGCCTGCTGGTCTGCGACCGCTTGCGCGGCGAGCCGGCAAGCGCGGAGGAATTCGTGAAATTGGCCAGTGGCTTGCGCGATATCGGGCTGGAGCGGGTGCGTACCGCCTTTCACGAGCCGGTCAGCGATCATCTGCGCTATGCCGAGCATGGCGAGCTGGCCATGCGCGAAGCGGGATTCACCCTGCGTGTTTTCGGCAACGAACGCGAGGCGGAAATCTGGTTGCTCTATGGCGAGGAGTGAGCGGAGGCGGAATATGAAAAAAGCAGCGTTATCGATACTTGTCGCATGGCTGTTGCCTTGCGTGGCGGCTGTGGCCGCGGCGCCCGCCGCAGCGGCGGATACGGGCGATCGTGCCGAAATCCGCGCACTGCGCCAGCAAATCCAGGAATTGAAGAAATCCGCCTATCACCCGGAACTGGGCGAGCAGATGCTGATCCTGCAGATTCGCCATGCACGACTGTGGTTCGCCGGCGAAGCGGGCAACTGGAATCTGGCCACGTTCGAGGTGCAGGAATTGCAGGAAGCGTTCGAGGCCGTCGTCGAGCACAATCCCGACGACGCGAACCTGCAGCCGGAACGCCTTGCCGATGTGCTGCCGGCCATGACCCGCGAACCGATCGCCGCATTGCGCAAGGCCGTGGACAGCAAGAGCAAGACCGCTTTCGAGAAGGCCTACGACGGGTTGTCGGCGGCTTGCACCGGCTGCCATCGCGTTGCCGGCAACGACATGCTG
Organism: Rudaea sp.; assembly: GCA_035493385.1. Taxonomy (GTDB): domain Bacteria; phylum Pseudomonadota; class Gammaproteobacteria; order Xanthomonadales; family Rhodanobacteraceae; genus Rudaea. The sequence goes on from DATJIL010000074.1 coordinate 7,724, forward strand.
GTCATCCAGCGACCGAAGACGCCGTTGCTCGACAATCTGCGCGTCACGCCCATCAAGTAGCCGGCGGTCATTGCAGGACGCGCTTGGCGCCGCCGTAGTGGTCGCGCCAGTACGGCGCGTCCAGGTAATCCAGGCGCACCGTGCCGCCCTCGTTCGGCGCATGCACGAACCTGCCTTTGCCGACATAGATGCCGACATGGCCGACGCTGCGGCCATGCGTGTGGAAGAACACGATATCGCCGGATTCGAGTTCGCCGCGCGGCACGCTGGGCGCATCCATGCGGCTGATCTCTTGCGCCGTGCGCGGCAGTTCGATGCCGGCGACGTCGCGGAACACATAATCCACAAGTCCGCTGCAATCGAAACCGCCGCGCGGCGTGTTGCCGCCGTAACGGTAGGGCGTGCCGACCAGTCCGATCGCGCGGAACAGGATGTCGTTCGGATTTGCGCCGTGCGTCCTGGCCGGATAAGTCACGGCCGGTGTGGGCTTCGTGCCGAGACTGCCGCATCCGGACAAGCCGGCCGCGATGCCCGCGACCAGGCAGCAACTCATGAATCGCCGAATGCGCATGGCCGCACACTCGGCCAGGCGAGGCGTGTTTGTCAATGCGGCGCATGCGGGCTGCGCGCAAAACGGTTACGATGCAGCGTTTGCGAGGACAGCCATGCAAGCCGAAAAAGACAAAGTCGTAAGCATTCATTACACCGTAAGTGAGGAGCCGGGCGACGAGATCGAGACCTCGCGCGGACGCGCCCCGATGGCCTTCCTGTTCGGCCATGGCAACATCATCCCCGGCCTGGAGCAGGCCATTGCCGGACGCACCGTCGGCGATAGCTTCGATGCGGTGATCGAACCGGAGCAGGGTTACGGCAAGCGTCGCGAGGACTTCGTCCAGCGCGTGCCGAAGAAGTATTTTCGCGATGGCGAACACCTGAAACCCGGCATGTCGACCACGTTGAGCACCCGCGATGGCCAGCGTTCGGTCACGGTGCTCAAGATCGGGTCGAGCGTGGTCGATGTCGATTTGAACCATCCGCTGGCCGGCAAGACCCTGCGTTTCACGGTCGAAATCACCGACGTGCGCGACGCGAGCGAAGAAGAGCTGGCGCACGGGCATGCGCATGGGCCTGACGGGCATCATTGACGGTTGCGGAAGCCAAAAAAGAGGAAGGGCCCGGTTTGCACCAGGCCCTTCCGGACTCCCCTTGCGATTCGGTGTTGCCTTACGCGGCGTTGCTCACCAGTGTCAGTTTCGGACGCGCCGGCAGCGCGGCGGTCGCCATGAGCGGGGCGGCAACGGACGCGGCCAGTCCGGCCTGGGTTTCCAGGACGCTCGCTTCGAAGCGGGCAAGGCGTTCCTCGGCGGCTTCGGATACGACGCCCGTGACGGCACCCTGTTCCAGCAACTGCTTGACCATGGCACGGTGATGCTCGCTGAAATCCGCGTCCCGGAGCGCTTCTTCCAGCGCACATATCATGGTGGCAAGCCAGCCGGACTTCGGATTGCGCAGCGCGAGCAGGATTTCAGTATTGGGTGCGGGCATGGTCGTATTCCGCTTTCGTTGCCGGCACCTGCCGGCGGTTGTGGATATGCAGATTCGATGCCAATCTTCC
>DATJIL010000075.1:0-6545 GCA_035493385.1 Rudaea sp.
CAGTCGGGTTGGTGCGCGGTGATCATCAGAACTACTTCTATCCCGACTTCATCGTCTGCATCAGTCACGAGCAGGGCCAACCGCCGCTGCCACGACTAATCGAAACCAAAGAAAGTACAAAAGATGCCGCGCGCAAAGCGCGACGAATTCCACGCGTCTACGGCAAGGTGTTATTCGTAACGAACGACGGCGGCCGACTGCGTGTCGTGAACGACGACGGCAGCCTAGGTGAAAGGGTCGACGAGGACCTCGGCACAGTGCGGCGCTGGATGAAAGCAACGCAATCAGTGCATTGACACCAGCACTACTGCCCGTTTTCTCCATTCAGGCCCCTCGCCTGTGCCTTGGTCGCTCGACTATAATCGCCCGCCTTTTACGTCGGCGTCGCGCCGCGCTTGTCATGACCCCATCCGAAGAAACCCTGCGCCGGCGCACGTTCGCGATCATCTCGCATCCGGACGCGGGCAAGACCACACTCACGGAAAAGCTGCTGCTGTTCGGCGGTGCGATCCAGATGGCGGGCAGCGTGAAGGGCCGCAAGGCCGCGCGGCACGCGACGAGCGACTGGATGGCGCTGGAAAAGGAGCGCGGCATTTCGGTGACGTCGTCGGTGATGCAATTCCCGTACGAGGGCCGCATCGTCAACCTGCTCGACACGCCCGGTCACGCCGACTTCGGTGAGGACACGTATCGCGTGCTCACCGCGGTCGATTCGGCGTTGATGGTGATCGACTGCGCGAAGGGCGTGGAAGAACGCACGATCAAGCTGATGGACGTGTGCCGGCTGCGCGACACGCCGATCATGACCTTCATCAACAAGCTCGACCGCGAGGGCCGTTCGCCAATCGATCTGCTCGACGAGGTCGAGTCGGTACTGAAGATCCAGTGCGCGCCGATCACCTGGCCGATCGGCATGGGTTCGCGGCTCAAGGGCGTGTATCACCTGGTTAGCGGCGAGGTGCACGTATTCGAGCCGGGACGCAATTTCACGCGCCAGGATTCGACGATTTTCGCTTCGCTCGACGATCCGGCGCTCGAAGCGAAGATTGGCGCGGACATGCTGCGCGAACTGCGCGAGGAGCTGGAATTAGTCGAGGGCGCATCGCATCCGTTCGATGGACAGGCCTATCTCGATGGCCGGCAGACGCCGGTGTTCTTCGGTTCTGCCGTCAACAATTTCGGCGTGCAGTTGCTGCTGGATTTCTTCGTCGCGCACGCGCCCTCGCCCAAACCACGGGCGACAACCACGCGCGAAGTCAATCCGGACGAAGAAAAACTCACCGGTTTCGTGTTCAAGATCCAGGCGAACATGGATCCGATGCACCGCGACCGCGTCGCGTTCATGCGCATCTGCTCCGGCGAATTCGACGGCGGCATGAAGGCGTTCCATGTGCGCGCGGCGAAAGAGGTCAAGCTCGCCAACGCGCTGACCTTCATGGCCAGCGAGCGCGACATCGTGGAAAAAGCGTATCCCGGCGACGTGATCGGCATCCACAACCACGGCACGATCTCCATCGGCGACACATTCACCGAAGGCGAGGCGCTTTCCTTCACCGGCATTCCGAACTTCGCGCCCGAACTCTTTCGCCGCGCGCGCCTGAAAGACCCGCTGAAGATGAAGCAACTACAGAAGGGTCTTGCGCAATTGTCCGAGGAAGGCGCGACGCAATTTTTCCGTCCGCTGATGAGCAACGATTTGATTCTCGGCGCGGTCGGTGTGTTGCAGTTCGATGTCGTCGCTTACCGGCTCAAGGATGAATATGGCGTGGACTGCGCGTTCGAAAATGTCGCCGTGATCACCGCGCGCTGGATTCGCTGCGCCGACGAAAAGAAACTCGCAGAGTTTCGCGACAAGGCGGCGATGAACCTGGCGCTGGATGCGGCGGGAGAACTCGTCTACCTCGCGCCCACGCGCGTGAACCTGCAATTGACGCAGGAACGCTGGCCCGACGTGACGTTCGCGGCGACACGCGAGCATGCGAGTTCGGTCGAGGCCTGAAAAAAGACAGTACCGGCCGGATGCGAGGCCGGCGGATGCTGCTGGAAAAACGACACGTCGGCCTTCACGCCGCCTTGCGCGGCTGCCTCGTAACATTGGACTCTTCCATTGCCGAGGCGCACCCGCGATGAGCACGGCCCTGGTACTGTTGCGCCGGGATCTTCGCCTGGAGGACAACCAGGCACTGCATGCGGCCTGTGCGGCGCACGAGCGCGTTGTGCCCGTATACATCCATGCGCCCGACGAGGAGGCGCCCTGGCAACCCGGCGCCGCCAGCCGATGGTGGCTGCACCGCTCGCTGCAAGCGCTCGACGACGCGCTCGCAAGACAGAAAGGAAGGCTTTGCATCGCTCGCGGCGAAACCCTGGGCGCGACGCGAGCGTTGATCCGGGAATTCAATGCCTGCGCCGTGTACTGGAATCGGCGCTACGAGCCCGCCGCCATCGCCGCCGACACGAAGCTCGAGGCCGGCTTGCGCGCAGACGGCATCGCGGTCGAGAGCCGATCGGGCAATCTGTGGTGCGAGCCGTGGCAAATCGCCACCGCTCAGGGCGATCCTTACCGCGTCTTCACGCCGTTTTGGCGCAAGCTGCGCACGCGACTGCAACCGGACGAGCCGCTGCCCAGGGCGCGCGCGCGCGAATGGGTGCAAGCGCACGGCAGTCTGCCGTTGTCTGCGCTGGAACTGTTGCCGAAGGTCACCTGGGATGCGGGTTTCGACGCGGCGTGGCGCCCCGGTGAAGTCGGTGCGGCGGAAATGCTGGGCATCTTCGCGGACGACGCACTCAACGATTACAAGACGGTGCGCGACTTGCCTGCGCGCCACGGTACATCAAGGCTGTCGCCGCACCTGCATTTCGGGGAAATCACGCCGCGCCAGATCCACCACCGGCTGCATGCGTGCGCCAGCCTCGACCGGAGCCGGCGCCAACCCAATCTCGAGCCCTACCTGCGCGAGCTCGCGTGGCGCGAGTTCGCGCACCATTTGCTGTACCACTTCCCGAACACGCCGGACGAAAACTTCAACCCGCGCTTCGATCGATTTCGCTGGGCAAGCGACAATCCGGACGCAATCCGGAGCTGGCAGCGAGGGCAAACGGGAATACCGCTCGTCGACGCCGGGATGCGCGAGCTGTGGACGACGGGCTGGATGCACAACCGCGTGCGCATGGTCGCGGCAAGCTGGCTGAGCAAGAACCTGCGCCAGCACTGGCGGCACGGCGCACGCTGGTTCTGGGACACACTGGTCGATGCCGACCTCGCCAACAACACGCTCGGATGGCAATGGGTCGCCGGTTGCGGCGCCGACGCCGCGCCCTACTTTCGCGTGTTCAATCCCCACACCCAGGCCGCCAAGTTCGATCCCGAGGCGATTTACCTCAAGCGCTGGCTGCCCGAGCTGGCGGCGCTGCCGGCCAAATTGCTGCTGGAGCCATGGCGCGATCCCGCGGCACTCGCCGCGTGCGGCTACCCTGTGCCGACGGTCGATGTGTCAGCGACGCGGCAAGCCGCGCTCGCGGCGTGGCAGGAACTCGCTTCGGCAAGGATCGTAGACAGTTGACCTCGACCGGCACCCTTTGACATCCGATCCGCCCCGGCCAAGGCCGCGATGGCAGGCGGACTTTCCGGAATCGCTCAACCTTCGTGCGGCTTGGACGAACTGAAGATTTCGTCCGGCACGAAATTGGCGCGGAAGATTTCATCGCCGTGCGCGGCCTTGCCCGCCGCCATGTTGCGCTCATCGAATCCCGCAAAGATGCGATCCGGCAGTGCGTGCACGGCGCTGGCTGACGCCGGCGCGGGCGCATGACCGCGATGCGTGGCAATCAAAGCGACGGCGACGACAAGGCTCGCGGCCATCGCGGACGCAACGGCGACACGCCAGCGACGCGGAACGGATGCGACGCGGCGCGACAACGCACGGCGATGCGCGACGACGGCGTTCGTTTCGCCGAGCGCGGCAGCCAGATCCGCACCCAGTTGTGCCGAAACCGGTTCGAGCTCGCGGCTGAAGCGCAGCAGATCGGCGTGCAGCGGCGAAGCCGCGTCTTCGGCATGCGGCAGGCGCGACAACTCGAGCAAATCCTCGACCTCGGGAATCTGCATCGTGCCGCGCGCGCCGGCGAACCGGCGGAACAGGTTTTTCAAATCATGGTTTTTCAGATCACGCTCACTCATCGAACTCTCCAAAACCCTGCGCGGCGAGGCGCTCGCGCAGCGTCTGCATGCCGCGGTCGAGCAATTTGCGCGCCGCTTCTTCCGAAACACCCACCGCGCCGCCGATCTCGCGCAGGCTGAAGCCTTGCAGATGCAGGGCGACCGCCTCGCGCCGTCGCAGCGGCAATCCGGCCATGCAGGCAGCGACGCGGGAAAAATCCTGCGCCCCGCCGGCGAGGCGTTCAGGCCCCGGCGACACGGCCACCATGGCCTCGCTGCCGGCACTTTCGTCCTCCGGCAGCGGTTCCGCCGCCCGCACGCTGGCGGCACGGATGGCGTCGATCACCGCCGAAAGCACTGTCCTGTGGATATAAGACGCACGAAAGGCCGCATTCCGGTCACGTTCCAGCGCCCGCCACAGGCGGATGCGGACTTCCTGCTCGATGTCGGCGGGATCGATGCCGTACTGCGCGATGCCATGGCCATCGATCAGGCCGCGCACGCGGGCGCCGTAATCGGCCAGCAACTGGTGCAGGCGCGCGCGCAAGGCCGGGTCGAAACTCATGGCGCATTGTCGCCTCGCCAAGCGCGCGCTGTCGAGCGCACAAGGCGATTCAGCTGGAGATATACCGCTGCATGTGCTCCAGTTCCTGCGCCTGATCCTCGATCACTGCCTTGACCAGATCGCCGATCGACACCACGCCGAGCACGCGGCCATCGTCGACCACCGGCAGATGGCGCACGCGGCGGTCGGTCATGAGCTTCATGCAGTGATTGACACTGTCGCCCGGCGCCACGGTGAGCACGGACGCGGACATGATCTCGCGCACCGGCGTCTCCGCCGACGAGCGGCCTTTCAGGATCACCTTGCGCGCGTAGTCGCGTTCGGAAACGATGCCGAGCAATTGCGAACCTTTCATCACCAGCAGCGCGCCGATGTACTTGTCGGCCATGACGCGGATCGCATCGAGCACGGGCTTGTCCGGTTCGATGGCGTGGATCGCGCCGCCCTTGTCTTCGAGCAGATGCTTGACGAGTCGCATACGTCCTCCGTCTTCAGCTACCCCGGGACTAGTCTACTGCCGTTCGCTCGCTCTTGGCGCCATGCAATTCTTCGACCAGATAAAGCGGCCTCTGCTTGGCTTCCATGTACAGCCGGCCCAGGTATTCGCCGATCATGCCCAGCGCCATCAGTTGCACGCCGCCAAGGAACAGGATGACCAGCAGCAGCGTGGGATAACCGCGCACCACGTCGCCATAGAACACGGCTTTGACGAACACGAACACGCCGAACACGAACGCGGCGAATGCGGTCAACAGACCGACGTAGGTGGCCAGCCGCAACGGCGCAGTGGAAAACGAGGTGATGCCTTCGATGGCGAAATTCCACAGCCGCCAGTAGTTGAATTTGCTGCTGCCGGCGAAGCGCGAATCGCGCTCGTAGACGATGGCTTTCTGCCGGAATCCGACCCAGGCGAACAGGCCCTTCATGAAACGTTGGCGTTCGCGCACCTGCTTGAGTGCATCCAGCGCGCGCCGGCTCAGCAAGCGGAAATCGCCGGTATCGCGCGGCACTGGCGTGTGGCTCAGGCGTTCCATCACGCGATAGAACGCGGCGGACGTGAATTTCTTCACGCCGCTTTCGCCGGCACGGGTGGAACGGGTTCCATAGACGACATCGAATCCTTCGCGCCATGCGGCGACGAATTGCGCGATCAGTTCCGGCGGGTCCTGCAGATCCGCGTCGATCACGACGACGGCGTCGGCGTCGGCGGCATCCAGCCCAGCCGTCATCGCCAGTTCCTTGCCGAAGTTGCGGCTCAGTTTCAATGTCGCCACGCGCGCGTCGCCAGCGCGCAGGGATTCCATCACGGCCCAGGTGTCGTCGCGGCTGCCGTCGTCCACGTACAACACCGTGCAGGCCAGATCGAGCGTGTCGAATACGGCGGCAAGGCGCGCGTGGAATTCGCGCAGGCCCGTGCTTTCGTTGTAGGCCGGAACGACGACGGTCAGAGCGTGCATGGGCCGGCATGCTAGCCGAAAGCGGCCTGCCGGCGAAGCCATCCGTGCGCCGGAGTTCTTGACAAGCAGTCATTTATTTCCATAATTCCGGAATCATGAAATCGTCAGATGCAATCCTAAGTCTGCGGGCGTTGGCGCACGCGCGACGCCTGGAGATCTTCCGCCTGCTTGTGCAGGCCGGCGCCGACGGCCTGACCGTGGGCACGCTGCAGTCGCGAACGCGACACGCCGCAGCGACGCTGAGCAATCACCTGAACGTGCTGCGCCACGCCGGCCTGGTGAACGATCGCCGCGAGGGCCGCAGCATCTGGTGCCGAGCCGATTACGCGCGCATGAACGCCCTGCTCGTCCATCTCACCGAAAACTG
>DATJIL010000076.1:0-14637 GCA_035493385.1 Rudaea sp.
CCGGTGTTCGCCGACGCCACGCGCACGCCGTCGACCAACACCAGCACGTGGTTGGAGTTGCCGCCGCGCAGGAACACATTCGTCTGCGTGCCGGCGCCGCCGGTGCGCGCCACGTCCACGCCCGCCTGCAGGCGCAGCACGTCGAGCAGGTCCGGCGCATGGCTGGCGTCGATGTCGGCGCGCGTGATCACGCTGACGTCGGCCAGGCTGGCATCCACTGTTTCGGCGACGCGCGAGGCGGTCACCTCGATGGTCGGTTGCGTCACCGCGTCCTGGGCGTGCGCGCCGCCGGCCAGGGCCAGCAGAATGGAAAAAGCAAGAATGGATTTTTGTTGCATCGTATACTCCGAACGCTCACCCGCGGTTGATGGCAAGGGCTGCGTTGGAGGAGGGTTGCCGCGGCATGGTGGAACGGGCCACGGACAGCCGTCCGTTGCCCGCCGCAACGCCTTGAGCTCATGGATTCGTCGTGACGAATCCGTGCCGCAGGCCGGTCTCCGGGCTTGCAGGTACCTCATCCAGATCACCTTCCCATGCTTCAAGCACAGTGGCGCATTGATCGGACGAACCTGCTTACCGTTGCGGGGGCAGCGTTGGAATTGAGGTCAGGATGACCGTCCCTTGATCTTCGCGATCAGGGACGATCGCATGAACACTCTAACCAACTTCCCGTTTCATCCCGCCTCGTGAAAGGCAGGACACCTGCGGCGGCGCGCAGTGTAGCAAAGATCAGTCGCGGTCGGTGCGCGTCGAAACGTCCAGCAATTCGCCGTCGTCGCCCACGCGCAGCGCGATCTCGATGGGCCGGCAGCACACCGCGCAATCCTCGACATAGCTTTGTGAACCGGCGGACAAGTCCACAGCCGTCTCGTAGCTTTCGCCGCAATAGGGGCAGTGGATCACGAGAACGTCAGTCATGCGGCGGGCGAACCGGAGGCTTTCGCGAGCTGCGTTGAAGCGCAGCTCGCTCCGGTGAGCGACTCGACAGGGATGTCGAGGCTGGGGTCGCGCACCAGGGACGGTTCATGGCGTGCGCTCCGGGAGAAACAGCGCTATCACGTCATTGAGAAAACGCTGTCCAAGTTCCGTGGCACGGATGCGCTCATGAGCGCGTTCGATCCATCCACGCGCCTGTCCTTGCGCCAATTGCGCGGCGATGGCGCTTTCCGGCAGGCCGCTGCGCGCGGAAAAATCCGCCGGCGCGAAGCCCGCATTCAGGCGCAGCGCATTGAGCATGAACTCGAACGGCAATTGTTCGTGCGCAATCGCGTCGTCACCGCCAATGCGTCGCGACGTCGCGGCGTGTTCGAGATAGCCTCGGGGCGCGCGGACTTTCCAGCGTCTGCGCACCGTGCCGCCAGTGTCGGTTGCCTTGCCGTGCGCACCCGCGCCGATGCCGATGTAGTCGCCGAAATTCCAGTAATTGAGGTTGTGTGCGCACTCGCGGCCCGCGCGCGCGTAGGCCGATACTTCGTACTGTCCGAATCCGGCGGCGGCAAGCTGCGCCTGACAAGCATCCTGCATGTCCCAAGCGGAATCGTCGTCCGGCAACGGCGGCGGATTGGCGGCGAACGCGGTGTTCGGCTCCAGCGTCAACTGGTAATGCGACAAATGCGGGGTTTGCAGCGCTATCGCTTTTTCCACATCGGCCAATGCGCCGGCCAACGTTTGCTGCGGCAGCGCATACATCAAATCCAGGTTCAGGTTCTCGATGCCGGCGTCCTGCGCGGATTTCACCGCGCACTCGGCCTGGCTCGCGTCGTGGATGCGACCGATACGCTGGAGTGCCGCGTCGTCGAAACTCTGCACGCCGAAACTGATGCGGTTCACGCCAGCCCGGCGATAATCGGCGAACGGCCCGTGTTCGACCGTACCGGGATTCGTCTCCAGCGTGATTTCGATATTGGGCGAGAACGCGAGTCGTTGCGCCGCGCCATCCAGGATTCGTGCGATGGCATCCGGCGAAAACAGGCTAGGCGTGCCGCCACCGAAGAAGATGCTTTGCAGCGAACGGCCTTGCGCGAGCGGCAGATCCTGATCCAGGTCCGCGAGCAACGCGGTGGCGTATTCATCCTGCGGCAACGACTGCGGCGCGTTGTGCGAATTGAAATCGCAGTACGGGCACTTCTTCACGCACCAGGGAATGTGGATGTACAAAGACAGCGGAATCGCGGTCATGCGTGCAGCAACTCGCGCAACTTCGCCAGCGCCTGCCCGCGATGGCTGACGCGGTTTTTCGTCGTGGCATCGAGTTGCGCGGCGCTCTTGCCGAATGCCGGATCGAAGAACACCGGGTCGTAGCCGAAGCCACCATCGCCGCGTGGCGCATGCAGGATCGTGCCGTGCCAGCGGCCTTCGGCGATCAGCGGCGCGGGATCGTCGGGCTTGCGTAGCAGGACGATGCTGCAATGAAAATGGGCTGTGCGTTGCGCATCGGGCACGTCGCGCAGCGCGTCGAGCAGTTTGGCAATGTTCGCCGCCGAATCACCGTGTGTGCCGGCGTAGCGCGCGGAGCGCAGGCCCGGCGCGCCTCCGAGTGCATCGACGCAGATGCCGGAATCGTCGCCGAGCGCGGGCAGGCCCGATGTACGCGCGGCGTGACGCGCCTTGAGCAGCGCATTCTCCACAAATGTACTCGCGCTTTCCTCGGCATCGGCGATGTGCAGTTCGGATTGCGCGACGAGTTCGATGTCGAGGTCAGAAAGGATTTCGCGCATCTCGCCCAACTTGCCGGCGTTGCTGCTGGCGAAGACCAGATTCATGGGAACTGGTTTCATGCGCGCCGTTCGATCAAGTCCCAGCGATTGCCGTACAAATCCTTGAACACGACGACGGTGCCGTAGACCTCAAAGCGCGGCGACTCCTCGAACCGCGCGCCCACTGCGGTCAGGCGCGCGTGGTCGCGCGCGAAGTCGTCGGTGTGCAGGAAAAAGCCGACGCGCCCACCGTGCTGATTGCCGATCGCGGCGCTTTGCGCAGGCGTCGTCGCGCGCGCGAGCAGCAGGCTGAACTGCGCGTTGCCGGACGGCGCCATGCGCACCCAGCGTTTGTCGCCGCCGCGATCCTCGTCTTCGAGCAGCGCAAAGCCGAGTGCGTCGCGATACCAGGCGATCGCCTCGTCGTAGTCGCGCACGAGCACGGCGATCATCGCCACATGCGCATTCATGCCGACAACGCTTCGCGCTGCTTTTGCAGAAGTTCGCCGATCCCCTTTTGCGCAAGGCCGAGCAGGGCGTCGAGTTCCTCGCGCCGGAAGGCATGACCTTCGGCGGTGCCTTGCAACTCGATGAAGCCGCCGCCGTCGTTCATCACCACGTTCATGTCGGTGTCGCAGGCCGAATCCTCGGCGTAGTCGAGATCGAGCACGGGTTTGCCCTGATAAATGCCGACCGATACTGCCGCGACCGCACCGTGCAAAGGATCGCGCTTGATCTTGTCGCGCGCCTTGAGCCAGTTGATCGCATCGACCAGCGCAACATAGGCGCCGGTGATCGCTGCCGTGCGCGTGCCGCCGTCTGCCTGCAGCACGTCGCAATCGAGCGTGATCGTGCGTTCGCCCAGCGCGTTGCGATCCACGCAGGCGCGCAAAGCGCGCCCGATCAAGCGCTGGATCTCCAGCGTGCGCCCGCCCTGCTTGCCGCGCGCGGCCTCGCGCGCGGTGCGCTCGCCGGTGGCGCGTGGCAACATGCCGTACTCGGCGGTGATCCAGCCCTCGCCCTTGCCGCGCAGGAACGGCGGCGCCTTGTCCTCGATGCTGGCCGTGCACAGCACGCGCGTGTCGCCGAACGCGACCAGCACCGAGCCTTCGGCGTGGCGTGTGTAGCGGCGTTCGATCGTGACGGTGCGCAACTGATCCGGCGCACGGCCGGAGGGGCGCGAACCGGTAGTTATCGAGGCGGCGGCCATGAAAAAATCCCAAAAGAGCGGGCGGGAAGTTTACCATTGCCTGCCAACATGGCCGGGGAGCCATCCATGATCCGCAGCATGACCGCGTTCGCGAGCGCGGAAACTTCGACCCCGTGGGGCGCGCTCGCGTTCGAGCTGCGCTCGGTCAACCATCGTTACCTCGAACTCAATCCGCGCCTGCCGGACGAATTGCGCGCGATCGAACCTGCGCTGCGCGAGCGTGTTGCCGCGAAGCTCACGCGCGGCAAAGTCGACGTGACCCTGCGCTTTCGCCCGAACGACGCCGATGCGTCGCAACTGCGCGTCAACGACGCCATGCTCGAGCGCCTGGCGCAACTGGCCAAGTCCTTCGACGAGCGTTTCCCCGACCTCGACATCGACTTCACCGGCCTGCTGCAATGGCCCGGCGTGCTGGTGCAGAACGATATCGACCAGGAAGGCTTGCGCGACGCCGCGCTGAAACTGCTGGACGTCGCGTTGGCCGACATGCTCGCCACGCGCGGCCGCGAGGGCGAACGCCTTGGCGTGTTCCTGCGCGAACGACTCGACGGCGTTGCCAAGACCGTCGCCGACGTGCGCGGCTGGCTGCCGCAGATCCGCGAGGCGCTGCGCGCGAAGCTGCAATCGCGCCTCGGCGAACTCAAGCCGGCGGCGGGACTGGCGCAACTCGAACCGGGTCGGATCGAGCAGGAACTCGTGCTGCAACTCTCGCGCATCGACGTGGACGAGGAACTCGACCGCCTGAGCGCGCACATTGCCGAGGCGCAGCGCGTGCTCGCGCTGCCCGACGCGGTCGGACGGCGCATGGATTTCCTGATGCAGGAATTCAACCGCGAGGCGAACACGCTCGGTTCCAAGTCCGTCGATTCGCGCACCACGCAGGCGAGCGTGGAACTGAAGGTGCTGATCGAACAGATGCGCGAGCAGGTCCAGAACATCGAATGAGCGCCGGCACACTCTTCATCGTCGCGGCGCCATCGGGTGCGGGCAAGACCAGCCTGACGCGGGCGCTGCTCGAAGGCGATCCGAACCTGGCCTTGTCGGTGTCGTACACCTCGCGCGCGCCGCGTCCGAACGAGGTCGACGGCGTGCACTACCATTTCGTGTCGCGCGAAGAATTCGAGGCGATGGTGGATCGCGGGGAATTTTTCGAGCACGCGGTGGTGCACGGCGATCTCAAGGGCACCTCACGCAAGGTCGTGAAGCAGGCGCTCTTGGCAGGCCGCGACGTGCTGCTGGAAATCGACTGGCAGGGCGCGCGCACGGTGCGCGCGCAGATGCCGGAGGCGGTCGGCATCTTCATCCTGCCGCCGTCGCGCGCGGAACTCGAACGTCGCCTGCGCACGCGCGCCTCCGACAGTGAAGCGACGATCCAGCGCCGGCTCGCCGACGCGCATGCGGACCTGGCCCACGCGCCGGAATTCGATTACCTGGTCGTCAATGATGACTTCGCCGCGGCGCTGGCGCAGATGCGCGAAATCGTTGCCAGCCGCCGCGAAGGCTGCGCACTGCCGGCGCGGGATCATTCGGCGCTGCTGGCGCGGTTGCTGAACTCGACCTGATTTGCGGCAGCGTTGCCGCTATCGCACGGCGCTGCGCTCGGGTAAGGTAGTCGCTTCCGCCGTTATCCGATCCGCAATGAACGCTGCCGCAGCGCCGCCGCCAGACGACGTCGTCACCCGCGAGCCCTTGATCAGGATCCGCGGATTGCACACCGTGCTCAACGGCAAGACGATTTTCGATGGCGTGGACCTCGACATCCCGCGCGGCCGCGTCACTGCGGTCATGGGCCCGAGCGGCACCGGCAAGACCACGTTGATGCGCCACATCACCGGCCAGCTCGCGCCGGATGCCGGCGAAATTTCCGTGGCCGGCCAGAACGTGTGGAAGCTCGGCCGCGAGGCCTTGTTCGAGCTGCGCGAAAAGATCGGCTACCTGTTCCAGAATTCGGCCCTGCTCACGGATTTTTCGGTATTCGAGAACGTGGCGTTTCCATTGCGCCAGCACCTCCAATTGCCGGAGGAACTCGTGCGCAACATCGTGCTGACCAAGCTGCAGGCGGTTGGCCTGCGCGGCGCGGCCGAGTTGATGCCGAACGAACTGTCCGGCGGCATGATCCGGCGCGTTGCCCTGGCCCGCGCCATCGTGCGCGATCCGATGTTGATCATCTACGACGAGCCCTTCGTCGGCCTCGATCCGATCGCGCTGAACCAGATCGTGAAACTGATCCGCACGCTCAACGACACCCTGCACATCACGGCAATCCTTGTTGCGCACGAGTTCTCCGCGGTGCGTCGCGTCGCCGATCACATCCACCTGCTGGCCGGCGGCAAGATCGCCGCGTATGGCACGCCGGACGAGCTGGCGCGCGGCGAGACGCCGTGGACGCGGCAGTTCTTCAGCGGCGAGGCGGACGGACCCGTGCCGTTTCATTATCCAGCGCCGGATTACGCCAAACAGCTGGGATTGTCGGCATGAATGCGCAACGGCGTCCTTCGCTCATCGCCTCCGGATTGGCGCAGGTCGGCGCCTGCGGGATTTTCCTGATTCGCATCCTGCGCGCGTTGCCACTGTCGCTGCGCTACTTGCGCGAGACCGTGCGCCAGGTCTTCTTCGTCGGTGCGATGAGCCTGACCATCATCATGATCTGCGGCCTGTTCGTCGGCATGGTGCTCGGCCTGCAGCTCTATCACACGCTGTCGATCTTCGGCGGCACCGCGGCGCTGGGCACCGTCGTCGCGCTGTCGCTGTACCGCGAACTCGGGCCGGTCGTCACCGCACTCTTGTTTGCGGGGCGTGCCGGCACTTCGATCACCGCCGAGATCGGACTCATGCGCGCGACCGACCAGCTCGACGCGATGGAAATGATGGCGGTCGATCCGCTTGCCTACGTTGTCGCGCCGCGCTTCCTCGCCGGCGTGATCGCGATGCCGCTGCTCGCTTGCGTGTTCAACGCGCTCGGCATCTGCGGTGCATACCTGGTCGGCGTGAACTGGCTGGGCCTGGACAGCGGCACGTTCTGGTCGAACATGACCTCCAGCGTGGACGTGTGGACCGACGTGATGAATGGCGTATGGAAGAGCGCGGTGTTCGGCGCGGTTTGCACACTGATCGCCACGTTCCAGGGTTACACCACGCCGCCGACCAGTGAAGGCGTCGCCTATGCGACCACGCGCACGGTGGTGTTTTCCTCGATTGCGACGCTCGCAATCGATTTCGTCATGACTGCCTTCCTCATGTAAGGCAAGGACCTCTTATGGCACAACGACAATCCTTCCAGGTGGGTACCGGACTTTTCATCCTGCTCGGTTTCGCCGCGCTCGCGTATCTCGCCACGCAGACCACAAGCCTGGCGAATTACCGGCAGGGTGCGAGCTACGACATCGTCGCGCGCTTCACCAACATCGGCCAGCTCAAGCTGCGCGCCCCGGTGAAGGTGGCCGGCGTGCGCGTGGGCAGCGTCGATGGCATTTCCCTCGAACCCGACAAGCTCGACGCCAAGGTGACGCTGGCCATCGACGATCGCTACAGGATCCCCGACGACTCGGCCGCCGCCATATTCACCAGCGGTTTGCTGGGCGACCAGTACGTTGCCCTGCAACCGGGCGGCTCGCCGGACAATTTCAAGAACGGCGACGAGGTCGTGCTGACGCAAAGTTCCATGCAACTGGAGGAACTGATTGGCAAGTATCTGGTCGGAGGCGATGCCGGCAAGTCCGGCGACAAGTCCAAGGATGCCGCAGCGGCCGTGCCTGCCGACAAGAAAGAAGAAAAGAAAGAATAGGAGTCCGCCATGAAAATCGCATACATGTTGCTTTGCATTCTCGGCTTGACGGCGTTCGCGCCGGCGCAGGCGGACACGGTCACGCCCAACCAGGTGGTGCAGGGCATCGTCGACGACCTCGGCAAGACCATGGATGCACATCGCGCGGAGCTGCAGAACAATCGCGACGAGCTGCTCAAGACCATCGATGCGATCGTGCTGCCGCACTTCGACATCGAGTACGCCTCGATTCTGGTGCTCGGCCAGAATGCGCGCAGCGCGACCCCCGCGCAGCGCGCGCGTTTCGCAAAAGCGATGTACAACTCGATCACGCACCGCTACGCCGAAGGCCTGCTCAAGTACACCGAAGGCCGGGTCAAGGTGCTGCCGTTTCAGGGCCAGTTGAACGAAAAGCGCACGCTGGTGCGCACCCAGGTCGTGCTCGACGATGGCAAGGTCGTGCCGGTCGACTATGCGTTCCGCAAATCCAGCGACGGTTCGTGGAAGGCCTACGACGTGATCATCGAGGGCATTTCCTACGTGACCAACTACCGCAACCAGGTCGCCGCCGAGATCGCCAAGTCCAGCCTCGATGCCCTGATCACGCGGCTCGAATCGCAGGGCGCCGATGCGCTCAAGAGCATGGAGAAGGAAGGCAAGTGAGCATGCCGTTCTTCGGACTCGAGTCCGATACGCTCGGCGGCCTGCGCGCGACGGGTTCGATCTCGTTCGTGAACGCGCGGCAGGCGCTGGCACAATTGCCGGCGCCGACACATGGCACCGACTTGAAGGTGGATCTGGGCGCCCTCGACGGCGGCGACAGCGCGACCTTGGCCGTGCTCATCGCCTGGAGCGCGGCGGCGCGCCGCGGCGGCGCATCGCTGCTCTACCTGCGCGTGCCGCAAGGCCTGCGCAACCTCGCCAAGCTGTGCGAAGTGGATGGACTGCTCGGTTTCGCCTGACGCTGCGGCGGCTTAGTGTTGTGGCGGGGTTCCGCCGCTTTTGTCGGGCTGTTTCTGCTTCTGCTGCTTTTCGTACTGCTCCTGCTCCTGCAGCAGCTTGTCGGCGTCGTCCAGATCGTTGCCGCCCTGCAGCGCCTGAATCACGTCCAGCGGCGGTTCGCCGCGATAGATCTGGTACAGCCGGCGCTGCCGGTAAGCGTCCCGGTAGAACACATAGGGATCGAACACGCCCTCGAGCAGGCCCTCGGCGTCGATGCCGGTTGAACGCAAGGTAACGAGATAGGCCACGGTCGGAAGATATTCGGCGTGCAGTTCCTTGTTGTGGTTGCGCGCGTAGATGCTCAATGGATCGAAGAAGTAGCCATCGACCGGCAAGCGCCATACGTCGCGCAGCGTGGTCGATCCGAACAGCGGCAGAACGATGTACGCGCCATCCGGCACGCCCCATTTCGCCAGGGTCACGCCGAAATCGCTGGGACTTGCATCGATGCCCATTTCGCTGGCCGGATCGAAGAAACCCAGAACGCCGACGGTGGTGTTGATTGCGAGGCGTCCCGTAGCCTTGGCCGCCTGCGGCAAATTGGCCTGCAACAAATCGTTCGCGATCGTGATCGGCGATTCGATGTTGGCGAAGAAATTGCTGATCATCGTGCGCGAAGTCGGGTTCGTCACCTTGCGATAGGCGACCGCGACCGGCCGAATCGCGACGCGGTCGGCGAAATCGTTGAACGCGTAAATCTTGCGGTTGAACGATTCCAGCGGGTCGTCCTTGCGCGGCATTGGCGTGGCGCAGCCGGCGAGCAGGGCGGCGACAAGGCCGGGAATCGCGAATTTCCGCAGGAGCGGCAAATGCATTGAGGTCCGAGGGTGCGGGCGAGGGGAGAGGCAAGCCTACCGCAGGAACGGGGCGCATTGCACGGCGACATGGTCATGCCGGCCAGTTGCCGTTCAGATGCCAAGTTTGCACCGCAGCATGCGCGGCAGGTACAATATAACCCGTGTAATAGTCTGAATTGCTTTCGATTTTGAGGATTTTATGGCACGCATTACCGTGGAAGATTGCCTGCAAGTGGTCGACAACCGCTTCGAACTGGTGCTGATGGCTACCCGCCGCGCGCGTCAGGTTGCCAAGGGCGCCGATGCGCTCGTGGAAACGCACAACGACAAGCCGACCGTGGTCGCGCTGCGTGAGATCGCCGGGCGCAAAGTGACGCACGAGATGATCGATGAAGTCGATCGCATCGAGCGCGAGCGCAAGGAACGCGAAGCCCTCGAATGGGCCGCGGCGGAAGTGGACGAAGACATGAAGGGCGGCGACGACCTGTGAACCATTGCATGGTCTGTTGTCGCCACCACCGGACGCGTTGATCCGCGCGGCACGATCATGAGCACGGCGACGCGGGAAGCCATCCCTGCCGACGTGCAAGCGCTGGAGCAACGCCTCGGCGCCTATTTGCCGCAGGATCAAATCGCGCGGGTGCGCCAGGCCTATCAGACCGGCGCGCGTGCCCACGAAGGGCAGAAACGCCAAAGCGGTGAACCGTACATCACGCATCCGGTTGCCGTTGCCGGCATCCTCGCCGAGATCGGCATGGATGCCGAAACGATCATCGCGGCGGTCCTGCACGACACCCTTGAGGACACTCCGCTGTCGCGTGCGGAAATCGAATCCGCGTTCGGCGCCACCGTGGCCGAACTCGTCGATGGCGTGACCAAACTCGACAAGCTGCGCTTCGGCAGCGTGGCCGAAGCCGCGGCCGAGAGTTTCCGCAAGATGCTGCTGGCGATGGCGCGCGACCTGCGCGTCATCCTGATCAAGCTCGCCGACCGCCTGCACAACATGCGCACGCTGGCGGCGATGGCGCCGGAAAAGCGCCGCCGCATCGCGCGCGAGACGCTCGACATCTACGCGCCGATCGCACAACGCCTCGGCATGAACCGCACGCGTTCCGAGTTGCAGGACCTGGGTTTTCGCGCGCTGTATCCGGACCGCTACCGTATCATCGCCGCGCGCATCAAGAGCGTGCTCGGCAACCGCCGCGAGGCGATGGGCAAGATCGAAACGGCACTGGCCGCGCGCCTGGAGCAGGAAGAAATCCCGCACCGCGTCGTCAGCCGGATCAAGTCGCCATACAGCATCTACGAGAAGATGCGCGCCCAGCACAAGAGTTTCGCCCAGGTGATGGATGTGTACGGATTCCGCGTCGTCACCGCGGCGACGATGGATTGCTATCGGGCGCTCGGCGCGATCCATGCGTTGTACAAGCCGCTCGACGGCCGCTTCCGCGACTTCATCGCCATTCCCAAGGCGAACGGCTACCAGTCGCTGCACACCGTGTTGTTCGGCCCGTTCGGCGCACCGATCGAAATCCAGATCCGCACCGAGGAAATGGACCAGGTCGCCGAGCGCGGCGTCGCCGCGCACTGGGTGTACAAGACATCGTCCGAACCGGCTACCGCCGCGCAGACGCGCGCACGCGAATGGGTCGCGGGCCTGGTCGATGAGCAGACACGCGAAGCCTCGTCACTGGAGTTCATCGAAAACGTCAAGGTCGACCTGTTCCCGGACGAGGTCTACCTGTTCACGCCCAAGGGCCGCATCCTTGCCTTGCCGCGCAACGCAACGGCGCTCGATTTCGCCTTCGCCGTGCACACCGACGTCGGCAGCCATGCCGTGGCCGCGCGCGTGGACGGCACGCTCGCGCCGCTGCGCCAGCGCCTGAATTCCGGCGAAACCGTCGAGATCATCGCCGCGCCCTCGGCCGCGCCGACGCCGCAATGGCTGGAATGGGTCGCCTCGGCCAAGGCGCGCACGGCGATCCGGCATTTCCTCAAGCACCTGCAGCACGAGGATGCCGTCGACTTCGGCCACCGCATGCTCGATCGCGCGCTGGACACGCGCGGCACCAGCCTCGACGCGATTTCCAG
This sequence comes from Rudaea sp., assembly GCA_035493385.1. GTDB lineage: Bacteria > Pseudomonadota > Gammaproteobacteria > Xanthomonadales > Rhodanobacteraceae > Rudaea. Next base: position 11,560 of record DATJIL010000076.1, read on the forward strand.
CGAGGCGCTGGATCGGTTCCTCGCGGATGCGCGCTACAAGCGCCTGGAAGAATTGCTCTCCGACATCGCGCTCGGCAACCGCATGCCGGACCAGGTCGCGGCGCAACTGGTGCAGGCGCTTGGCGGGGCCGGAGAGCTGCTGCCGCACGAGGCGCATGCGCAGGAAAAAATCCTGATCAGCGGCACCGAACGCGGCGTGCTCAGCTTCGGCAACTGCTGCAATCCCGTGCCCGGCGACGAGATCGCCGGTTACCTGTCGGCGGGCAAGGGCATCGTCGTGCATCGCGTCGATTGCCCGAACATGCCCGAATACCGCAAGACGCCCGAGCGTATCGTCGCCATCGACTGGGACCGCGAAGTGACCGGCGACTACCGCGCGCGCCTGCGCATCGTCGTCGACAACAAGCCCGGCGTACTCGCCACCGTCGCGGCCGCCATCGCCGAGCGCAATTCCAATATCGAGAACGTCGAGTACCAGGAGCGCGACCAGCAAACCTCGACCCTGATGTTCACGATCGAGGTGCGTAACCGCAAGCACCTTGCCGACGTCATGCGCGGCGTGCGCAATGCGGCGGTGGTGCACGGCGTTTATCGGTATCCTTAGCGATTCTTCGCGTTCGGAGTTCTCGCATGTCCCGCCAAATCATCGCTTCGCCCAACGCCCCCAAGGCCATCGGCCCGTATTCGCAGGCCGTGCGCTGCGGCAACACCGTGTATTTTTCCGGACAGACGCCGATCGACCCGGCCACCGGCGCGCTGGTGCCGGGCGACATCACGGCGCAGGCGCGGCGTGTTTTCGAGAATCTCAAGGCCGTCGCCGGCGCGGCCGGCACGGACTTCGCGCGGGTCGCACGTGTGGGCATTTACCTCACCGACCTCGCCAACTTCGCCGCCGTCAACGCGGTGATGAAGGAATATTTCGCCGAACCTTTCCCCGCGCGTTCGACCATCGGCGTCGCCTCGTTGCCGCTGAATGCGCAGGTCGAAATCGACATGATCGCTGTGCTCGACTGAGCGCGCACCGTCGCGCATGCGCGAGCCTGTCGTTCCATCCGATGCGGCACTGACGACGTTGCCCGGCGTCGGTCCGGCGCTGGCGAAAACCCTGGAACGCCTCGGCCTGCGCACGCTGCAGGATTTGTGGTTCCACCTGCCGCTGCGCTACGAGGATCGCACGCGCCTGACGCCTATCCGCGATTTGGCTCCCGGCGCTCCGGCACAGGTCGAAGGCCGCGTCGAGGCCGTCGAACGCGGCTTCCGTTATCGTCCGCAACTGCGCGTTGCGATAGTCGACGACTCGCGCGCGACGCTGCTGTTGCGTTTTTTCCATTTCAATTCCGCACAGGCGAACCAGCTCGTCGTCGGCACGCGTCTGCGCTGCTACGGCGAAGTGCGCAGCGGCGCGCAAGGTCTGGAAATGGTGCATCCGCAGTACCGGCGGGTGGCCGATACCGAAACCGCCGTGGTCGAGGAATGCCTCACGCCGGTGTATCCGGTGACCGAAGGCTTGACCTCCACGCGGCTCGCCGGGGTGATCGCGCGCGCCCTGCAACGTCTGCCGCAGGACGCGGAACTGGAGCTGCTGCCGCCGGATTTGCGCAAGGCATACAAATTATCCTCTCTGCGCGCGGCCTTGCTTTATGTGCACCGTCCGCCGCCGGACGCGGATCTCGCGCAACTCGCGCTCGGCGCGCATCCGGCGCAGCAGCGCCTCGCCTTCGAGGAATTGCTTGCCCAGCACCTGAGCCTCAAGCGCTTGCGTGCGCGCATCCGCGAGCATGCCGCGCCGGCGTTGCGCGGCGCCGGCGACCTGCGCAAACGCTTCCTTGCCGGCCTGCCGTTCGCGCCCACGCGTGCGCAGGCGCGGGTCGCAGCCGAGGTCGCGCGCGACCTCGGCAAACCCGCGCCGATGCTGCGCCTGGTGCAGGGCGATGTCGGCTCGGGCAAGACCGTGGTCGCCGCGCTGGCAGCGCTCGCCGCGGTTGAGTCGCATTCGCAGGCAGCGCTGATGGCGCCGACCGAACTGCTGGCCGAGCAGCACTACCGCAATTTCCAGAAATGGATGGAGCCGCTCGGTATCGAGGTGGTCTGGCTCGCCGGCAAGCTCAAGGGCCGCGCGCGCAGCACTGCGCTGGCGAAGATTGCCTCGTCTGCGCAGATCGTCATCGGTACACATGCGCTGATGCAGGAGGGCGTCGCGTTCCGCGATCTCGCGCTCGTCATCATCGACGAGCAGCACCGCTTCGGCGTGCATCAGCGATTGGCCTTGCGAGAGAAAGGTCGCGTGGCCGACAGCGTTCCGCATCAGCTTGTGCTCACCGCCACGCCGATCCCGCGCACACTGGCGATGACGGCATATGCCGATCTGGATGTTTCCGTGATCGATGAATTGCCGCCGGGACGTACGCCGGTCACCACCGTCGCCATCGCCAACTCGCGCCGCAGCGCTGTGGTCGAGCGCATTCGCGCCGCTTGCGCGGGTGGGCGCCAGGCGTATTGGGTTTGCACGATTATTGAAGAGTCCGATCTCCTTCAGGCGCAGGCCGCCGAAGCGGCCCATGTGGAATTGACGGCTGCGTTGCCGGGCATCGCCATCGGCCTTGTGCACGGGCGCCTTAAGCCCGCGCAGAAGCAGGACGTCATGGATGCGTTCGCGGCAGGGAAAATCTCATTGCTGGTGGCGACGACGGTGATCGAAGTCGGCGTCGATGTGCCGAACGCGAGCCTGATGATCGTCGAGAACGCCGAGCGCCTCGGCCTGGCGCAATTGCACCAATTGCGCGGACGCGTCGGCCGCGGCAGCGTGGAATCCAGTTGTGTACTTCTATACAAGATGCCGTTGTCGGCGATGGCACGGCAACGCCTGGACGTGCTGCGCGAAACCAACGACGGTTTCCGCATTGCCGAAAAGGATCTGGAGCTGCGCGGGCCGGGCGAAGTCCTTGGTACGCGCCAGACCGGTCAGATGACGCTACGCATCGCCGATCTTTCCCGCGACGCGCACTTGTTGCCGGCCGTGCAGCGCGCCGGTGCGGTGCTACTCGACAAATATCCGAAACTCGCCGACCAGCTGATCGA
>DATJIL010000077.1:0-2374 GCA_035493385.1 Rudaea sp.
TGCCGCCGGGCGGGCTCAACATCCGCTGGCCCGATCCGCCGCTGGATCAGGAAATGCGCCTGCACCAGTACGCGGTCAAGGCAGCTTGCGCGTTTGCGCGCGCCAATCATATTGATCGCATCGTGCTCGACTCGCCCAAGGCGCGTCTCGGCATCGTCACCACCGGCAAGAGCTATCTCGACGTCTTGCAGGCGCTGGAATACCTCGGCATCAGCGAGGCCGATGCGCGCGAGATCGGCATCCGCGTCTACAAGGTTGGCATGACCTGGCCGCTGGAACCGATCGGCATCCGCGAATTCGCGGCAGGTTTGGAAGACATCATCGTGGTCGAGGAAAAGCGTTCATTCCTCGAATCGCAGATGAAGGAATACATGTTCAATTGGGCCGATACCGATCAGTGCCGTCGCCCGCACATCGTGGGCAAGTACGACGAGGACGGCAACTGGATCCTGCCTTCGACCGGCGAGCTGACTCCGGCGACGATCGCGCTGGTGATCGCCAAACGCCTGTCGCGTTTCTTCACCAGCGAGGCGATGACCGCGCGCGTGGCCTGGATCGACGCCAAGGAACACGAGCTCACGCTGCCGCGTGCGAATTTCCCGCGCGTGCCGCATTACTGTCCCGGCTGTCCGCACAACACTTCGACGAACGTGCCGGAAGGTTCGCGTGCGCTTGCCGGCATCGGCTGCCACTACATGGTGACGTGGATGGACCGCCGCACCGACACTTTCACGCAGATGGGCGGTGAAGGCGCGACCTGGTGCGGGCAGGCGCCGTTCACCGAAACCAAGCACGTGTTCCAGAACCTAGGCGACGGCACGTATTTTCATTCCGGCTCGCTCGCGATCCGGCAGGCGGTCGCCGCCCGCGTCAACATCACCTACAAGATCCTCTACAACGATGCGGTGGCGATGACCGGCGGCCAGCCGGTGGACGGCAAGCTCAGCGTGCCCGACATCGCGCATCAGGTGCGCAGCGAAGGAGTGCAGACGATCATCGTCATGTCCGACGACATCGAGAAGTGGTCGGATGCGTCGATCTTCCCGAGCAACGTCGAATTCATCCACCGCGACGAACTCGAATCCGTGCAGAAGCGCCTGCGCGAAGTCGAAGGCGTATCTGCGCTGATCTACGACCAGACCTGCGCCACGGAAAAACGCCGCCGGCGCAAGCGCGGAAAACTCGAAGACCCGAAGAAGCGCGTGTTCATCAATTCGCTGGTCTGCGAAGGTTGCGGCGACTGCGGCAAGGAATCGTTTTGCGTGTCGGTTTTGCCGAAGGAAACCGAATACGGCCGCAAGCGCGAGATCGACCAGTCGGGCTGCAACAAGGATTTCTCCTGCGTGAAGGGGTTTTGCCCGAGCTTCGTCACCGTGCACGGCGGTGGCTTGAAGAAGCGCAAGCCCGGTAGCGGCAAGGTGGATTTTTCCACATTGCCGCTACCGCAATTCGCAAGCGACCTGTCCCAGCCCTGGAACATCCTCGTCACCGGCATTGGCGGCACCGGCGTCGTCACCATCGGCGCGCTGATCGGCATGGCCGCGCACCTGGAAGGCAAGGGCGGCACCGTGCTCGACCAGACCGGCCTGGCGCAAAAAGGCGGCGCGGTGACCTGCCACTTGCGCATCGCGAAAGCGCCTGCGGACATTCATGCTGTGCGCATCGCGGCGGGCGAGGCCGACGTGGTGCTCGGCTGCGACATGGTCGTGGTCAACGATTACTGGTCGCTGTCGAAGATCCGTGCCGGGCGTTCGCGCGTGGTGCTCAATTCCTACGAGGCGATGCCGGGCACGTTCACGACGAAACCCGACCTGCGCTTTCCGGCAAGCGGGATCGTCGACGCGGTGCGCACCGCGCTCGGCGGCGAAAAGCCCGAGTTGGTCGATGCCACCGACCTTGCGCTGAAGCTGCTCGGCGATTCCATCGGCGCGAATCTTTTCATGCTCGGCTACGCCTGGCAGAAAGGTTGGGTGCCGCTGTCGCTGGAAGCCTTGATGCGCGCCGTGGAATTGAACGGCGCGGCGGTGGAGATGAACAAGTCCGCGTTCAACTGGGGCCGCATGGCCGTGCACGACATTGCGCGCGTGCGCGAAGCGGCAGGCGGTCGGACGCAAGCGAGCGATGCCGCTCCATCCACCTTGGACGACGCTGCGATCAGCGCAACGCTCGACGCGCGCATCGCCCGCCGTATCGCCTTTCTCACCGATTACCAGAACGCGGCCTACGCGCACAAATACACGGCGCTGGTGGACAAGGTGCGCGCCGCCGAGCAATCCAAGGTGCCGGGATCAAGCACGCTGACCGAAGCGGTCGCGCGCTACGCCTTCAAGCTGATGGCCTACAAGGACGAATACGAAGTCGCGCGCCTGTACAC
>DATJIL010000078.1:0-13505 GCA_035493385.1 Rudaea sp.
TCGCAGGACGTCATCACCAAGGACAACGCCGTGGTGCGCGTGGATGGCGTCGTTTTCTATCAGGTGCTGGACGCGGCCAAGGCGGCTTATGAGGTGTCAAATCTCAACCAGGCGATCCTTAACCTGGTGATGACCAATATCCGTACCGTACTCGGTTCCATGGATCTGGACGAATCGTTGAGCAAGCGCGACGACATCAATGCGCGCCTGCTGCGCGTGGTCGACGAGGCCACGCATCCGTGGGGCCTGAAATGCAACCGCATCGAGATCAAGGACATCCAGCCGCCGAAGGATTTGATCGATTCGATGGCGCGGCAGATGAAGGCCGAGCGCGAGAAGCGCGCGAACATCCTCGAAGCCGAGGGTTTCCGTCAGGCCGCGATTCTCAAGGCCGAGGGCGAAAAACAAGCGGCGATCCTGTCCGCAGAAGGTCAGCGCGAAGCGGCGTTCCGTGCGGCCGAGGCGCGCGAGCGCCAGGCTCAGGCCGAAGCGAAGGCGACCGAACTGGTGTCGCAGTCGATCCGTGCGGGCGACATCAACGCGATCAATTATTTCGTGGCGACCAAATACGTGGATGCACTCAAGGCCATGGTCGGCGCGCCGAACCAGAAGATCATGCTGTTGCCGATGGAAGCGACCGGCGTGCTCGGTTCGCTGGCCGGCATCGCGGAACTGGCCAAGTCCAGCCTAAGCGAACAACAGGCTGCCAAACCCGTGGCGAAAGCCTGACATGCTCGAGAATCTGACCTTGCACTACGGTTGGTGGCTGCTCGCGCTGGTGCTGATCGGCGCGGAATTGATGGCGCCGGGATTCTTCATGCTCTGGATCGGCATGGCCGCGGCGGCGCTGGGCGTGGTGCTGATCTTCGTGCCGCAGATGTCGTTCGGCATGCAGGCGGTCGTGTTCGCCGTGTTCGCCGTGATCAGCTGCTATGTGTACTGGCGCTTCGTGCGTCATGCGATGAGCGAGGTTTCCGACCAGCCGCGCCTGAACCGTCGCGCCGAGCAATACATCGGCCGCCGCTTCGTGCTGGAAACCGCCATCGTCAACGGCCAGGGCAAGGCGCGCGTCGGCGACTCGCTGTGGCTGGCCGAGGGTCCCGATCTTCCGGCCGGATCGCCGGTCGAGGTCGTCGGCGTGGATGGCTCGACGCTCAAGGTCAAGGCGGCGTAATCCGGCATCCGTTCCGGGTCCGGGGTCGCATTCGACTACAATGCGCGCCGAATTTCGTCCGGAGCCAAAACGATGACCCAGCAAACCGTTCTCAACGCCACCCATCGCGCGCACGGCGCCAAGATGGTCGACTTCGGCGGCTGGGACATGCCGCTCAACTACGGCTCGCAGATCGAGGAGCACCATGCCGTGCGCCGCGACGCCGGCATGTTCGATGTCTCGCACATGACCGTGGTCGACCTGCACGGGGCGAAGACGCGGGATTTCCTGCGCCACCTCTTCGCCAACAGTGTCGACAAGCTGAAAACGCCGGGCAAGGCACTGTACTCGTGCATGCTCGACGAGAACGGCGGCGTCATCGACGACTTGATCGTCTATTTCCTGGCCGAGGACTTCTTCCGCGTCGTCGTCAACGCGGCCACGCACGACAAGGACCTGGCCTGGATCAACCAGCAGGCGAAGGCGTTCGGCGTATCCGTGACCGAACGCGCGGACCTGGCCATGATCGCCGTGCAGGGCCCGAATGCGCGCGCCAAGGTGCATTCCTTGTTGAGTGACGCGACGCGTGCCAAGGCCGAGAAGCTGGGCAAGTTCGTCGCCTGCGAGGGCGATGGTCTATTCATCGCCCGCACCGGCTACACCGGCGAGGATGGCTACGAGATCATCGTGCCCGAGGCACAAGCCGTCGATTTGTGGAACCGGCTCGCCGCGGCGGGCGTAAAGCCGGCAGGCCTTGGCGCGCGCGACACGCTGCGCCTGGAAGCCGGCATGAACCTGTACGGTCAGGACATGGACGAGTCCATCTCGCCCTGGGAGGCAGGGCTGGCCTGGACCGTGACGCTGGACGAGGGCCGCGATTTCATCGGCCGCGCCGCGCTGGAAAAGCAGAAGGCCGAAGGCGTCCGCCGCATCATGGTCGGCATGGTCATGGACGACAAGGGCGTGCTGCGCCACGGCCAGCGCGCCGTAACCGCGCACGGCGACGGCGAGATCCTGTCCGGCACGTTCTCGCCGACGCTGGGCAAGGCAATCGCGTTCGCGCGCGTACCCGCCGGCACCGGCGACAGCGCCCAGGTGGACATCCGCGGCAAGCTGGTGCCGGTGCGCGTGGTGAAATATCCTTTCGTGCGCGACGGCAAGGCGATCGAAGGCATTTGACTTCACCCTGCCTGTTCGTGTGTAAAATCGGCACAGCGACATCCGTCATCCAGGACCACGGCAATGAATGAAATTCCCGGCGATCTGAAATTCATGAAGTCCCACGAGTGGGCGCGTGTCGAGGACAACGGCACGGTGACCATCGGCATCTCCGACCATGCACAGGGCCTGCTCGGCGACCTGGTCTACGTCGAACTGCCCAGCGTCGGCGACGACGTGACCGCCGGCAATGCCTGCGCCGTGGTCGAGTCGGTCAAGGCCGCGTCGGACGTCTACGCGCCTGTTTCCGGAAAAGTGGTTTCGGTCAACAGCGCGCTTGCAGACAAGCCCGAAACGATCAACGAAGACGCCTTCGGCGAAGGCTGGATCTTGATGGTCAAGCCGAGCAACCTCGCCGAGGAAAGTGAAGAGCTACTCGATCCGGATGCCTACGCCGAGTTGATCGAAAGCGAAGAGCACTGACGATCGATCGCGCCGGTTTTCCGCCGCGGCGAGCACGCGAAAAAATTCTCCGAAACTTCCATCGCGCGCGTCGAGTTCCGACGCGCGCGATGCGTTTGTGCGTCCGCGAAAGTTGCGCAGTTTTGCGCAAATGGTGCGTTCGAGTGCATCGATTCGACGTCGGCTGGAAATTTTTTTTCGGGGCAGGCCGGGCACGAGCGGTGCGCATTTGCGCTCACTGCGCGCGTCGTGGCGAGCGCACGCGACGACGAATGCGATTCGAGCGTGATTTCGATCAAGCATTCGCGTGGCGCGTTTGCGCGCACGGCGTGCGATCGTGTGCACATACCTGCAAGCCGCATATTTGCTTGCTCTGCGCCGGTTCGCGACCGATCGCGCGCACCGCGCCGCGTTGCATTCGTGTATGGAAGTTAAGACGTATAGACGGCCATATGGATAAATTGACACCACTCCCGCGACCGCTTGCCGTTGTTGCAATCCGCTTTGGATGGGTGCGGCGCGGGTTGTCCGTGGCCGGCGCCGCACGCACAAACCTGTTGACACGGAAAAAATCCGGGAATAATTTTTGCCACGGCGTAACACACGCGTAACAGGATTTATGGCGCGAGAGAAGTTCGTACAACCTTACATAGAACACGGCCACAAATCAGTCGCCGTGAAAAAGGTGACGGTGTCGATACCGCTTCACGTACTCAGACTTCTCTCCGATGAACGCACACGCCGGCAAGTGAACAATCTCAGGCACGCGACGAACAGCGATCTGCTGTGCGAAGCGTTCCTGCACGCTTTTACTGGGCAGCAACTACCAACTGACGAGGAGCTAAGACGCGATATGGCTATGAAGAAAGCTGCAAAAAAGAAACCCGCTAAGAAGGCCGCCAAGAAGACTGTGAAGGCCAAGGCCGCCAAGAAGACCGCACGCAAGACCGCGAAGAAGAAGTAAGCAACACTTCTCGCAAGGCAATACACTGGCTCAATTACTAGGCGCAAGGATTCGCCTGAGCCGACCGGACGAGGGTTCAGCGTCCGGATTCGCCCGGAACCGGATTCATTCGATGACCGCGGCGGGAAAGTTCACTACTACATCTTTGATAAATCGGTTCACTCTCCCTGTGACTTGCCCAGCGCAGGGAGAGTCCTTATCCGGACTCCCGCTCCCTTTCCCATCTCAATACCCTTTGCGCTGTGACGCAGTCGGAGTTTTTCGCGCATCCGCTCGCCTAGGCTTGCTCCGTTTTCGGGGGCACTCGGATGCGCATGATTCTCGGACTCGTGGCAGGGCTATGGTCCGGCGCCGCAGCCGTTGCCGCGGTCAACGTCAGCGTCGATCTCACCGCGAACGTGCATCCGTTCGGCCCGCGGATTTTCGGCGTGGCCTATGGTGACGCCGCGCGCAACGCGCAGATGGGTTACACCGTGGATCGATGGGGCGGCAATTCGACCACGCGCTACAACTGGCAGGTGGATTTCCACAACACGGCCAACGACTACTATTTCGAGAACATTCCGGATTGCACGGCGCCGACGTGCATTGGCACGCCGCCCGCTGGTAATTCCGCCGATACGTTTCTGAGCGGCGCGTTCAGCGCGGGCGCGCAGCCGCTGCTGACGATTCCGACCATCGGCTGGACGCCGCGGTCGGACAGTGCGAAGCAGCACCCCTACACGGTCGGATTTTCGGTGGCGAAGTACGGTGCTCAGCAGTCGGTCGATCCCTGGGATACCAACGCCGGCAACGGCTATTACGCCAATGGGACGTCGATCACCGGAAACGATCCCGCTGACACGTCCGTAGCCGCATCGCCGTCTTTCGAGCAAGCCTGGATCGCGCACCTGCAATCCGCGTTCGGCACCGCCGCAAACGGTGGCGTGAAATTCTTCACGCTCGACAACGAAGTGATGCTGTGGAACTCGACCCATCGCGACGTACATCCGGCGCCGCCCACCTACGATGAAATCTGGAACAAGACCGTCGCCTATGCCGACGCGATCAAACAGCAGGAGCCGAACGCGCTGGTCACCGGCCCGGTGACCTGGGGCTACTGCGACCTGTTCGGATCGGCGGCGGATAATTGCGTCGATGGCACCGATCGCCAGAACCACGGTGGCCTGGCGTTCGTCGCCTGGTATCTGCAGCAGGTCTGCGCGTACCAGGCCCAGCACGGCGTGCGCCTCGTCGACTATCTGGACCTGCACTATTACCCGCAAGGCACCAATGTCTCGCTCAGCGACGCGGACGATCCGACGACTGCGAGTCTGCGCCTGCGTTCGCTCAAGGAACTCTACGATCCGGCCTGGGTGTCCGAATCCTGGATCGCCGACCTGGGCGATGCCGACAACAACCATTACGACAAACCCGACCTGATTCCGCGTGCGCGCGCCTGGATCGCCCAGTACTGCCCCGGCACGCGACTGGCGATCACCGAGTACAACTGGGGCAACGACAACACGGTCAGTGGCGCGGTCGCCCAGGCCGAGGCGCTGGCGATCTTCGCGCGCGAAGGTGTCGACCTGGCCACGCGCTGGATCGCGCCGGTCGCCAACACGCAGGCGGAAAAGGCGTTCGCCATTTTCCTGGACTACGACGGCGCCGGCGGCCGCGTGCAGGGCGACAGCGTCGGCGCGACGAGCGCCAATGTCGACCAGGTCGGCGCCTACGCCTTCCACGGCAATGCGCGTGCGTTCGTGCTGCTGACCAACAAGGACACGGTCGCCCACGATGTGGCGTTGAGTTTCAACACCAGCCATAGCGCCGCCTGGAAACTTTATGGCTTCACCGGGGCCAGCGCACTGGCACAAACCGGCAGCGGCAATATCTCTGCCGGCACGTTGACCTTGTCCGCGCTGCCGGCGCTGTCCGCCAATCTTCTCGTGATTCCCGACGACGACGAGATCTTCAAGGACGGATTCCAGTAACGCCGCGGGTTGGTGGCGGCGCGTTCGTGTCCGCCAAGGATTCCGCGGACCGGGCGACACCGGCCCGCATTTGCGGCAGCCGTCACAGTGCGCTACCTTGTGCATACCGCGCTGTGGCCGAGTCAGGGGGCCGAGGTGCCCGTTGACGCGGTTGGCCAGGAAGTTGCAGGCGAAAAGGCGCGGTTCCATTTCCTTCAGCGGACTTTCCGATCATGGCCGACAAAATTGCGAACATCCCAACCGCAGCGTCCGGGTTTGCCCGATTCCTTCCCGTCGCCGTCCTTGGCCTGATCGTTGCCGCATGCGGCGGCAACTCGCCGCCGCCCGCCGCGCCGGCGAAACCGGCCGCTCCGGCCGCCACAGCCGCGGCACCTGCGGCGAGCGCGCCGGCGCCCGCTCCGGAAATGACGCAAGACCAGTTGATGAAGGCGGCCAGTACCGCCTTCGGCGAGAAGCGCTACGTGGCGCCGCAGGGCAACAACGCCCTGGAGTACTACCTGCAGGTGCTGGCCAAGGATCCGAAGAACCACATCGCCGAATCGGCATTGCGCGAGATGTTCCCGTTCGCAACCGGTGCGGTCGAACAGGAAATCAATGGCGGCAGCCTGGACGAGGCAGCGCGCGTGATCGACGAATTGGCCAAGTTCGATCCGAGCAACTACACGCTGACGATCCTGCGCGGCAAGCTCGACGCCAAGAAGAAGCAGGCCGATCACGATCAGCAGGTCGCTGCCGCCGCCGCACAGGCCGCTGCCGCCAAGGCTGCGGCGGACCAAAAGGCGGCCGCGCAGGCCGCTGCCGCGCCAGCGCCAGCCGCTGCTGCGCCGCCACCCGTGGAGAAACCCGCGCCGCCACCGGCGGAAAAGCCGGCGCCGGCACCGGCCGTCGCCACGCCCGCACCGGCTCCCGTGACGACACCGGCGGAATTGCTCAAGTCAGTGCCGCCGAGCTATCCGCCCGAGGCGTATCGCTCGCGCCAGCAAGGTTGGGTCGAAGTGGCGTTCACGATCACGACCGACGGCAAGGTTGTCAACGCGAAGGTGGCCAGTTCGCAACCCTCGCGCGTGTTTGATCAGGCTGCGCTGGAGGCGGTGCGGCGCTGGACGTTCAAGCCGCGCATGGTCAACGGCCAGCCTGCCGAAGAACAAGCCACCCGCCGCATCGAATTCAAATTGGGTGGGTAAGAGTGAGCGTTTGCGACATGCGTTGAAGCGCATGTCGCGCGAGCTCGAACGCCCGCAGCAGGATGCGAAGGGCTGGGTTGCTTGGCGAGCGCCGGATGCGCGAGCCTAGCAACGACGCGAGCGCAGTGAGCAGCGTGCTTGCGCGATGCGATGAAACGCATCGCGCGCCTCACCTACGCCAAAAGCGCATCCCTGACCGCCGCCAATACACGCATGGACTGCGGCGCCCACGTCTCGACGCGATTGAGGGCGAGCAGCCGTTGCACGGCCGGAGCATGATCGTGGGCGTTAAGGTGCTTGGCGAGGATGCCGGTGACATCGGCCAGCATCAGCAATGCCAAACCGTGCGGATCGCCCGTGTGCGCGGCCGACCGGAACGATTTGAGCGCCTCGTTGCGCGCTTGCACCGAACGCAGCGGGTAGCGCAGCCGCTGGCGCAGCCACCAGTCGCGATCTTCGATGCGATGCATGAAGTCGCGGCGGAACAAGGCATCGAGAATCCTGGGCGGCAACGGCGACATTTTTCGGGCGATGAGGTCAATGCCGCCGGCGACGGTCGTGTTCTCCTCGGCCAGCAGATGCATCGCCTCGCCCAGCAATGGGTAATTCGACGGCAGTCGTGAATCGACGCGCAATAGCCCGTCGCGTAGATGCACGCGCTCGTGCACGGCCAGATCCACCAGCAGGGAAGCCGCCACCAATTTACCGGCATCCTGATCGCGGCGCGGCCAAGTCAGCATGCCCGATCGCGGGTCGCAGGCGACGAGGAAGAAGTCTTCGGCGATCAGCATGCGCGGGCGATTCGGCTTAGCGGCGATTGCTCGCCGTCAAAGCATGCCGTGCCGGCTGCAACGATTCCAGTCCCGCCCAATCCACCTGGTGCAAACCGAGGTAACGATCCAGCAGCATGGGCATGAGGCCGCTGGGCAGCGCGCACTCGCAGTTCCACAACATCACCGCGCCGAAACGGTATTTCGGGAAGAACGCGATCATCGAGCGGTAACCCTGGACCGCCCCGGCGTGGTAGATCAGGGTCTGGCCGGCGTAGTCGTAGACGCGCCAGCCGAGCGCGTATTGGGCATCGTCCAGGCGCGCGCGCCGCCACGGCGTGGCGTGACGCTCGCTCGGCGTCTCCACCAGCGGCGTGTGCACCGTGGTCAGGAGTTTCTCCGGCAGCACGTCCGGGCGTTCGCCCATTTGCGCGATCAGCCATTGCGTCATGTCCTTGATGCTGGCATTGACGCCGGCTGCCGCAGGGACATGGTAGTAGGCCTCCTTGATCGGAATCGGCACCCAGGCGTGGCCGCGGCGCGAATGCGGGCGCGCCCAGTCCTTGCTCGCTTCCAGGGCGACGCGGCCGTAGGTGGCGTCGTCCATGCCGAGCGGGTGGAAAATGCGTTTCTCGACCTGGTGGTAGAAAAAATCGCCACTCACCGCGTAAGTGATGTCGCCGATCAGTGCGAACGTGATGTTCTGGTAGCCGTAGCACTCGCCGACGTCACAGGTCATCGGCACGTCGCGCAGCTTCTCGACGAGTTCCTCGTAAGGCTCGTCCTTTTCGAGCAGGCGGTCGTAGGTGTTGTGCGGCAGGCCGACGCGCTGGCTGAGGATGTCGCGCACGGTGAGCTTGTCGCTGGCCTCGATGTTCTTCAACTCGAACGTCGGCAGCACGCCGGCCACGCGCGTGTCCCAGTTGAGCATGCCTTCATCGACGAGCATGGCGGCGAGCGCGCTGGCGAACGCCTTGGACAAGGATGCCAGGCGAAACGGCGAATCCACCGAGACGTGCTCGCCGCGCGCGGCATCGGCGTAACCGATGCCGCGCTGCAGGAGCACGGTATCGTCCTTGACGATGGCGGCGGCCATGCCGGAGATCTGCCCGGACTGCTCGATCTGATCCATCCAGCCGGCGAAGTCCTTGGCGACCGCTTTTGGATTCGCCGACACGTGCACGCCCTGCTCGGCGCTGCGGTGGATCCATTTCTCGCGCACGTCGCGCGCATCGGCCGTCGCCGCATGCACTACCAGCGTGAGCAACGCCAGCACTGCTGGCGTACGCAGATGAAACATTGCAGTGAATCCCTCTTCCGGAACGTCCGCACGGCGGCGGATTCGGCCATGCTATGCTTTTCGCACGGGGCGTCATGGTAACGCCAAACGGGAGCGCGTGTGTTATGGGTTCGATAATCCTGCTTATCGTCATCATCGGCATCGTGTTCTGGCTGGTGGGCATCTACAACGGCCTGATCACCGCGCGCAACGGTTACAAGAACGCGTTCGCGCAGATCGACGTGCAGCTGCAACGCCGTTACGACCTGATCCCGAACCTGGTGGAAACCGCCAAGGCCTACATGGCGCACGAACGCCAGACCCTGGAAGCGGTAACCGCGGCGCGCGGTGCGGCGATGGGCGGCCTGGCCGCGGCAAAGGCCAATCCTGGCGACCCGCAGGCGATGCAGCAGCTGAGCGCCGGCGAAAACCAGCTCACCGGCACGCTCAAGAGCCTGTTCGCGCTGTCCGAGAATTACCCGGATCTGAAAGCCAACCAGAACATGATGCAGTTGTCGGAAGAGTTGACCTCGACCGAAAACAAGGTTTCGTTCGCGCGCCAGGCCTACAACGACGGCGTGATGTACTACAACAACAAGCGCGAGGTGTTCCCGAGCTCGATCGTCGCCAACATGTTCAACTTCGCGCCGGCCACGTCGTGGGAAGTCGAATCGCCCGAGGCGAAGAAGGCGGTCAAGGTTTCGT
This sequence comes from Rudaea sp., assembly GCA_035493385.1. Lineage (GTDB taxonomy): Bacteria > Pseudomonadota > Gammaproteobacteria > Xanthomonadales > Rhodanobacteraceae > Rudaea. Next base: position 9,649 of record DATJIL010000078.1, read on the forward strand.
TCTCCTGACGCCCATTTCGACCGTTAGCGGGGGATTGCGGAGATGAATTTCTTCGCCCAGCAGGAGCGCGCGCGTGCGCATACGAAGCGCATGCTCGTACTGTTCGTGCTTGCGGTGGTGTGCATTGTCGCCGCTCTGGATTTCGTGCTGTTCATCGCATTCGGTTCGTCCGGGCATGGCGTGCATCCCGGCTTCGGTGCGGTGATGTTCTGGAACAGCCTGCTCGTGATCGGCATCATCGGCGCCTGCTCGATGTACAAGATCACGGCCTTGCGCGGCGGCGGCGGCGTGGTCGCGCGCCAGCTCGGCGCGACCTTCGTCGAACCGGCGACGACGGACTTCGCGCACAAGCGCCTGCGCAATGTTGTCGAGGAAATCGCCATCGCCTCCGGCGTGCCGGTGCCGGAAATCTACGTGCTCGAAGGCGAGCCGGCGATCAACGCCTTCGCCGCCGGCTACACGCCGGCCGATGCCGCCGTGACCGTCACCCAGGGCTGCCTCGACAAACTCAATCGCGATGAATTGCAGGGCGTGATCGCGCACGAGTTCAGCCACGTGCTCAATGGCGACATGCGCCTGAACATCCGCCTGATGGGCGTGCTTTTCGGCATCCTCGTGATCGGCATCATCGGGCGCAAGATCGCCGCCAACACGGGGCGCAGCCGCGATTCGGGTTACATCGTGCTGGTTGGCGTGGCGATTCTCGCCATCGGCTACATCGGCGTGTTCTTCGGGCGCCTCATCAAGGCCGGAATTTCGCGCCAGCGCGAATACCTCGCCGATGCCTCGGCCGTGCAGTTCACCCGGCAGACGCGTGGAATTTCCGGCGCGCTGAAGAAGATCGGCGGACTGGCCGACGGCTCGAAACTTTCCAGCGGCGAAACCGAGGAAGTCGCGCACATGCTGTTCGGCGACGGCGTCGGCTACTCGGCGCTGTTCGCCACGCATCCGCCGCTCAACCTGCGCATCAAGGCGATCGATCCGGCGTTCGATCCGGCCGAACTCGATGCCATCGCCAGGGCCTGGGCAGATCCGCAACCGGTCGGTGACAGCGATGGCGCGCAGGTATCGATTTCGGGGTTCGCGCCGGCGGCGATCGCTGCCGCCATGGGCGCGAGCGTGCCCGCCGCCACCCCGGTACAAGCTGCCCTGCCGCGGGCGGATGCGGAAATCTCGTTGACGCCGCGGGAAGTCGTGACCCAGGTCGCCAGGCCCGGCAACGACGACTACCGGACCGCAAACGCGATCCACGACACCATCTCCGAGAAACTGCGCGCCCTGGCTTACATGGGCACGCGCTGCCAGCAGGTGGTATTCGCGCTCGCCATCGACACCGAGGCGACGATGCGCGGCCGGCAGCTCGAGTTGCTGGAAAAGCGCTTCGACGCGAACGTGCGCAAGGGCGTCGAGGAAGTCCTCGCGCAGACCGACACGCTGCATCCGATGCAGCGCCTGCCGCTGGCCCAACTCGCCTTCCCGGCGTTGCGTCGCCAGCCGCGGCCGCAACTGCAGACCTTCCTGATCGCGCTCAACGAATTGATCCAGGCCGATGGCGAAGTGCGCCTGGAGGAATACTGCCTCGCCAAACTCGTCACGGTGCAGGTCATGGATGCGCTGGATCCGTCCAAGGCACGGCCCACCGGTTCGACGAAGTTGGTGAGGTGCGCATCCGAGGTAGCCGATGCGCTGGCCATCGTCGCCGCCTACGGCGCCGACAACGACGCCGATGCCGAGCGCGCCTATCTCGTCGGCATGCACGAGGTTTTGCCCGACGACATCGCGCCGTATATGCAACGCTCCGAGTGGACGGTGGCGCTGGATTGCGCCCTGCCCATTCTCGATGCGCTCACGCCCGCCGGCAAGGAACTGCTCGTGCGCGGCCTGACTGCAGCGATCAGCGCCGACGGCAAGGTCAGCGTCACCGAGGCGGAATTGCTGCGCACCATCTGCGCGGCCCTGCACTGCCCGCTGCCGCCGCAACTCGATCAGGCGGCGTGAACCCCGCCAGCATGGGCAGCATCCTCTGGCTCGCCTCGTATCCGAAATCCGGCAACACCTGGTTGCGCGTGTTCCTCGCCAACCTGGTCGCGAACCGGCGCGATCCGGTGCCGCTCGCCGAATTGCCGCGTTACGGCGAGGACGAGGCGCTGCCCGAGCTGTACGCGCGCCGCGCAGGCCGGCCAAGTCTCGATCTGGATCTCGAACAAATCGCCGCCTTGCGACCGCTGGTGCACGCCGACATCGCCGCACGCCATCCCGGCATCGTGTTCGTCAAGACCCACAACCTGCAGGGCGACTTCCACGGGCATCCGCTGCACAACCCGCAGGTCACGTTCGGCGCGATTTACATCGTGCGCAATCCGCTCGATGTCGCGATCAGCATGAGCCATCATTTCCGGTTGGACCTCGACGCGGCGATCGCATATCTCGGCAACGATGAGGTTGCCACCGGTAACGTCGAATTGTTCGTCAGCCAAGTCCTGCGTTCCTGGTCCAGCCACGTCGCCAGTTGGGCCGACACGGCCGGGCCGCGCGTGCTCGTGCTGCGTTATGAGGACCTGCTCGAAAAGCCGGTGAAATGGTTCGGCAAGGTAGCGCGCATGGTCGGCCTCGACCGGGATCGCGCGTGCCTCGAACGCGCTATCGGACACGCCGGTTTCCGTGTGCTTGCCGGCCTGGAAAAGCGCGACGGTTTCGTCGAGGCGGCGAGCGACGCCACGCGTTTTTTCCGCGCTGGCCGCAGCAACCAGTGGCGCGAGGCGCTGAGCCGCGACCAGATCGCGCGCGTCGTCGCCGCGCATCGCAAACAGATGGCGCGGTTCGGATACGTGCCGGCGGGGTACTGATCAGGAGGTCCGAGCGCCCGCAATCAACTCCGCCGCACGCTCGGCGATCATGATGGTCGGCGCATTCGTGTTGCCGCCGGGCAGGCAGGGCATTACCGAGGCGTCGACGACGCGCAGTCCAGCCACGCCGCGCACGCGCAGTTCGGAATCCACCACGGCGTTCTCGTCGTTGCCCATGCGGCAGGTTCCAACAGGGTGGTAAACCGTTTCGGCCTTGCGCCGGATGTACGCGGCAAGATCGGCGTCGGTACAGGAGCCGCAGCCGGGATAGATTTCGTCGCCGCGATACGCGTCGAACGGTGCCGCGGCGAATATTTCGCGCGAGACTTTGGCCGCCGCGATCATGGTGTGTAGATCGGCGCCTTCCGCATCGCTCAGGTAGTTGGCGCGGATCGCGGGTTTGTCGCCCGGATTGGCCGACTTGAGCCGGATCGTGCCGCGGCTGTGCGGACGCAGCGCGCACGCGTGCATGGTGTAGCCGTAGCCGGGCAGGCGGTGGCGGCCATGGTCGTCGAGCAGGGCGGAGATGAAGTGCAACTGCACGTCGCAACGCGCGTCCGGCGCGAGCGGCGTGCGCACGAAGCCGCCGCCCTCGGCGATGTTCGAGGTTCCCGGCCCGTCGCGGCGCAGCAGGTACTGGAGCGCAACGGCGATGTCGCTGAGCCGGTCGTAACTCACCGGCTTGGTGCACTGCTGCAGGGTGCAGATGTCGAGGTGATCCTGCAGGTTCGCGCCGACGCCGGGTAATTCGTGTGCGACGCGGATGCCGACTTCGCGCAAGTGGTCGGCGGGCCCGATGCCGGACAGCATCAGCAACTGCGGCGAATTGATCGTGCCACCGCACAGGATCACTTCGCGGCCTTCCGCGCGCGTCAGGCGTCCGTGGTGGCGATAATCGACGCCGACCGCGCGGTGGCCGTCGAGCAGCACGTGCTGCACGGCTGCGCGCGTGAGCACGCGCAGGTTCGCGCGTTCACGCGCTGCGCGCAGGTAGCCGGCGGCGGTCGAACA
>DATJIL010000079.1:0-31851 GCA_035493385.1 Rudaea sp.
GCGGCGTCAATGGCGGGCCAGTACCGGCCAATATTCCCGTGAACTGGAGTGTGGTGCAAGGTGGCGGTACGCTCACCAGCGCGCAGACACTCACCGACGCGACCGGCAGGACCAGTAATACCCTGACGCTTGGTGCAAATCCCGGCACGAACATCGTGCAAGCCAGCATCGCCGGCGCGGGCAGCGTGACTTTCACCGCGGTCGCAACACCCGCCGTCATCGCCGGTAGCACGACGTTCACGATCGTCTCCGGCAACAACCAGGATCTCGTTCCGAACCAGCCTTCGCAACCACTCGTGGTCAAGCTTGCCTCGTCGGGCGGTGCGCCGATTCCGGGCACGACGATCCAGTGGAATGTCACCGGCGCGACCGGCAAGCTGGCAAATCCGACGACCACGACGGGCACCGACGGCACGGCGCAGAATACGCTCACCGTCGTGCTGCCCGGCACCTACACCGTCTCCGCGCAAGTCAACGGCGTCACCAGCATTCCGACGCTGACATTCAATTTCAACAACGGCGTCGCCAACCTGCCCGGTTTGTCGCCGACGCAGATTGGTGTCGCCACGGCGATCGACAAGGCCTGTCCCGCGCTCGCCACATCGACGGCGCCGCTGACGCCACAGCAGCAGGATTTCCTGCAGCGCTGCTCCGAAGTAGTCGTTGGCGCGAACAGCGATCCACAGCAGGTGTCCGGCGCGCTCAGTGCCATGCTCAACAACAAGGCGCTGCCGCAGCGCAGCCTGGCCCAGGGCGTGCAATCGGGCCAGATCGGCAACCTCAATACGCGCTTTGCCGAACTGCGCCAGGGCGCCACCGGTTTCAGCGCCGGTGGGCTCACCCTGAACCAGGACGGCCGCGGCCTGCCGCTGGCCATGCTGGGCGATCTGTTCCGCAAGGATCCGGCGACCAGCGATGAAGTGGGCAAGGACTTCTCGCGCTGGGGCTTCTTCGCCACCGGCATGATCGAGCGTGGCGGATTCGATGCCACGGCCGTGCGTCCGGGTTTCGATTTCCACGGTGCCTCGCTCACCGCGGGCGTGGACTATCGATTCAACGATTCCTTCGTGGCCGGTGCTGCGCTCGGCTACAACCAGAACAATTCGAACTTCGATGCGAATGCCGGCAAGGCCGACGTGGACGGCTACAACCTCACCGGCTACTTCAGCTGGTATCGCGGCGACTGGTATGTCGAAGGCTCGCTGATCCTGGACAAGCTCGATTACGATCTGAGCCGCAACATCGCCTATCAGATCGCCAGCCTGTCCGGCGGAACGACAACGGTCACGCAGACGGCGATGGCCTCGCCGAGCGGGGACCAGAATTCATTCTCGCTTTCGGCGGGCCGGGACTTCAACCGCAAGGCCTGGACCATCAGTCCCTACCTGCGCGGCGTGTATTCGCACCTGAGCCTGGACGGGTTCAGCGAGACGATGGCCAATCCGAACGCACCCGGGGCAGGCCTTGGCACGTCGGTAGCGAGCCGCTCTCTGAATTCGATGCTCGGCGTGGCGGGCGCGCGGGTGAGCTACACCATGAGCACCGACTGGGGCGTACTGGTGCCGAACGCCGTGGTCGAATGGAACCACGAGTTCCGCAACGATCCGCAGACCGTGGTCGTGCGCTTCCTCGCCGATCCGACGCAGACGCCGGTCTCGTTGACCGACCAGGCACCGGACTCGAGCTATTTCAACATCGGCCTCGGATTGAACGCGGTGTTCGCGCAAGGACGTTCGGCCTATGTGTACTACGAACACATGGCCGGCTATGCGGGTGCGCATTCCAACCAGCTTTCCCTCGGCATTCGCATCGAGTTCTGAGGGCATGCTGCGACCGCCCTGCGCCGGCCCTACTTGCGCATGCCGCCGCCGTCGCGGCATGCTATGGCCGTCGCGCAGGCGGCCGCGCGTATGCGGCCCGCGCATGGGGATGACATCGCCAGCATGATCGAGTTCGGCCACAGCACCCATGTCGGCTTGCGTCGCGAGCATAACGAGGACACGTACTACGCCGACGCCGAACTCGGCCTGTGGCTGGTCGCCGACGGCATGGGCGGCCACGAGCACGGCGAGGTGGCCAGCGCCATCGCACGCGACGCGATGGTGCGCGAGGTCACGGCCGGTGCGCCGCTGGCGCAGGCCGTGCAGCGCGCCGACGAGGAAATCATCCTGCATTCCAGCCGCAAGGCCGAAGCCTTGCCGATGGGCACCACGATCGCCGCCATGCGCCTGCACGAGAACGAATACGAAATCTGCTGGGTCGGCGACAGCCGCGTGTATTTGTGGAACGGCGAGCTCAAGCAGCTTTCGCGCGACCATTCCTACGTGCAGGAACTGATCCAGCAAGGCGCAATCACGCACGAACAGGCGCGCACACATCCGCATCGCAATGTCGTCACCCAGGCGCTTGGCGTCACCGACCCGGAGAGCCTGCGCGTGGAAACCATCCGCGGCAGCCTGCAGCCCGGCATGCAGGTGCTGTTGTGTTCGGACGGATTGACCGAGGAAGTCGACGACAAGGACATCGGCGCCGTGCTTGCGCGCCAGGATCTTTCCGCACAGGAATGCGTCGACCATCTGATCCTCGCCGCGCTCGAAGGCGGCGGGTCGGACAATGTGACGGTGATCCTGATCCGCGACCGCTAAAAAACCTGCTGCGCTCGACGGCTCGTCGTCCGGCGGCGCTCGGAATCCTCATTTACGTTTGAGTAAACTCCGGTTCCTGCGCTCCGGCGGCCAACAATCCGTCTTCGCTCGCGACGGTTTTTCAAACGTTGCGAGGTGGCTTAGCCGCCGCCTTCGGCTTTCGCCAATTGCGCCTTGAGTTGCAGCAAGGCGGCGTTTTTCGCATCCGCGCGCAACCCCGACTCGACCAGCACGTCAGCGCCGGTATACAGTCCGTTTTTCAGCGCCGCTTGTGCGCCGTTCGCGTAGAAAGCCGCAATCTTCTGCAAGCCTTGCGTCGCGCGTGCATTGCCGGGATCGCGCTTGAGCGCCTCCTGGAACAGATCGATGGCGTTGTCGCCCGGCGGAAAGCTCATTTTCTCGCCGCCACTTTTCCGGCCATAGTCGAAATAATCGTCGCCGCGGGAAAGCAGCGTCGGCAAATCCAGCGCGGCCAAGGCCGCGTCGGATGCGCCGCTCTCGGACGGAGGCGGAGGCGGCACCGCCGGTGCGGTTTCGATCGGCGTGCTGGTTGCGGCAGTCGGAGCAACGGAACCTGCCGCCTTGCCCCGCCAGGCCATCCATGCCAACGCCGCGACCAAAATCGCCGCCGCGACGCCAGCGCCGGCGAAAATCCATTTCCTCGCACTCACCGGCGTTGCGGATGAAGGCGCGGCACTAGCCGCCGACACCGCCCGGCGGCGCGCGCTGCGCGACTCGCGCAAAACCGCATCCATCTGCGGATTGGCCGCGAGCAGGCGATCGAGCTCGGCAACGAAGGCATCGCCCGTGGCGAAACGATCGGCCGGCTGCTTGGCCATCGACTTGTCGATCAGCGGCTGCAGCCAGGCAAGCTTTTCCGGCAGCTTCGGCACCGGTTCGGTGACGTGCATCAGCGCAACCGCATAGGCATCGCCGGCCTCGTAGGGCTTGTGCCCGGCCACGCATTCGAACAACACCGCGCCCAGGCTGTACAAGTCCGAGCGGCCGTCCACCGGCGTCGCCTGCGCCTGTTCCGGACTCATGTAGTCGGGCGTGCCGATGGCATTGCCGGCCATGGTCGCCGCGCTGACGGACTTGATCGCCTTGGCGATGCCGAAATCCGCCAACACCGCCGATCCGTTGCTGCGGAACATGATGTTGCCGGGCTTCACGTCGCGATGGACGAATCCCATCTCGTGGGCGTACGAAAGCCCGGAGGCGACGTCGCGGACGATTTCCAGCACGTCGGCGATGCTCAGGCGCTGCATGCGGTCGCGCAGGGTCCCGGCCGGCAGATATTCGCTGGCGAGGTAATAGACATCGTGGTCCGAACCGATGTCGTGCACCGTCATCAGGTGCGGATGGGTAAGCTTGGCCGCGATGCGGCCTTCCTTCATGAACTGCTCGCGGAACGTCTCGTTCGCCGCCAGCGCCGGCGACATGATCTTCAGCGCCACTTCGCGGTCGAGGGACTCCTGCACGGCCAGATAGACCGTGGCCATGCCGCCTTCGCCTATTTTCTGAACCAGTTTGTAGCCGGGTACCTGTACGCTGTCGGTCATTTCACAAAACTCACGGCGCCGCGGCGCGCAATTCCTTCAAAGCGGCCACGAAAGGCGCCATCGAATACCGGTCTTCATCCTTCACCGTGGCGTACAGGCCATCAAGCTTGGCGTGCAGCGCCGCAGCATGCGCCTTGTCCAGCTTGCCGTCGTTCTCGAACGCGACCACCAGCGACTGCGCCGCCATCGACGCCTGTTCGGCCGCGGCGTAATCGCGGAATTCGCCCTGCTGGGCGTCGCCGAGCATCGCCGCGAAAATGGGGTTCAGGCTGGCCGCGTCATAGTTGTAGGCGGCCACCTTGGGCAGCAGGCTATCCAGCGTTGCATTCAAGGCGCGCGCCGCCGCAAACGTCGCATCGCGGCTTTGCGTCGTTGCCTGATGCAGCGCGCGGGTCTGCTCGAACACGCGCTGCGCCGCAGTCTTGTCGACCGGCGCCAGCGCGTAGCGGAACGTCACCAAGTTCGCGTCGTTCAGCCGCACCACGCCCGGACCCAGGCCAGTGCCCTGGCGCGGCCCCCAATTGTTGCCTTTCATCAGCTTGTGACAGGCCTGGCAATTGAACAGCACCAGTTCCGGGAAGATTCCCTGCCAACCGGTTTTCGGATCGAGCAGCAGACCGAGCAGGTTTTCCGCGGCCACACCCTGGCCCACGGCCCAATCGCGCACGCCGTTCCACTCGCCCTTGCGCTTGATCCAGTTCGCCGTGATCTTGTAATGCGGATTGAGCCAGGTGAAGGTATCCAGTTCGAACGAGAGGCGCGGATGGCCGGCGCCCATGATCCGATGCGTGATCATGCGTTCCTTTTCGCCCATGTGGCAGGACAGGCACAGTTGTGCGCGCTTGATCGGATCGGCGGTCGGGTACATGCCCTTGGCCAGGTCGTCCGCATAGGTGACCTTGGCGTCGGCGTGCGCATTGAGCCACAACTCCGCGCCGCCATGGCAGGCCTCGCAACCCACGCCGTCGGCAATCTGGAAACGCTCGCCGCGGTTGCCGGTGGCAACGTTGTCGGCGTGGCAATCCAGGCAGACTTTCGCCTTTGTCGCATCGCCGAGGCCGAGCTTGCGCGCGATTTCCTGCGAGCGCGGCTGCTGCAGGACCTGATACGCCTTGGCGTGCGGATCGAATTCCTGCCAGATCGCGAATTCGTTCTGTGCGATGTCCGAATCGCGGAACGGCTGCGACGCGCCGTGGCAGACACTGCTGCTGCACGTGGCCACGCCCATGTGCTTGTGCGCGGCGATGGCCTCGACCGCCGTTTCGGCATGCGCGCCGAACGCGCACAGCAGCATTCCCGCGAGCAGCGTCCTCATTGCATTCATCGCCTTCCTCCCCAGGACGGACCAAACCGGTCGCCGGATCATACCGTCAGGCCCTCAGGCGCGCCACAGGCAGCGGCCCTTGCTGGCCTTGTCGATGGCCAGCAATCGCGCCGCGTGCAGCGATGCCTCGGCGGCATCCGCGCGGCGCACGCGCAACGGCTGGCGCGCAACGGACTGCGCCGCAACCCGCGCCGGCGCGGTCGCCTTCCGGTTGGCGAGTCCGAGGTCGCCCTGCCCACCGGTCATCGCCAGGTACACGTCCGCGAGCAGTTGCGCGTCGAGCAAGGCACCATGCAATTCGCGATGGCGATTGTCGATGTTCAGGCGCTTGCACAAGGCGTCGAGCGAGATGCGCTGGCCGGGATACTTCTCGCGCGCCAGCGCCAGCGTGTCGAGCACGCTGGCGTGATCCGCGATACGGCCTAATCCGGGATCCACCAACGCGAGTTCTGCGTCGAGGAAGCTGACGTCGAACGCGGCGTTGTGGATGACGAGTTCGGCGCCGGCGATGAATTCCAGGAATTCGGCGGCGACTTCGGCGAAGCGCGGCTTGTCAGCGAGAAATTCGTCGCTGATGCCGTGCACCGAGCGCGCACCTTCGTCGACCGGGCGCTGCGGGTTCAGGTAACGGTGGAAGCGCTTGCCGCTCGGCCGGCGCTCGGTCAATTCGATGCAGCCGATCTCGATGATGCGATGGCCCTTGCCGACCTCAAGACCCGTGGTTTCCGTGTCCAGCACGATCTGCCGCATCACTCCTCCTTCACTGCTAGCGCTGCCGCGCGCGCCAATTCGTCGACGCGTTCGTTTTCCGGATGTCCCGAATGCCCGCGCGTCCACTGCCACTGTACGCGATGCGGCAGCATGGCAGCGGAAAGGCGTTCCCACAAATCCTGGTTCTTCACCGGCTTGCGGTCCGATGTGCGCCAGCCATTGGCCTGCCAGCGCGGCAACCACTGTTCGATGCCCTGCAGGACGTATTGCGAATCCGTGGTCAGGCGCACGGCGCTGCCGCGGCGCAGCGCTTCCAGCGCACGGATCGCCGCCATCAGCTCCATGCGATTGTTCGTGGTGTCGCGTTCGCCGCCGGAAATTTCCTTCTCCACGGTCCGGTAACGCAACAACGCCGCCCAGCCGCCGGGTCCGGGATTGCCGAGGCAGGCGCCGTCGGTGAAGACGTCCACATGCACCGCCGTCATGCGCGGTTCCTGTGCGCACCCGGCGCGAATTGCGGCGTGCGCGCGGCTTCGCGCGCCAGTTTGCGCAGACGGATCGGCGTCAGGGTGCTGCGACGCTTGCGCGCGATCAGCAGCCATGAACTGCCGAACCTCGCCAGCAACGAGTGCGTTGGCTTTTCCGGCCCGGTCGTGGTCTTGACGCGCGGCAAGAGTTCGCCGGGAAAGCGCACCTGCAGGGTATCGATCTGTTCGCGTTCCAGTTGCGCCTTGCAAACGCGGGCCGAGCGCAGGCGCAGGCCACGCGCACGCCGCATCAGCCATGGCCGCCAGGTGCCGAGCGGGTTGAAGCCGAGCATCAGCGCGATGCCTTCCGGCGCGAGCACGCGCGCGAGTTCCGCGACGCAAGCCTCGGCATCCACGATGCGCTCCAATGCGTGCTGCACGATAAGCACCTTGAAGCTTTCGCTCGCAAACGGCAATTGCCACGGCGCGCAGCGCACGGCACCGGCAAGCAATCCGTCATCCTCGACGTCGAGTTCCACGATCTTGCCAAGCAGATGTGCCGGCAATGTCGCGCCACCCTGCCGCGGGCGCAGCAACAACCCGCAGTTGCCATACGCAGCGGACAGGACAGGAGCCAGCGCAGCTATCTCGCGCGCAAGCAGGGCTTGCATCGGCGCGCTCGCATAGGGATTCGTGGCTTCGACCATCGACGCAGACTGCAGCCAGCGGGCAAACCGCGATTGTGCGCGAAATCGCGGCAACCGGTAAACCCGCATGTTGCGCCGCACGATGCGGGATAACTCGACGTTACGCGTTCGCTGCTATAGTGCCCGCCCGTTTTTGCCCGGGGAGGGGCGCTACGGATGAAGCGGTTTGGCAAATCCGACCGCCGCGTGCGCCAGGTGTTGCAGCCGGCGCGCGACTGGCGGATGGCGCTATTAGGCAGCGGTTGCACGGCGCTGGGTGCGGCGTGCCTGCTGCTTGCCGCGTGCAGCACCACCCCGCGCAAACCGCCGGTCGCCGCGCCGGAACCCGACCCTGCGGCCGCAACCGCTCGCGTCGAATCCCAGGCGCCGGTTTCCGCGGCCGCCACGCCTGCCGTCGAACATTCGCCATGGGCGCAGTTGAGCAGCCGTTTCGCGTTGCCGGATTGCGACTACAGTCCGGACGTCTTGCGTCTCGCGCAATGGTTCAGCGCCGACCCGACCGGCTTTGCCGAGTCCTTGCGCCAGGCGCTGCCGTTCCTGCTGTACGTGGCGCAGCAGGCCGAGCAACGCGGCATGCCGGGCGAATTCGCCTTGCTGCCCTACATCGAAAGCAATTACGTGCCGCTCGCTTCCAGCGGCGACCGCGCCGCCGGCATCTGGCAATTGCTCCCGGACACCGCACGCGAGGCCGGCGTACGCATCCATCCCGATTACGATGGACGCCTGGATATCGTCGCGTCCACCGATGCCGCGCTCGACCTGCTCGAACGCTACGCCGATCGTTTCGGCGACTGGCGCGTCGCCGACATGGCCTTCAATGCCGGCCCGTATCGCATCGCCAAATTGCTGGGTGATGCCGAAGTCCCCGCCGATGCGGCAAGCCTCGGGCGCCTGCGCGTTCCGGCGCACACGCACCGGCACCTGGCCAAACTGCTGGCCGTGGCCTGCGTCGTATCGGATCCGGCGCGCTTTGACGTGCAGCTTCCCGAGCCGGCCCCGACCGACTGGCTGACTGCCGTTGCCCTGCCGGCGCCACTGGACCTGCAACTCGCCGCGCGCATGGCCGGCATGGACGCCGCGCGGCTGCGCCAGCTCAATCCGGGTTATGTGCGCGGACGCATGCCGGCAACCGGTCCATTCCGGTTATTGCTGCCTGAAGCGCAGAGCCGGACGTTGACAGCGGCTCTGGACAAACTGCCGCAGCCGTTGTGGCGTGAATGGCACGAGATTGCCTTGCAACAATCCGAAGCATTGGACGTACTGGCGCAGGCCCACGACATCGACACCGGCGCATTCGCTGCGGCGAACGCGCTGGCTGCGGATGCGGTGCTGGCCCCGGGGACGCACGTTCTCGTACCCGGACGCGGCTCTGGAGCGGCAGCGGTAGTCGCCGCGCTTGGGCACACCTTGGAAAATGCCGAAACGCATATCGTCCGTGCCGGCGACTCGCTTTGGGGGATCGCGCGTGCCGCGCATGTTGCATTGTCCGACTTGTTGCACTGGAATGGCCTGTCGCAAAATTCCACCCTGCGTCTCGGCCAGCGCCTGCGCCTGCAAGCTCCGGATCGGGGTGGCGCGGCGGCAATCACTACGGCGGTGGCCAGCCCCGACTGACGCGGTTCCGCGCGGTCGGCTAGAATCCGCGTTTCGACCATTCGACGGGATTCATCATGGGATTTTTGCAGGGCAAGCGCGCACTCATCACCGGCATCATCAGCCATCGTTCCATCGCCTGGGGCATTGCCGAGGCCATGCACCGCGAAGGCGCGCAGCTCGCCTTCACCTACGTCAACGACAAGCTCAAGCCCCGCGTCGACGAGGCCGCCAAGACGTTCGGTTCGGACATCGTGCTGGCGTGCGATGTGTCCAGCGACGCACAGATCGAGCAGTTGTTCACCGATCTCGGCAAGCGCTGGGACGGTTTCGATATCCTGGTCCATTCGATCGGATTCGCACCGGGCGAAGCGCTGGCGGGCGAATTCCTCGACGGCCTGACGCGCGAAAATTACCGGATCGCGCACGACATCTCCGCCTACAGCCTGCCGGCACTGGCCAAGGCCGCGCGACCGCTGATGAAGGGACGCAATGGCGCCGTGCTCACGCTCACGTATCTGGGCGCCGAGCGCGCGCTGGCGAATTACAACGTGATGGGCCTCGCCAAGGCCAGTCTTGAAGCCGGCGTGCGTTATCTCGCCTACAACCTCGGCCCGGAAGGCACACGCGTGAACGCGATTTCGGCCGGGCCGATCAAGACCCTGGCCGCCGCGGGCGTCGCGAACTTTCGCAAGATGCTGGAACACGCGGAACAAAACGCGCCATTGCGTCGCAGCGTGAGCATCGAGGAAGTCGGCAATGCCGCCGCGTTCCTGTGCTCGGACCTGGCTTCGGGAATCACCGGCGAAGTGACCTACGTGGATGCGGGCTACAACATCCTGGGAATGACCGGACTTTAGTCGAACGCGACGAAGAACCGTCGCTCGCGACGGTTCTTCAGAGGTTCTAAAAACGCATCCGTGGCTGCCTACAGCCGGTTTTCGGCGATTTCGATCTTCGCCGCCTTGCGCAGGCTGTCGATGAAACCGCTCACGGCTTCATAACCCAAGCCCTGGCGCAGCTGGTTGAGCGCGGCTTCGCGCGTACGCGGATCGAGCTTGGACGGATCGCCGTCCTTGACCGCATCGAGCTGGAACAACGCGTAAACGTCGCCGTTGAGCGCGACCATGCCCGGCTCGGGCTTGCCGGCTGCGGGCAACGGCAGCGCGAACACCGCGTCGATCAGCGGCTTTTCCAGATTCGCCGCGTTGCGGCCGATACCTTTTTCCTCGACCGGGGCCAGCTTGAGATCCGCCGCAACCTTGTCCAGCGCCTCGCCTTTTTGCAGGCGTGCAAGCAGGGTGTCGGCGCGCTCCTTCGCGGCCTTGGCGACCTGCTGCGCGGTCAGCGTGGCGCGAATCTGCTCGCGCACCGCGTCCAGCGGCTTGGGCTCGGGCTTGACGTGCTGGTCCACGCGCACGACCACGATGTGATCGGTACCGAGTTCGATCGGATCGGAGCTGTTGCCTTCGGCCAGCACGTTGTTGGAGAACGCGGCCTTGACCACGGCCGGATTCGCGGCGATGCCGGTACCGCCATTGCGCGAGAACAGCGCAGTCTTTTGCACGGTCAGTCCCAGCGTCTTGGCCGCCGGCGCGAGTGATGTCGGATCCTGGTAGACCGCATCGGTCAGCTTGCCGGAAATGTCGCTGTATTGGTGTTCGCGCTGCTCGTCGACGTATTTTTTCGCGAGTTCGGCCTTGACCTCGTCGAAGCTGCGCACGGCCTGCGCATGCACGTCGCGCAGCCAGATGATGTGGTAGCCATCTTCAGACTTGACCGGATCGGACACGTCGCCCTTCTTCATCGAGAACAACGCTGCCTCGAACGCCGGGTCGGTCACGCCTTTTTCCAGCCAGCCCAGGTCGCCGCCCTGCGCCTTGGAACCCAGGTCGTCCGAATCGGCCTTGGCGAGCGTGGCGAAATCCTTGCCGGCCTTGAGTTCCTTCTCGATCGCCTCGGCCCTGGCCAGCGCCGCCTTCTGCGCGGTCGCATCGGCATTCTTGCCGACGGCGATGAGGATATGCGAAGCCTCGCGCTGCTCGGCAGTTACGAATTTCGACTTCTGCGCGTCGTACATCTGCTTGAGTGCGGCATCGTCGGGTTTGACGTCGCCTTGCATCTTGGCAGCATCGAGCTCGACGTAATCCAGCGAGACTTCTTCCGGCGTCATGAAATCGTTGCCGTGCGCCTTGTAGTAGGCGGCGATGTCGGCTTCCGCGATCGGCGTGCCGGCGCCGGGCTTGGGCAGCTTGACGAACCAGAAATCGCGGGTCTGGTCGCGCAGGCGCAGGTAGGCATTTACGTCGGAGTCGGTTACCAGGCTCGACAGCGCGACCTGGCCGGTAAGCTGGCGCAGGGCGATGTCCTGGCTCACGCTCTGCTCGAATTCCTCCGACGACTTGCGTTGCGCGGCGAGCAGCATGCGGTATTGGTCGGCGCTGAACTTGCCGTCGACCTGGAACGCGGGAATGCCCATGATCTCGTCGCGCACGGTGCTCACCGGCACCACGGCGCCCAACTTGTCGTTGGCCTGCAGCAGCAATTGCTCGTTGACCAGCTGGTCGAGCAACTCGCGCTTGCGCTCGGGCGTATCGAAAGCCTGCGCGTCGAACTGTGCGCCCATCATGCGCTGCATCTGCGCGCGGTAATTGTTGTAGCGCTCGCGGAATTCGTCCTGGGAAATCTCGTGGCCGTTGACCGTGGCGACGTAGGTTTCGCTGCGCGGATTGAAATACTGCTGGATGCCAAAGAATCCGCCGAAGACGACGCCGATGATGCCGAGGACGACCTTGACGAACGGACCGGAGAATTTTTCGTGGAGCGTGCGAGCCATAGACGACACCTGAAGACAAAATAAAGGGCGCCCTTCGGCGCCCTTCACGAAAACGTGGCGGAGTGGACGGGACTCGAACCCGCGACCCCCGGCGTGACAGGCCGGTATTCTAACCAGCTGAACTACCACTCCGCGTTGTTTCCGAAATCCGGCGGCTCATCGCTGCCGGATTTCCTGCGGAATGATCCGCATCAAGGTACTGGTGGGTGCTGAGGGTTTCGAACCCCCGACCCTCGCCTTGTAAGGGCGACGCTCTACCGCTGAGCTAAGCACCCCTACACATACCTTTTGGGCTAAGCCGCTTAGTTTATGGCATCCTTGAGCGCTTTGCCAGCCTTGAAGGACGGATTCTTCGAGGCCTTGATCTTGATCTGCTGGCCGGTACGCGGATTGCGACCGGTGCGCGCGGCGCGCTTGCGCACGATGAAGGTGCCAAAGCCCACCAGCGAAATGGTGTCGCCCTTCTTCAGCGCTTTCTTGACGACTTCAATGACGGCTTCCACCGCCTTGCCGCCTTCGACCTTGGTCAGGCCGGCGTGATCGGACACAGCACTAATAAATTCAGCTTTATTCATTCTATCTCTCCCGAGCGGATTCTGTTGGCCGCAACGTGTTATGTCTGCGCGATGCAACGATGATCCGCTACCGGATGCAAGTGCCACATCGCTTCCCCGCGACCGCCCGGACTTGTGGTCTCCCGGATCGCGGCGCTGACTTTATACCAGCGCCCGCGAATGCGCGCAACACAAGCGCCCATGCGGATTTGCGCGAATCCGCAAAATGCAAAAAAGACGCGCAAATGGAAAAATTCCGCTTGACACGCGGGTAAGAAAATTGCATGTGCGGCGGTGCGCGCTCAATGCGCGCGCGGATGCGTGTCTTCGGCTTCGTCCTTGCGCGCCGGCTCGATAGTGGATTTTTCCGCACTCTCCACTTTTACCGGCAGTGGCGACAGCGGCCGTTCGAGCGCGATATCCAGCACCTCGTCGATCCAGCGCACCGGCTTGATCGTGAGCGAGCCGGTGACGTTCTTCGGGATGTCGGCCAGGTCCTTGAGGTTTTCCTCGGGGATGATCACCAGTTCGATGCCGCCGCGGTGCGCCGCGAGCAACTTTTCCTTCAAGCCGCCAATCGGCAGCACGCGCCCGCGCAGGGTGATCTCGCCGGTCATGGCCACGACCGAGCGCACCGGCACCCGGGTCAGGGCCGACACCAGGGCCGTGCACATGGCGATTCCGGCGCTCGGGCCGTCCTTGGGCGTGGCGCCCTCGGGCACGTGCACGTGAATGTCGTACTTGTTGTGGAATTCCGGATCGATGCCGAGGCGTTCGGCGCGCGCGCGCACCACGGACAGCGCGGCCTGGATGGATTCCTGCATCACCTCGCCGAGCTGGCCGGTATGCATGAGCTTGCCCTTGCCGGGCACCACGGTCGCCTCGATGCTGAGCAGGTCGCCGCCGACCTCGGTCCAGGCCAGGCCCGTGACCAGGCCGAACTCGTTCTTCTGCTCGGCGCGGCCGTAAGTGAACTTGCGCACGCCGAGATATTGCTCGAGGTTCTTGCCCGCGACCGTTACCTTGCCGCGCTTCTTCGCGCCCTTGTCCGCCGCCAGGGTGAGTTCCTTGACCACCTTGCGGCAGATCTTGGAAATCTCGCGTTCGAGGTTGCGCACACCGGATTCGCGCGTGTAGTAGCGCACCATGTCGCGCAACGCGCCTTCGGCAATGTGGATTTCGCTTTCCAGCAGGCCATTTGCCTTGACCTGTTTCGGCAGCAGGTAGCGCTGCGCGATGTTGATCTTCTCGTCCTCGGTGTAACCGGGGATACGGATCACTTCCATGCGGTCGAGCAAGGGCCCGGGGATGTTCAGCGAATTTGCGGTCGCGATGAACATGACCTCGGACAGGTCGAAATCCACTTCCAGGTAGTGATCGTTGAACGCATGGTTCTGCTCCGGATCGAGCACCTCGAGCAGGGCCGAAGACGGGTCGCCGCGAAAATCCATCGACATCTTGTCGATCTCATCGAGCATGAACAACGGATTCTTCGTGCCGACCTTGTTCATGTTCTGCACGATTCTTCCCGGCATCGAACCGATGTAGGTACGGCGATGGCCGCGGATCTCGGCTTCGTCGCGCACGCCGCCCAGCGACATGCGCACGAACTTGCGGTTCGTCGCGCGCGCGATGGACTGCCCGAGCGAGGTCTTGCCTACACCCGGCGGGCCGACCAGGCACAGGATCGGCGCCTTCATCTTCTTCACGCGCTGCTGCACGGCCAGGTATTCGACGATGCGTTCCTTGACCTTTTCCAGGCCATAGTGATCGGCGTCGAGCACTTCCTCGGCGGCCTTGAGATCGCGGCGCACCTTGCTGCGCTTGCGCCACGGCGCGCCGACCAGCCAGTCGACGTAGTTGCGCACGACGGTGGCTTCGGCCGACATCGGCGACATCTGCTTGAGCTTGTTGAGTTCCGCGCGTGCCTTCTTCTCCACCGGCTTGGGCATGCCGGCCTTTTCGATCTTCTTGCCCAGTTCCTCGATCTCGTTCGGCGCTTCCTCGTTCTCGCCCAGTTCCTTCTGGATCGCCTTCATCTGTTCGTTGAGGTAATACTCGCGCTGGCTCTTCTCCATCTGCGTCTTGACGCGGCCGCGGATGCGCTTCTCGATCTGCTGTACGTCGATCTCGCCCTCGACGAAACCAATGAGCATTTCCAGGCGATCGGCGACGTCGGGCGTTTCCAGCAGGCGCTGTTTGTCGGACAGGCGGATCGACAGATGCGCGGCGATGGTATCGGCCAGGCGCGAGGCGTCGTCGATGCCGGCGAGCGTGGTCAGCAACTCCGGCGGAATCTTGCGGTTGAGCTTGACGAAGCTCTCGAATTGAGACACGACGGTGCGCACCACGACTTCGATCTCGCGCGGCGCGCGCGTGTAGGCGGGTTCGAGCGCGCGCACGTGGCCGGTCATCACGCCGTCGCGCTCGCCGTAGCGCACGACTTCCGCGCGCGTGCTGCCTTCGACCAGCACCTTGACCGTGCCGTCCGGCAGCTTGAGCAATTGCAGGATGCTGGCGACCGTACCGATCGGATACAGGTCGCCGGCCTTGGGATCGTCGATGTCCGCGCCGCGCTGCGCCACCAGCAGGATGCGCTTGTCGCCGGCCATGGTGATGTCCAGCGCCTTCATCGATTTTTCGCGACCGACGAACAGCGGAATCACCATGTGCGGATAGACCACGACGTCGCGCAGCGGCAGTACCGGCAATTCGGCAATGGCGGCAATGGCGGACGTTTCGGGCTTGATGCTGGTGCTCATTGCGTTTCCTGTCGATGGTGTGGCGCGGCGGTTCACGGCCAGCGTGAGCGCATGCGCGATATTCGTCAAGTGACGACGCGTCGACAGGATTTCAAGATGGAGATGATGCGCCGCGCGGCGTTGTCAGGATTTCGGCACGCGCGCGGCAATCGCATCGTCCGCGAGATCCGCGGAATCGGCATCGACCACACGCTGGGCGACGCTACGCGGCTTGTCGCGTCGTGCATTCGCCGCGAACAGGGTTCCGGGCGGCGGCGCCGCCTCGAAATAATCGCGCAAGCCGCCGAGGATGGCGTCGGCAAGTTTCTGCCGCTGTGCCGGACTCTTCAGGCGTTTTTCCTCGGCCGGGTTGGTAATGAACGCGGTTTCCACCAGGACCGACGGCACGTCCGGCGAACGCAGCACGACGAAATTGGCTTTCTCGACGTAGCCGCGATGGGTCGGACCGATTTTGGCCAAGGCATGCAGCACGCGCTTGGCGACCGCGTCGCTGGCCTCGGCGGTCGCGCCCTGCGACAGATCCAGCAACACCGCCGCGAGCGTGTTGTCCTTGTCTTCGAGTTTCACCCCGCCGACGAGGTCGGCGCGATTCTCGCGATCGGCCAGCCAGCGCGCCGCCTCATTCGTCGCGCCGCGCGGCGAGAGCACCCACACCGACGAACCGCGCGCGTCGCCGCTGGCGTAGGCATCGGCATGGATCGACACGAACAAATCGGCCTTGGCCTCGCGCGCCTTCTGGTAGCGTTCCTGCAGCGGGATGAAATAATCGCCGTCGCGCGTCAACACCGCGTGCATGCCGGGCTGCTTGTCGACGAGCTTGGCCAAATCGCGCGCCACGGCCAGCGTGATGTCTTTCTCGCGCGTGCCGCCGTTGCCGGTGGCACCGGGGTCCACGCCACCGTGGCCGGCATCGATGGCAACGACCACGTCGCGCGGCTTGGCCGCGAGCGCGGCCATGCTCTTGACTGGCGCGCCGCTTTTTTTCGTATACAAATCCACGACCAGGCGGTAGTCGCCGCCGCGGCCGCGCGGCTGCACGAAACTCTTCGGCTGTACGGCGGTTGCGAGATCCAGCACCACACGCACGCCGTCCTTGCCGTGCCGGCCTGTGCGCACGCTCTTGAGCACGCCCGTCCCGGAAGGTGGTGCAAAGCCGCCGGCCAAAGCGGAGTCGCCCACGTCGATGACGAGGCGATCCGGATTCGCAATCTCGAACAATTTGTAGTCCGGCCGCGCGGAAAGATCGAAGCTGATGCGCAGGTAGCCGTCGCCCTGGGTTGCCCGGGCCGAACGGATTTCAGCCGCCCACGCGGGTGCGGCCAGCACGGCCGCGCAGGCGACGAAACATCCGATCCGGGCCGCTACTCCCCTCATGCGGCGTATTCAAACGCAAAACCACTGCGGATTTCAAGTACTTTTTCTTTATGAATCGAAGATTTGCACGAGAAAGCTCCCGTGAAAATCAGGAATCGCGGCTAAGCCGCTGTCTTGAATCCGGTCAACCAGCGGGTTCCCCTATCGCTGCGGGCATGCAGCGCGACATCACGGCCCGCAGCCGCATGAGCCAGGCTCACGGTCAAATCCGGTGGTGGAATCGCGCCCACGCCGCGCTCGGGCCATTCGACTAGCCACAAGACCGGACCATCGGCCAAATCGCGCAAACCCAGCCATTCCAGTTCCTCGGCGGCGGCGATGCGGTACAGATCCAGGTGCTGCGCCGTCAAACCCGGCAGCGCATAGGATTCGATCAGTGTGTAGGTCGGACTCTTGATGCGCTCGCCGGCGCCGAGCGCGCGCAACAGCGCGCGCGCAAACGTGGTCTTGCCCGCGCCGAGCGGCCCTGCCAAATGGATGCTGCCGCCGCCGCGCAGGCGCGGCGCCAGTTCGTGCGCGAGCGCGGCGAGCGCGTCCTCGTCGATCCCGTTGAAAGCGATTTCAGTCATCGGCCAATCCATTGCGAAGGCGGCGCAGATGCGCGAACAGATCGCTCGCGAGCGTCCCCGCTTCGCCGCCATGCGCCGCCGCGTCGCCAGCTTGCGCGTGCAGGGAAACACCCAGGCGCGCCGCGCGCCAGGCATTCAATCCCTGTGCCATCAGCCCCGCGATGACACCGGTCAGCACATCGCCCATGCCGCCCGAGGCCATGCCCGGATTGCCCCACGGGCATGCCGCCACGTCACCGCGTTCGTGCGCTATCAGCGTGCCCGCGCCCTTGAGCACGGCCACGCAGCGATGGCGCGTCGCCAGTTCGCGCACCGCGGCAAAGCGGTCGCTGGCAATGCGTTCGCTGCTCCAACCCAGCAAACGCGAAGCTTCGCCCGGATGCGGCGTGATCACGCTGCCCGGCGGCAGCGCGGCCGTTTGCGCAGCAAGCAGGTTCAACGCATCCGCATCCACGACAGCGGGTTTGTGCGAGCCCAATGCCGCCCGCCAAAGTGTCCGGCTCCAATCGGATTGGCCCAGCCCAGGCCCCAACGCGATGACATTGGCGCGGGCGAACAAAGCTGTCAGCGCAGTAGTCGCATCGGTTGTCGCGTGCGCCATCACTTCGGGCCGGGCGGCATTGATTGCGGCGATGTTTTCCGCACGCGTCGCGGCGCTGACCAGGCCTGCGCCCACGCGCAGCGCCGCTTCCGCGCACAGGCGGATCGCGCCACCCATGCCGGCATCGCCGCCAATCGCCAGCACATGGCCGCAATCGCCCTTGTGCGCGCCGCGCGCGCGCGGCGGCAACCACGACGCCATCCGGCGTGGATCGAGCAGGCGCGCATCGAATGCGCCATTGGCAAACGCTTCTTCCGGCAATCCAAGGCGATCCAGCACGACGGTGCCGCAGTAATCCAGCGCCGCGCCGGTCGACAGTCCGCGTTTTCGCGCGATGAAACTCACCGTGATTTCAGCACGCACCGCCGTACCCATCACCGCGCCGGTGTCGGCGTTGATCCCGGATGGCACGTCCAGCGCCAGCACCGGCCGGCCCGTCGCGTCCATGTGGCGGATCGTTTCCGCCACCACGCCGTCCACCGGACGCGCCAGACCCGTGCCGAAAATCGCATCCACGTAAACATCCGCGGCGGGCAACCCGTGTTCCGCTGGAATGATTTCTCCGCCGGCATCGCGCCAGGCATCGCGTGCGCGTTTCGCATCTGCTGTCACCGGCTCAGCCAGTGCCAGCACGACGGTCGGCAAGCCGGCCTCGCGCGCCAGGCAAGCGAGCAGGTAGCCGTCGCCACCGTTGTTGCCGCCGCCGCACAGCACAGCCAGTCGCGCCATGCGTGGCCAGCGTGCACGCAGCACGCGCCACGCCGCGCCGGCGGCGCGCCGCATGAGGTCGAATCCGGCGATGCCGAGGTCCTCGATCGCATGGCGATCCAGCTCGCGAACCTGTTTTGCAGTGTACAAACGGCTGCTCATGCTGGAAGTTTATACTTTGCGCAATGAACGCGCCCGACTACATCGAACTTGCTGCCCGCATCAAACGTTGGGGCTCGGAGTTGGGCTTCGCGCAAGTCGGCATCGCCACGACCGAACTTGGCGACGACGAAACGAATCTGCTCAACTGGCTGACGCAGGGCCGCCACGGCGAGATGGAATACATGGCGCGTCATGGCACGAAACGAAGCCGTCCCGCGGACCTGCATACGGGCACCGTGCGTGTGATTTCCACACGGCTGGATTACGATCCGCCGGGCGCACGCAATGGCTGGGAAGTGATCGAGGATCCCGAACTCGGCTTCGTTTCGCGATATGCGCTGGGCCGCGATTACCACAAGCTCATGCGCGCGCGTTTGCAAAAACTCGCCGACCGCATCGCCAGCGAAATCGGTCCCTTCGGCTACCGCGCGTTTTCCGATTCCGCGCCGGTGCTGGAAAAGGCGCTGGCGCGCAATGCAGGCCTGGGCTGGATCGGCAAGCACACCAACCTGATCAACCGTCGCGCCGGTTCGTGGTTCTTCCTCGGCGAACTGTATACCGACCTGCCGCTGCCGGCGGATGAAGCCGAAAGCGACCACTGCGGCACCTGCGTGCGCTGCATCGAAGTGTGTCCGACCCAGGCCATCGTCGGTCCGCAGCAACTCGACGCACGCCGCTGCATTTCCTACCTGACCATCGAATTGCGCGGCAGCATTCCGCTCGAACTGCGTCCACTCATCGGCAACCGCATCTACGGCTGCGATGACTGCCAGCTCGTGTGCCCGTGGAACAAGTTCGCGAGGAAAAGCGTCGAGCCGGATTTCGCCGTGCGCCACGGACTGGACGGCGCCGCCCTCGTCGACCTGTTCGGCTGGAACGAAGCGGACTTCCTCGCCCGCACCGAAGGTTCCGCGATCCGCCGCATCGGCCACGAACAATGGCTGCGCAATATCGCCGTGGCGCTGGGCAATGCGCCGCGCAACCCCGTCATCATTAAGGCGCTGAAATCACGCGTGGAGCATGCGTCCGCGCTGGTGCGCGAACATGTGGCGTGGGCGTTGGAACGGCAGGTCTCTAGGCCGCCTGCTTCGGGATAGAGTTCTTGGTGTGGCTCATGCGGTTCTTCGCGTCGACGTAAACCAGGGTCGGTTTGAAGTGCGCGGCTTCGGCTTCGCTCAATTGCGCATAGGCGCAGATGATGACGATGTCGCCCGGGGATGCGCGATGCGCGGCCGCACCGTTGACCGAGATGATGCCGGAACCCTCGTCCGCGCGGATCGCGTAAGTGACGAAGCGCTGGCCGTTGTTGACGTTGTAGATGTGGATCTGTTCGTACTCGCGGATGCCGGAGGCGTCCAGCAACAGGCCGTCGATCGCGCAGGAACCCTCGTAGTGCAATTCGGCGTGGGTGACGCTGGCGCGGTGGATCTTGGCTTTGAGCAGGCTCAGATGCATGGCGGTCTCGCGATCAATCGTGTGTCATTTACGCAACATTGCCGCCTGATTCTGCGGCGCCGCACAAATTATCCGCGTAGCGCGCGAAATCGGCAAGACTTGCGGCGAATCCACTACAAGCTGGGGCGAAAAAAAACCCCCGCTTATGCAGCGAGGGTTGAATTATCGGAGTGACGATTACCAGAACGATGCCGCCCTGCTAGCCTTTGGGGCAACGCGCGAACGTTGCAAAAATCCCGATGGCAGTGGTGAGAATACCACAGACGTTGCGCCAAAGCTAGGGGTCGAGCAGCAGATTGTCGATCAGCCGTGCGCGGCTCAGCCTCGTCGCAATCAAGGCGATCAAGCCGCCGCGTTCGGTTGCATCCGGCACGGACAAATCGGCGGCACGCCGGATCACCGCGTAATCCGGAACCGAACCTGCCGCCTCCAGCGCAGCGCGCGCGCCTGCTTCGATCTGCGCAGGCGGTCGCCCGGCATGCAACTGCTCGCGCATCGCGCACAAGGTTCGATGAATGACGGAAGCGCGATCGCGTTCCTCGCTGCTCAGATACTGATTGCGCGAACTCATCGCCAGGCCATTGCCTTCGCGCCGCGTCGGCGCGGCGACAATGTCTATCGGAAAACACAGGTCTTGCGTCATGCGCCGGATCACGAGCAATTGCTGGTAATCCTTCTGGCCGAACACGGCGACATCGGGTTGCACGAGGTTGAACAGTTTCGTCACCACTGTAGCCACGCCGGCGAAATGTCCGGGGCGCAGTTCGCCCTCCAGAACTTCGGTGATTTTCGGAATCTCTACGCGCACGCTTGCGGCGGCGCCAAACGGATACATTTCATCGACGCTCGGCGCAAACAAGGCATCGCAGCCATGCGCAGCGAGTCCGGCACGATCCGCCTCGAGCGTGCGCGGATAATTGGCGAAATCCTCGTTGGGGCCGAACTGGGTTGGATTGACGAACACGCTCGCGACAATCCTGTCGGCGTGCGCACGTGCCAGCTCGATCAGCGAAAAATGTCCCGCGTGCAAGTTGCCCATCGTCGGTACAAAGCCGACGCGCACACCGGCGCGGCGCCATGCGGACACGCAGGCGCGCAAGTCCGCCGCGGAATGAAATGTATCCATCAGAACGCGTGCTCGGCCGCCGGAAACGTTCCGTCACGCACCGCTTCGGCGTAGGCGCGGATCGCCTCGCCCACCGAACCGCGACCGGCGAGAAAATCCTTGGAAAAGCGCGGCCGCTTGCCCGGCGTGATGCCCAGCATGTCGTACAACACCAGCACCTGGCCGTCGCAATCCGCACCTGCGCCGATGCCAATGGTCGGAATCGGAATCTCGTTGGTAATGCGTTTGGCCAGCGTCGCCGGCACGCATTCGAGCACGAGCAAATCGGCACCGGCATCCGCGACCGCGCGCGCATCGGCCAGAAGCTGAGCGGCGGCATCTTTGGTCTTGCCCTGCACACGATAACCGCCGAGCTTGTGCACCGATTGGGGGGTCAGGCCCAGGTGCGCGCAAACCGGAATCGCGTGCTGCGCAAGTGCGGCAATGACATCGAGCACATAGCCCGCGCCTTCGAGCTTGACCATGGCCGCACCGCCTTCGGCAAGCAGGCGTCCGGCGCTGCGCAAGGCCGCATCTGCATCGCGAAAGCTCATGAACGGCATGTCGGCAATGAGCAAGGCGCTTGCTATGCCGCGCGCCACCGCCGCGGTGTGATAGACCATGTCGTCGACGCTGACCGGCAAGGTGCTCGAGTGTCCCTGCACGACCATACCGAGCGAATCGCCGACCAACACGGCATCGACGCCCGCCGCGTCGCATTGCGCGGCGAAGCTGGCATCGTAGGCAGTCAGCATGACGATCTTCTCGCTGCGCGCTTTCATCGCGTGCAGCTGCGGCACGGTGATGGCGGAGCGTGCGGCGGACTTCGCGTTGGCATACATGGCGGACTCCCGAGGTCGAACGGCTATTCTGCCATGCGTCTGCAGGTCGAAGCATCGACGCCTGCGCGCAGGTCGGCAACGCGGCCACGCCCGGGAATATGCAGATCCGGCGCGATTTCGGCCAACGGCACGAGCACGAACGCGCGCTCGTGCAGCTGCGGATGCGGCACATGCAGGCCGGACTCGGCGATGCGCCTTTGCGCGTACGCGAGAATATCCAGGTCGAGAACGCGCGGACCCCAGCGCGTGCCATCGCGTTCGCGCCCGGCTGCGCGTTCGATTTCCAGAAGATGATCGAGAAGCTCGCGCGGTTCCAGCGCAGTTTCAAGCTGCACCACCGCGTTGACGAATTCCGGTTGGTCGGCGCGTCCCCACGGTGCGCTTCGATACAAGCGTGAGCGTGCAATGAGCCGGGTCTTTGGCAACTTCGAGAGTGCGCGTATTCCCGCTTCGACCTGCGCATGCGGATCGGCGAGATTGCTGCCGAGGCCGATGTATGCGGTTTCCATCGTGGATTCGAAACTATGCGGTTGCCGCTGGCGCCTTGGGCTTGCGCCGGCGCCGTCGCCGCTTCTTCGTCGCATCGGCCGGGCCAGTCGCTTCGGCAGGCGCGGCGGACAGTTCTTCGGCCAGCGCCTCGTGCGGCGCAGCTTGCGCGTGCGTCCACCAGCGGCCGAGCTCGGCGATGTCCCCGCCCTCGGCCTCGCGCAGCAGCAGGAAATCGTAGGCGCCACGAAAGCGCGGGTGCGTGAGCAGACGGAACACGCGCTTCTTCTGGCGGTCGACGAAACGCGGCTGCAGCACCCAGATTTCCTGCATGATCTGCCCGAAACGCCGCGGAATCGCGACGTGCTTGGCCTGCTCGGCGATGACCTGGTGGCTCACGCGCTGCCAAGCCAGGTTCGGCTCCACGCCGCGTGCGATCTCGCGTTCGGCCTGCGCGCGCACCGCGCCCCAGAGCAGCACCGCGAACAGGAAGGCCGGCGTCACCGATTTGCCTTCAGCAACGCGTGCGTCCGTGCCGGCCAGGCCGGCCTCGACCAGTGCGCGGAAAGAATCGCCGCGGAACGCGAGCGCACGCGCGGTCAGCGGGAACACCGCGCCGAGCAATCCGGATTGTTCCAGCGCACGGAAACTTTTCAGACCGCTGCCAGCGAGAAACATCTTCAGCGTCTCGTCGAACAGTCGCGCCGGCGGCGCCTGCGCGAGCAGTTCGCCGAGTTCGGCGAACGGCGCGCGCGCCTCGGGCGAGATGGAGAAATTCAGCTTCGCCGACAAACGCACAGCGCGCAGCATGCGCACCGGATCCTCACGGTAACGCTGCGCCGGGTCGCCGATCAGGCGCAGCACGTGGCGCTGCACGTCTTCGAATCCGCCGACGTAATCGCGTACCGAGAAATCGGCGATGTTGTAGTACAGCGCATTGACGGTGAAATCGCGGCGCAGGGCGTCTTCCTCCAGCGTGCCCCAGACGTTGTCGCGGACGATGCGGCCGTCGACGACATGGCGATCGCCCTCGCCAACCTCGCCGTCGCCGCTGCCACGGAACGTGGCGACTTCGACGATTTCGGGACCGAACACGACATGGGCGAGGCGAAACCGCCGCCCGATCAGACGGCAATTGCGGAACAAGCGACGCACGTCTTCGGGCGTCGCGTCGGTGGCGACATCGAAATCCTTCGGCTGGCCGCCGATGAGCAGGTCGCGCACGGCGCCGCCGACCAGATAAGCCGCATAACCGGCTTCGTTGAGTCGATACAGGACGCGCAGCGCGGCGCTGGAGATCTGCTTGCGCGAGATGCTGTGCTGCTCGCGCGGGATGATGCGCACGGCTGTGGAATTCGGTGGGGATGGATTCATCGTGTGGTCTTGAGGCGCGCTTCCCGCGCGCAGGGGGAATTGTCCCATGTAGTGGCGTCCCGGTATACTGATGCTTGACGCGCTCCCATCGTCTAGAGGCCTAGGACGGGGCCCTCTCAAGGCCTAAACAGGGGTTCGAATCCCCTTGGGAGCGCCACTTTGCTGTTCGGAAGCTGCTGCGCTCGGCAGGTTGCATCCGTCCGTTGCTCGGCATCCTCATGTACACGTGCGTACACTCCGGTGCCTGTGCTGCGGGCGGATGCAACCCGCCTTCGCTCGCGACGCTTCCAACTCAGCAAAGCCGATAACCAACCTCTATTTTTTGACCGGCCATGCCCTTCGTCGTCACCGAAAACTGCATCAAGTGCAAGTACACCGATTGCGTGGAGGTATGTCCGGTCGACTGCTTTCATGAAGGCTCGAACTTCCTCGTCATCGATCCCGAGGAATGCATCGACTGCACGCTGTGCGAGCCGGAGTGCCCCGCTGTCGCGATCTTTCCGGAAGACGACGTGCCGGCGGGCCAGGAGCACTGCATCCCGCTCAATGCGGAACTCGCGCGCATCTGGCCGGTGCTGACTGAACGCAAGGACGCGCCGCCCGACGCCAAGGAATGGGATGGCAAGACCGGCAAGCTGCCCCTGTTGGAACGCTGAAAAACCTGCGGCTTACGAGAGCCGTTCGCGCAGGATTTCCAGCACCCGCCGCGCGGCCTCTTCCGGTCCGTTCACTTCCACGCGCGCACCGTCGCCATCGGCGCTGACGGTCACGGTCAGATTACCGCTCACCGGACCGGTGTCGGCATTGGCCGGTTTGGCGCCGCCGCCGAACGGATGCAGGATGCGCGAGTACCAGTGATGCGCCGCGGGCGCTGCGGCCGGTTGCGGCGCGGCGCGCAGGCCGGCGACTTCCACCGTGTAGGTGTGCGCCGTCGCGTCGCGCGCGCTGATCGTGCCTGCCTGCGCGCGTTCGAGCGCGATACCCACGCGCTGCCAGGCGTGTTCGACATTGTCGGCGATGCGCAAGCTGCCGCCGCCGCTAATCGTGCCCGACGGCGGTGCGCTGCCGACGCTGCCGGTGGACGCCTGTGCCGCCGTGCCGGGCGAACTGGATTGCGGAATGGCCATCGCATCGGATGACACCGGCTTATCCAGATCCGGCGGCACTTCCAGCGGCGCGGTCTGCTTCGCCTTCGCGTAGTAACTGTTATCGTGACGGAACCAGCTGCAGCCGCCGAGCAGGCCGGCAACGGCGATCAGGGAAATGGCCCAGCGAAAGGAAAGAGTGCGATTCACGGCTGATCCTAATTGATGAGATCTGTTTGATTAGATCTGGTTGATTCGAACGGATTGATTCGATTGGGATGCTAAAGCTTACGCGATGCCGCTGTGCAGCGGCTGAACCGCGGCCAGCTTCAAGGCGCCGAGCACTTGCCGCGCACCTTCATGATGCATGGTACCGAACGGCGTCAACGGAAGGCGGGGGTCAGGCAGGCAAATCCCGAGCTCGTGCAGACACCATTTTACCGGAATCGGGTTCGGTTCGGTGCCGAGCAAGGCGTAAAGTTCGGTGAGTTTCGTGTCCAGTCCGCACGTGCGCCCGGTGTTTTTGGCCAGGGCGGCATCGCACAAAGAGCGCATGGCGGCTGGCGCGACATTGGCCGCGACCGAGATCACGCCATCTGCGCCGTCCAGCATGGCCTGCGCGCAGGTGTTGTCGTCGCCGCTCAATACGGCGAAATCCGGGCGCTTGAGCGCGACGATGGCGGCAATGCGCGCGGCGTCGTTACGCGCTTCCTTGATGCCGGCGATGCGCGCGTGTGCCGCCAGGCGCGCGGCGGTTTCCGGCAACATGTCGCAACCGGTGCGCGAAGGCACGTTGTACAACACGATCGGCAGACCGGCCTCGTCGGCAACGGCGGAAAAATGCCGATACAAGCCTTCCTGCGTCGGCCGCACATAGTATGGAGTCACGATCAGGGCGGCGTCCGCGCCGATCGCTTGCGCGCGACGCGTCGCGGTTATGGTCTTGCGCGTGTTCGCGGTACCGGTTCCGGCCAGCACCGGCACGCGCCCGCCCACGCGTTCGAGCGCGAATGCGAGTACACGCTCGAATTCGGCTTCGCTCAGCGCATGCGCTTCGCCGGTGGAGCCGGCCACTACCAACGCCTGCGTGCCACCCGCGAGCTGGTAGTCGATCAGCGCGCCGAACGCGGCCAGATCGAGCCCGTCGCCGCGGAACGGCGTGGCCAGCGCACAGATGCTGCCGGTGAGTTTCTGCAAGACAAGCCTCGAATATCGCGGGGGCGGAGAATGTTACTTGCCACCCGTGGGGGCGACAAGTATTCTCGTCCTCGACGCCGGCTTTCACCACGACATGCGCAAGATTCCGGAAGTAGCTGCACCCATCGATTCCGCCCCGCGTCCGGCCGCGAACGAAAACTATCTGCTGATCAACGCGTTCGCTCCCGCCGCGCGGCCACCGCTCGTCGCGATCGCCAAGCGCGTCGCCGATGCCGGCTGCAACATCGCCGAAACGCGCGTCGCCGCGGTCGGCAACGAAATCGGCGTGCTCGCGCTCGCACAAGGATCGTGGGACGCCATCGCCAAGCTCGAAACTGCCTTGGCGCGGCTCGAGCGCGACGAAGGCCTGCGCCTGACCCATTTCCGCACCGGGCCGAAGCCGGCGCAGACCAACCTGCTGCCGTACGTGATCGAAGTGGTGGCCGCGGACAAGCCCGGCATCCTTTTCCAACTTGCCGAGTTTTTCCAGGAACATGGCATCAGCGTCGAACAGTTGCAGTCGATGCGCTACCGCGCGATGCAGACCGGCGCCGACATGTTCTCGGCACAGATCACGATCGGCATTCCGGCAAACACCCACATCGCCGCGCTGCGCGACGATTTCCTCGAATTCTGCGACGGCCAGAACCTCGATGCGATCATGGATCCGGTGAAATTCTGATGGTTGCGATCGGCAAGACGGTTCCCGATTTGCGCGGCGCGAGCACCGCCGGCGAAATTCGCCTGCGCGATCTGCGCGGCCACCCCGTCGTCGTGTATTTCTACCCAAAGGACAACACCACGGGCTGCACGCGCGAAGCGCAGGATTTTCGCGACCTCGCCAAGGCCTTTGCCAAACACAAGGCAGTCGTCCTTGGGGTATCGCGCGATTCGCTGGCTTCGCACGAGAAATTCGGCGACAAGCAGAAGCTGGGCTTCGCCCTGGTTTCCGATCCCGACGAGAAATGGTGCAAGGCGTTCGACGTGATCCACGAAAAAACCTTGTACGGGCGCAAATTCCTCGGCGTGGTGCGCAGCACGTTCCTGATCGGAGCGGACGGAAAATTGTTGCACGAATGGCGCGGCGTGAAAGTTCCCGGCCACGCCGCCACCGTCCTCGAAGCGATC
Source organism: Rudaea sp. (assembly GCA_035493385.1). Lineage (GTDB taxonomy): Bacteria > Pseudomonadota > Gammaproteobacteria > Xanthomonadales > Rhodanobacteraceae > Rudaea. The sequence goes on from DATJIL010000079.1 coordinate 27,248, forward strand.
GCCGTCGAATGTGCTTGAGCAGCGGTCGCCTCCACCGACTCCACGCACCGCGCGTGCCACTTCCCATCGCACAATCCACAGGGTGATCGCCGCATGACCAAAGGCAAGCGTATCTACGTCCTCGACACCAACGTGCTGATGCACGATCCGACCGCCCTGTTCCGCTTTGAGGAACACGACGTGTTCCTGCCGATGACGGTGCTCGAGGAACTCGACGCGGCGAAGAAGGGCACATCCGAAGTCTCGCGCAACGCGCGCCAGGTCAGCCGCTTCATCAACGAGCTGATCGAACGCAACCGCAAGCAGCCGATCGACCAGGGCCTGGAACTTAAGCTGCCGCAGGGCCTGCAACTCGACCGCAAGGCGCAGGTTGGACGCCTGTATTTCCAGACCCGCGACTTCGAATCCAGGGACGCGAACGGCAAGCGCAAGAACTTGCCGGACAACCTGATCCTGGCTTCGATCGTCGCGCTGCACGAACACAAGCCGGATACGCCAGTGGTACTGGTGTCCAAGGACATCAACCTGCGCATCAAGGCGTCGATCTACGGCGTGCCCGCCGAAGATTACGAAAACGACCGCGCGCTGGACGATTTCAGCCTGCTCTTCGCCGGCCATGCCGAACTGCCGAAGGATTTCTGGGACCGCCATGCGGAGTTGCGCTCCTGGTCCGAGCGCGGGCACACGCTCTACGAGGTCAAGCGGCGCAAGGACGAGGATTGGTATCCGCACCAGTTCCTGTACCTGCCTGGCGAGAACGAAGTCGAATTGCGCGTGCTCAGCGTCGATGCCGGCAAGGCGCGCCTGCAAATCGTCGACGATTACCGCAACGGTGCGCACACTGTCTGGGGTGTCGCCGCACGCAACCGCGAACAGAACTTCGCGCTCAACGCGCTGATGGATCCGGAAATCGACTTCGTCACCCTGCTCGGCACCGCCGGTACCGGCAAGACCCTGCTCGCACTCGCCGCGGGCCTGGCGCAGACCATGGACCAGCAGCGTTATCGCGAGATCATCATGACCCGTGCGACGGTTTCCGTCGGCGAAGACATCGGCTTCCTGCCCGGCACGGAGGAGGAAAAGATGACGCCATGGATGGGCGCGCTGACCGACAACCTCGAAGTGCTGGCCACGCCGCAGGAAGGCGGCGGCTGGGGTCGCCAGGCGACGAACGACCTGCTCGCTTCGCGCATCAAGATCCGCTCGCTCAATTTCATGCGCGGTCGCACCTTCCTCAACCGCTACGTGATCATCGACGAAGCGCAGAACCTGACGCCCAAGCAGATGAAGACGTTGCTTACGCGCGCCGGACCGGGCAGCAAGATGGTATGCCTGGGCAATGTCGAGCAGATCGACACGCCCTACCTGACCGAAACGACGTCGGGCCTGACCTACGCCGTCGACCGCTTCAAGGACTGGCCGCATTCGGCGCACGTGACGCTGCGTCGCGGCGAACGCTCGCGCCTGGCGGATTACGCTTCGGAGATGCTCTGACAATAGCTCCGCGGCAATCGTCTTCGGCTACGGAGCAGTACTGCCACAACCCCCAACGCCTTGCTGCGCAAGGCGTTCGCCCCCTTGACTCAAGGGGGCCTCGGAGAACCGATCAGAACAGCGTCGTCCAGAGCAACTGATACTCGATCTGCCCGCCGCTGTTCGGCGTGCGCAGGCTGTTGCTGGTCGGCAGGCCGAGCACGAATTCCGACGGCGCATACGAAGCCGCGACGCGCAGGCCTGAAGCAGCGCCGAATGCGCGGGCAAAGCCGAATTCGACGTTGTGCGATGCCAGGTACGGATCCAGCGCCGTCTGCAGCAATGGCGAAGTCGGCAGTGGCTGCTGGCGGGTCGTGTAATGCAGCGACCACACGCCATTGCCCGGATCGCGCCAACTGAAGCCTGCCGAATACACGTCCAGGTTCTGCCAGGCGAACGCCGGCGATATCGAACTGCCGAGCAACACCAGGAAACGGTTCGGCAGCGCAGCGCTGGTGAACGGAGCGATGTTGCTGTACATCACGCGCTCGGCGCCGATGTCGGCCTTCAGATCCTGGGTGAGATCGAATCCCAGACCCGCGTTCGCGTTTGCCGGGATATCGAAACTGCCTGGCTCCGAATACACGCCGCGGTAGTTGTTGAACGCATCCATGTTCACGCGCGACTGCACGCCGAACTGCCACGTCACGCGCTCGCTCAGGCGGCTCTCGAAATCCAGGCGCAGGCCCGTGCCGTAGGAACCCGCGTACTTGTCCACCATCGCCGGCGCCAGGGCCGGAGCGGCATCCGCCTGCAGCGGCACGTTGTCGATGCCGAGGCCGAGGCCGGCAAATCGCTGGTAGGCGAAAATCGCCGACACGCTCACCGACGAGGCATCGCCCCAGCGCTGCGCGTAAGAGGGTGCCAGCAGATAACGCTGCAGGCCCGGCGTGTAATCGCGCAGCAGGCTCGGCTGCTCGGCCGGCATGAATGGCGTTTCAGCCGCCTTGGTCTTGAGGAAGATGACCGACAGCGGCGAGGCATTCACGCCGTTGTCGAACAAATGCGGTGCGGAGGGTGCGAGGCGGCCGATGCCGCGATCGAACAGGCTCGGTGCCTGCGGTATCGCGCCGGCGTTGTCGGCCCAGTCGAAGCCGCGGGTCAGATCCGCGAGCGCATAGTCGCGCCACGCGTCAAGTATACTCGCGGACTGCGCGTAGGCAGACAGCGCCGAGACATTCGCATGCGGGCGTTCGGCCGCTGCGGCAAAAGAAAGCGGGAGCGTCAGGACAAGCCCGAGCGCTCCCGCAAGATTTTTTGCCTTCGCTGTTGACCGACGCATAGCCCTGGATGCGTTAGGAGGTGGTTGTCTCCAAGGCCAGTTTGGCAAAAATGCAACAGCCCGTCAAGCCTTTTGCAACCGGTTGAATCCCTGTTTTTTGGACTTTTTTCGCTGTTTCACGCCATTTTGTTGCGAAAATGATACGCCAGATGCCGAAATCCCCCAGCACTCCGGCTGCACTGACCATCGCGGGGTCGGATTCCAGCGGGGGTGCCGGCATCGCGGTCGACCTGAAAACCTTCGCCGCCTTCGGCGTGCACGGCCTTGCCGCCATCACCGCCGTGACCGCGCAGACCTCGCAACGGGTGCAGGCGATTCATCGCGTTCCGGCCGCGCACGTCGAGGCGCAAATCCGCGCCGCGTTCGCGGATTTCCGCGTCGGCGCGGTCAAGATCGGCATGCTCGCCTCCGCACCGATCGCGCGCGCGATCGTGCGCGCGCTGCGCGACGCAGCGCCACGCCATATCGTCCTCGATCCCGTACTGGCTTCGAGCAGCGGCACGGCACTGCTGTCCGCCGCCGGCTTGCGCGTGCTGCGCGAAGACCTGTTGCCGATGGCGACGTTGCTGACACCGAACTTGCCCGAAGCAAAAATCCTGCTCGGTCGGCGCATAGCTGATCCGGCGCAGGCCGCCTGCGATTTGCGCGCGCTCGGCGCACGTGCGGTCCTGCTCAAGGGCGGGCACGGACGCGGACGCGAGGTGCGCGATGTCCTCGCCGACGCGCGCGGCGTCGTGGAACTGCGCCATACGCGCCTGCCGGTTTGCGCACGCGGTACCGGCTGCGCGCTGGCATCGGCGGTCGCCGCCGGACTGGCACGCGGCCGCACGCTGCGCGAAGCGGTCGCCGATGCGCAAGCCTTCGTGCAGCGCGCACTGAGGCAAAGCTACCGCGCTGGAAGCGCATCGATCCATCAGCTCGGGCTTTCCACGCCTTATGTATAACTAACGTGCCCGCGTTATCATCCGCGGCTCGCCAATCGCTGGACCTTCGCATGCTCCGTCAATCGCCATCTCTCGGCCTCGCCCTCGTTCTCGGCCTGCTGGCCGCAACCGCCGCATGGGCGGACAGCCCCATGGTCGCGCAGCCGCTCGCGCCATCGGTGCAGGCCAAGGCTGGTGCCACTGCGCAATTCAAGCCCGCCGACAAGATGCGCCTGCCGCCGCCGACCGTCACCGTGACCCGGCTGGTGCGCCAGCCCGACGGCAGCCTGCGCATGCAATGCGAGCAGGAACCGAACCCGCGCGCAAGGATCGCGCTGCCACCGAACCAAGCCACCACGCCGAACGCACAGGTGCAGCAATGATGCGCCGTGTCGCGATTCTCGCGGTTGGGCTGTGCGCGTGTTCCGCGGCCTGGGCCGATGTCGGTCTGCAAACCGGCGCGGTCAACAACCTGCCACCTTTGCCCGCGGGAAATTATTTTTCCAACTACTACATCGACGTTCCGGCCGGCGTGCGTCAACTTAGCGTCAACCTCAACGCCACCGGCGGCGACGTCGACATGTTCGTGCGCTACGCCTCGCCGTTTCCGGTGCAAAATTCCGGCGCGAGCTTCCCGACGGTCAGCTACGACCTGCTCAGCCGCTATGGCCAATATCACTCGATCAGTTCGACCTCGAACGAGTCCGTGCTGATCCTGCCCTCGGACAAGGTGCCGCTGCAGGCCGGACGCTGGTACATCGATCTGATCAACGGCGGCAGTTCGACAGCGAACGGGACCCTGACTGCCACATATTCGTCGACCGTGCCCGTCGGCAACATCGTGCTGGACTTCAACAGTCCGTACA
>DATJIL010000080.1:0-11829 GCA_035493385.1 Rudaea sp.
TGCCCGGGCGATTGAGCATGGCCGGATTGCCGCCGCGCGACGGATCCTGCGCGCGAAAATCCGCGGCGCTGATCGGCAGATACAGTCCCGCCCGCACGGCGGCGGCGACTTGCACGCGCCCTGTGCCCGCATCCAGCGGCGTCGCCTGCGTCACGCCGTCCTGCAGGTGCACGCTTCCCGCCAGCGCGGTGCCCAGCAGTGCGGACTCGATCTGCGCCGGGCCCCAGGTCGGATGCGCGGCGACGAGCAATGCGGCCGCGCCGGCCACGTTCGGCGACGCCATCGACGTGCCGGTCATGAACGCCAGTCCGTTCGACTGGTAATCCGACGACAGGATATTGGTGCCGGGCGCGGTGATGTCGGGTTTCAGAATCCCGCCAGCGGAAATCTTGCCGTATCCGCCATAGGGCCCGCGCGAACTGCTTGAGTTGAGAATGTCGCCGAGGCTGGCTTGCAACACCGCGCTGACGCCGCTGATCGTGCCCTGGTGGCTGCCGGATGACGCGACCCAGGCCTTGAGCGCCGCGCCTTCGCTGTAACCCAGGTGCACCGCCGGCAGGTAATGATCGTCGCTGACGATGGATTCGCCGTCGCTTTGCGCATTGGCGAGGATGTAGCCGCCGGCGCCGCCAAGTTTCACGTTGTAGCCTTTTTCCACGCGTGCGTAGATGCCGCGGTCGCAGATCACGATCTGGCCGTTGAACGTGCCCGGCGGAAACGGATTGCTCTTGCCGGTCGGCGGATAATCGGTGGGGCCGGTGCCGCACAGGGCATTGCCGTAGTTGCCGGCGTAGACGATTTCGTTCTGCGGATAACCCGAGGTGTAGCCGGCGCCGGTCAGCGTGGGCGGGGCATTCGCCGCGCCGGAAAAACCGCCGATGGAATTGGCGAACTGGCGGTCGTGCGTCGCGTTCGCCACACCAATCACCCACGGCGCGTTGCCGGGTTCGCCGAGCGAATTCGGTCCGGGACCTTCATTGCCCGCCGCCGCCACGACGACGATACCCGCCGCGCGCGCGTTGAACATCGCCGCTGCGTCGGTATTTCCCTGCGCGAGCAATTGCCAGGCGTCCTGCGCATCGCCGCCGATGGAATAATTGATCACGTCGACGTTGTCGGCGATGGCCTGGTCCAATGCGCCGACGAGATCCGATTCCGGACAAGTGCCGCCGGCAGTTCCGGACTTGCAGGCCTTGTACATGATGATGTTGGCATGCGGCGCAACGCCCGACACGAAGCGGCTCAGCGACACCGTCATGCCCTTGAGTGCATTGTCCATGCCGTCGCCGGCGGCAATGCCGGAAACATGCGTGCCATGGCCGACACTGTCGATACCCTTCGTCCCTTCGTCGGTGAAATCGTAGATGCCGATCAGTTTGTTGTTGCAGGTCGCCTGCGCGCTCGCGCACAAGCCATAAAAATGTCCGCGCGGATTCTGGATCGCATAGCCGTCCGGCCCCGTCGCCGCGAACGAGGGATGCGTGGGACTGATGCCGGTATCGATGATGCCGATGACCACGCCTTCGCCCTTCGTCGTGGCGACGCCGGCGACCTGGCCATTCCATAATTTGTCCGCGCCGATCCACTCGGGGCCCGCATCGGTCAGCGGATGCGAAACGCGTTCGCGGCGCACGCCAAGCACGCCCGGCAAGGTCGCCAGGTGCGCGGCTTCCGCGTCGGTCAGGGACAACGCCATGCCATTGCCGGCATAGCGGTACACCGTCCTCGGCGTCAACGTGCGACCGAGTTCGGCGCTGCCCGCGTCGAGCACACGCGTGCGCGCGGCGTCGAGCTGTTGCAGGTAATCCTGTGCCAACGCAGAGCGCAGTTCGCGGCGCATCGCCGGCTTTTCGCCGCCTTCCACGGCCGCCAGGTTCTGCGCCGTCACCCGTGCCTGCACGTGCTCGACCAGCGATTGGCCCTGCAGTCGCACCAGCCAGGTGTGGCGGTCATCGGCAGCCGGCACTGCGGCGGCGACCAGCGGAAACAACGCAGCGAGCAGGGCGTAACGAAAGCGCATGAAAGGCTCCACGTAGGCTTCGCGCTAGTTTACTCCGCGCCGTGCGGTTACGATGCGCGGCCTATGTCGTCCATCCAGACCGAACCTGCACCGTTAGAATCAGCACCCTTGCTGCAGGCGCAGTCGCTGCGCTTTGCGCGCAACGACGAAGCGATCTTCGGTCCGCTGGATTTTTCCTTGCATGCCGGCGAGACGGTGCTGATCGAAGGCGACAATGGTTCCGGCAAGACCACCCTGCTCAAGGTGCTGTCTGGCCTGCTCGAGGCGACATCCGGAAGCGTGCTGCTGCACGGCACGCCGCTGACGCTCGCCAAGCTCTCGCATCAGGTCGCCCTGCTCGGCCACTTGCTGGGACTCAAGCTCGAGTTGTCCGCGCTGGAAAACCTGCGCTTCGCCACCGGAATTGGTGGCATCCGCCCCGGCATCACGCCGCACCTGGCGCTCGCCAGCGTCGGCCTCGAAGGATTCGAAGACGCGCCGCTGCGCACCTTGTCCGCCGGCCAGCGCAAGCGCGTCGCGCTCGCGCGCCTGCTGCTCGTACCCGCGGCGCTGTGGCTACTCGACGAACCGTATGCGAACCTCGACCGCGGCGGCATCGACCTCGTCAACCGCCTGCTCGAACATCACGCGCGCCGCGGCGGCGCGGCCCTGATCACCTCGCACGGCGCGTATGCGTTCACCTCGGGCACACCGCGTCGCCTCGCGTTGAAGACGGCCGCATGAAACCGGGATCGACCTCCGCCGCCAGCTTCGCTCTGCTGCGCCGCGACCTGCTGCTGGTCTGGCGCCGGCGCGGCGACGCCCTGAATCCTTTATTGTTCGCGATCATCGTGGTCGCGCTGTTTCCATTCGCGCTCGGTCCGGAAGCTGCGGTGCTCAGTCGCATCGCCGCCGGCACCATCTTCGTCGCCGTTCTGCTCGCCATGCTGCTCTCGTTGGATGCGTTGTTCCGCAGCGACCTGGAAGACGGCTCGCTGGAACAACTCGTGGTGTCGCCGCATCCGCTGGCGCTGCTGCTCGGTTGCAAGATTCTCGTGCACTGGATGACGACGGCGTTGCCGCTCATCGTCATCGCGCCGTTGCTCGCACAACTGCTGCAGCTGCCGGACAAAACTCTACCCGTTTTGCTCACTGCACTTGCGCTGGCCACGCCGCTGCTAAGCTTGATCGGCGCGGTGTGCGTCGCGCTAACCGTCGGCATGCGCCGCTCTGGTATGCTGTTGACCTTGCTCGTGCTGCCGCTGATCGTGCCCGCACTGATCTTCGGCGCCGGCGCCTGCAACGCCGCCCAGAATGGATTTGCCTATTCCGCACCGCTGTTGTGGCTGGCCGCCTGGCTGGTGCTGGCATTGATCCTCGCGCCGCTCGCCGCTGCCGCCGCATTGAAAATTTCGTTGACCTGAAATGAATCCCCTCGTCCTCTGGTTCCACAAACTCGGCTCGCCGCCGTATTTCTACCGCTTCGCGGGGAAATGGCTGCCGTGGTTGTACGCGCTCGCCCTGATCTGCGGCGCAGTCGGTCTTTACGGCGCGCTGTTCACTGCGCCGGCGGATTACCAGCAAGGCGATTCGTTCCGCATCATGTACGTGCACGTGCCCTGCGCGTGGATGGGCCTGTTCGCCTACCTGTTCATGGCCGCGAACGGATTCGTCGGCCTGGTGTGGCGCATCAAGTTGTCGGAAACCCTCGCCATGGCCAGCGCGCCCGTCGGCGCCGCGTTCACGTTCATCACCCTCGTCACCGGCTCGCTGTGGGGCAAGCCGACGTGGGGAACGTGGTGGACCTGGGACGCGCGCCTGACTTCCGAACTCGTGCTGCTGTTCCTGTATTTCGGCGTGATCGGCCTGTACCACGCGATCGAGGATCGCCGCCAGGCCGCGCGCGCGGCGGCATTCCTCGCCCTGATCGGCATCGTCAACCTGCCCATCGTGCACTACTCGGTGATCTGGTGGAACACCCTGCACCAAGCGCAGACGGTAAGCCTCGTCGGGCCGTCGAAGATCACGCCGAGCATGCTCTGGCCGCTGCTCACGCTCGCGTTCGCCACGCACGTATACTTTTTCGCCAGTGTGCTGGCGCGTTCGCGCGTGGCCCTGCTCGAACTCGAATCCGGCAAGGACTGGGTGCGCGCGCTGCTGCCCGCCACGGAGACCCCCCATGACTGATTTCTTCGCCATGCACGGCTATGCCGCCTACGTCTGGCCGTCCTATGCGTTATTCGCCGTGGTGCTGCTCGCCGACGCGCTCGCGCCCGTGTTCGCGCGCCGCCACGTGATGCGCGATCTTGCACGACGCGTTCGCCGCGCCGCCTCGAGGAAAACGCCGTGACGCCCACCCGCAAGCGCCGCCTGATCGCGGTGAGCCTGATCCTGATTGCGGTTGCCGTTGCCGCCGCGCTGACCACGCTCGCGCTCAGCCGCAACATGAGCTACCTGTTTTCGCCCAGCGAAGTACTCGCCGGCAAGGCGCCGGAAGGCGCGAGCTTCCGCCTCGGCGGCGTGGTGCTGGAACATTCGATCAAGCGCGCGCCGGGGTCGCTGACCGTGGATTTCGTCGTCACCGATCGCTTTCACGACATGCCGGTGCAATACACCGGCGTGCTGCCCGACCTGTTCCGCGAAGGCCAGAGCATCATCGCCACGGGACAAATGCAGGGCGATCGTTTCGCCGCGCGCGAAGTGCTGGCCAAACACGACGAAACCTACATGCCCAAGGAAGTCGCCGACGCGATCAAGAAAGCCGAGGACGCAAAGAAGGCCCACGCCGCGGATTGATGCAGGTCAAGCCGGCGGTATGCGCCTGCCGCGGCGCAGGTCTATAATCGTTCGCGGTTAAATCAATAGGAGATCGATCATGTCGCACGAATCTGATTCCACGAACACTAGCCGCCGCCGCTTCTTCGCCGTCGCCGGCAGCGCGATCGGCGCCGCTGCTGTCATCGGCGTGCTGCCGCGCCAGGCGCGCGCCGCCGACTTGCCGCATCTGGAAGCTTCCGATGCGACCGCGCAGGCGCTGCATTACAACGACGACGCGACCAAGGTCGACAAGGCCGCCGCACCGACATGGAAAGCCGGCGAGGCCTGCCACAACTGCAACTTCTTCCAGGGCGGCGCGAACGACCAGTGGGGTCCGTGCCAGCTGTTCCCCGGCAAGGCCGTGCACCGAGCCGGCTGGTGCGCCGGCTACGCGAAGAAAGCCTGACGCTTCGCGCGTCGCAATCTTTCCTCGTCTCGCGTAACCTATCGGCTTGTCCCCGCAAGCCGATAGCGCGCTGCGCTCGTTTTCCCCATGCTTCCCGAACTCGGCCAATTCGCCCTCATCCTCGCCCTGCTGCTCGCGGCAGTGCAATGCACGCTGCCGATCTACGGCGCGTGGCGCGGCAATGCGACGCTCATCTCCATCGCGCGTCCGGTAGTCGCCGGACAGGCCGTGTTCGTCGTGCTCGCGTTCGGAATCCTGACCTGGGCTTTCCTTACCCAGGATTTTTCCGTCGCCTACGTCGCGCAGAATTCCAACCTCTCTCTACCCTGGTACTACCGCTTCCCAGCGGTGTGGGGCGCGCACGAGGGTTCGCTGCTGCTGTGGATCCTGATCCTCAACGTCTGGACGGTCGCCGTCGCCGCGTTCAGCCGCCACCTGCCCGACGCGACCATGGCACGCGTGCTCGGCGTGCTCGGCTTCATCAGTTGCGGATTCCTGCTGTTCACCATCCTCACGTCCAACCCATTCCTGCGCCATCTCCCCGCGCTGCCCGACGGCAATGACCTGAATCCGATCCTGCAGGACCCGGGACTGATCATGCATCCGCCGATGCTGTACACCGGCTACGTCGGATTCTCGGTCGCATTCGCGTTCGCGATCGCCGCATTGCTCGGCGGCGAGTTGGATGTTGCCTGGGTGCGCTGGGCGCGTCCGTGGACGAATGTTGCCTGGGCGTTTCTGACCCTCGGCATCACGCTCGGTTCATGGTGGGCCTACTACGTGCTCGGCTGGGGCGGCTGGTGGTTCTGGGATCCGGTCGAGAATGCGTCGTTCATGCCCTGGCTGGTTGGCACCGCGTTGATCCACTCGCAGGCGGTGACGGAAAAGCGCGGCTCGTTCCGCGCCTGGACACTGCTGCTGTCGATCTTCGCGTTCTCGCTGTCGCTGCTCGGCACTTTCCTCGTGCGCTCGGGCGTGCTCACCAGCGTGCACGCGTTCGCTTCCGATCCGCGCCGCGGCATTTTCATCCTCGTGTTCCTCGGCATCGTCGTCGGCGGCTCGCTGCTGATTTACGCATTGCGCGCACCAAAGGTCGCCGGCGGCAAGGCATTCCGCCTGCTCTCGCGCGAAACCCTGCTGCTGGTCAACAACCTGATGTTCGTGTGCGCGGCGGCCATGGTGCTGCTCGGCACGCTGTATCCGATCATCGGCGACATGCTCGGCGTCGGCCGCATCTCGGTCGGTCCGCCCTACTTCGGCTTCGTGTTCCCGCTGCTGATGCTTCCGGTCGTGCTGCTGATTCCGTTCGGTCCGTTCTTCCGCTGGGCGATGGCGGATTGGGGCGCGGCCTGGCGCAGCTTGCGCCTGGCATTGATCCTGGCCATCGCCGCGACGATCGCGGCGGCGCTGATCTTCCCGCACGCGCCGCTGCGCGCGCTGGCGGGCGTCGCGGCTACATTCTGGGTCGGCTCCGGCATCGTTGCGTACGCGATCCGGCGCTGGCGCGAGGCGCCCGCGGGTCGCCGCTACACGCCGGAAATGCTCGGCATGATCCTCGCCCACTTCGGCCTCGCCGTATTCCTGGCCGGCGTGTTGATCACTGGCGCGACCAGCGTTGAACGCGACCTGAGCTTCGCACCGAACCAAGCGCAGCAAGTCGGCGGCCTGGATTTCCGCTTCGTCGGCGTGACGCGCGTGCAAGGCCCGAATTACCTCGCCGACCAGGGCACGCTCGAAGTGCGCGACGGCGATCGCCTGGTGACCACGATGCATCCGCAGAAGCGCCAGTACAGCGGCCAGCAAATGCAATCCAAATCCGATATTGACGGCGGCGTGTTTCGCGACATCTACGTCGCGCTTGGCGATCCACTCGGCGACAAGGCCTGGGGCGTGCGCATCTATGTGAAGCCCTTCGTGCGCTGGATCTGGGCCGGCGGTCTGTTCATGCTGTTCGGTGGACTCACCGCCGCGGCCGACCGCCGCTTCCGCGCCAAACGCGCCGAGGCCGACGCCGACGCCGTCACGCCGGCCGCCGTGCCCGCACAGGTTTTGGCATGAGCCTGGGCCGCCTGCTGCCGTTCATCGGTTTCGCCCTGATCGTCGCCCTGCTCGTGTTCGGCCTGCGCTGGAATCGCACGCACGACATGAACTGGGTGCCGAGCCCGCTGATCGACAAGCTCGCGCCGGAATTCACTCTTCCACTTTTATACGATTCCACAAAGAGCGTCAGTCGCAAGGACCTGCTCGGCAAACCCTGGCTGCTCAACGTGTTCGGCAGCTGGTGCGCGACCTGCCAGGACGAGCATCCCGTGCTGATGGCTTATGCCAGGAAATTCGGTGTGCAGCTGATCGGCCTGGACTGGAAGGACGATCCGGACACGGCCAAACGCTGGCTCGCGCAATTCGGCAATCCCTACGAAACCATCCTCGTCGACACCGACGGCAAGGCCGGCATCGATTTCGGCGTGTACGGCGCGCCGGAAACCTTCCTCGTCGATGCGCAGGGCGTCGTCCGCTACAAGCACATTGGCAATCTGACCCCGGAAAGCATAGCTCGCGAGCTCGAACCCGCGATCGCGCGCCTGCGCACGGAGCGGCCATGAAGCGCATCGTCCTGATCTTCGTCATCCTGCTCGCCGGCCTGCACGCCGCGTTCGCCATCGATCCGCTGCCGTTCAAGGACCGCGCCGAGGAAGTGCGCTTCCAGAACCTGACGCGCCAATTGCGTTGCCTCGTCTGCCAGAACCAGGACCTCGCCGATTCCGATGCGGACCTTGCCAAGGACTTGCGCCGCCAGGTCTTCCAGATGATGCAGGAAGGCAAGACGGACGATCAGATCAAGCAATACCTGGTGTCGCGCTACAACGACTTCGTGCTCTACGATCCGCCGCTGCACGCCGGCACCTGGCTGCTGTGGTTCGGACCGTTCGCGTTTCTCGCGCTCGGCGCGTTCGTGGTGCTGCGCATCCTGCGCAAACGCAGCCGCATACCACTCGCTACCGACACGACTTCCGAGGAAGACTGGTAATGACCGTATTCATCCTGATCGCCGCGCTGATGCTGGCCGCGGCGCTGGCCTTCGTGTTGATGCCGCTGTTGCGCGGGCACCAAGCCACCCGCTCGGCCGGCGATGCACGCCACCTGCTCGCGCTGCTCGACGAATCGCACAAGAGCGGGATCTTGAGCGATGCCGAATACGCCGCCAAGCGCACTGAACTCGGCGAGCGCCTTCTCGGGTCGCTGAATACACCCGCGCCGCCGCGGCGCGGCTACCCCGCCGCGATTGCGATCGCGCTGTTGCTTCCGCTCGCCGCGATTGTGCTGTATCGACTCGTCGGCACGCCTGCCGCGCTCGCGCCCGGCGCCGAAACCACGGCGCAGGCGCCAGCCGACCACGGCGCGGACATGGAACAGGCCATCGCCAAGCTCGCCGACAAGCTCAAGCAGAATCCCGACGACGCCGAAGGCTGGACCCTGCTCGGCCGCGCCTACGAGGCGACCCAGCGTTTCGATCAGGCGCGCGATGCGCTCAAGCACGCCTACGACCTCGCCAAGGGCGATCCGGATGTCGCCGTCGCCTATGCCGAGGCACTGGCGCTGTCGGGTCCGACCCGGCGCATCGAAGGCGAACCGCGGCAGATTCTCGACACGGCGCTAAAGGCCGCGCCGGACAACCAGCGCGGCCTGTGGCTGCTCGGCATCAGCGAATACCAAGGCAAGCAATACGACGCGGCGATCGCCGCGTGGAAGCATTTGCTCGGCGTGCTGCCCAAGGATTCGGATATCGCCCCGTCGGTGCAACAGCAGATCGCGCGCGCCGAGGCCGAGCGCGACGGCAAGCCGCTGCCGGCGGAGGAACCGCCGGAAGCGAATGCCGCCGCGACCGCAGCGACTACGGCTCCCGCGCCGGCATCCGCTTCCGAAAGCGGCGCGCAACTGCACGTGGAAGTCGCGCTGGACCCAAAACTCGCCGGCAAACTCGCCGCCGGCGACGTGCTGTTCGTCTACGCCAAGGCCGCCAGTGGCCCGCCGATGCCGCTCGCGATCCAGCGCATGGACGCAAGCAAATTGCCGGTCTCGGTCACGCTGACCGACGGCATGGGCATGCTGCCGAGCATGAAGTTGTCGCAGTTCCCGCAAGTCGTCATCGGCGCGCGCGTGTCCAAATCCGGCAACGCGATGCCGCAGAGCGGCGACCTGCAGGTACTGTCCAAACCGATTGCGGTGACGACCACGACGCCGATCAAGCTGACGATCGACAGCGTCGTCCCGTAAAATCGCGGGATGCCCGACGCCCGCCAATATTTCGAACTCCCCTCTCCCTTCGCGATGAAACGCGGCGGCGCCCTTGTCGGCGCGCGCCTCGCCTATGAAACCTGGGGCAGCCTCAACGCCAGCCGCGACAACGCAATCTTCATCCTGACCGGCCTTTCCCCCGGCGCGCACGCGGCCGCGAACGCCGCCGACCCCACGCCGGGCTGGTGGGAAGACATGCTTGGCCCGGGCAAGTCCATCGATACGAATCGCTGGTTCGTGGTCTGTGCGAATTCGCTGGGCAGTTGCAAGGGTTCGACCGGCCCGGCCTCAGTCGATCCGGCGACCGGCAAAGTATACAAATTGACATTTCCGGAACTCGCGCTCGAGGACATCGCCAACGCCTCGCAGGCGCTGGTCCGGCACCTGGGCGTCGAACGCCTCGCCTGCCTGATCGGCAATTCCATGGGCGGCATGAGTGCGCTCGGCTGGCTGGTGAACCATCCTGGCAGCGTGCGCGCGCACGTCAGCATTTCCACCGCTCCGCAGGCACAGCCCTTTGCCATCGCCATCCGTTCGCTGCAGCGTGAAGCAATCCGGCTCGACCACAATTGGAACGACGGCAACTACGACGACACGCACTATCCCGAAGCCGGCATGTCGATCGCGCGCAAGCTCGGCGTGATCACCTATCGCTCGGCGATGGAATGGGTCGGCCGCTTCGCACGCATCCGCCTGGACGCCGAGGCGCGACCCGACGACGATCCCTTCGGCGTCGAATTCCAGGTCGAATCGTACCTGGCCGGACACGCGCGCCGCTTCGTGCGCAGCTTCGATCCGAACTGCTATCTGTACCTGTCGCGCGCCAGCGACTGGTTCGATGTTTCCGAATATTCCGGTGCGGAGCCGGGACACGGCAATGTCGCCACCGCATTGAAGCGCATCGATGTCGAGCGCGCGCTGGTGATCGGCGTGTCCACCGACATCCTGTTCCCGCTGTCGCAGCAGGAAGAAATCGCGGACGGCCTGCGTGCCGCCGGCGCACAGGTCGACTTCGTGGCGCTGGATTCGCCGCAGGGCCACGACGCATTCCTGGTCGATATTCCGCGTTTTGGCGCCGCCATCGCGGCGTTTCTTGCCACGTTGTAGAATCCGCCCATGCTTGCCCTCGAATTTCCCGGCTGCCGCGACCTGGTCGACGCGATCGACCGTGCCGTGTGCCACGACTGCGACACCGAAATCACCGGCGACCTGCGCAACGCGCTGTGCCGGCTGATCCGCGATCCGGCGGTGAAACTTCCGGACTGCGTGTTCGAACGCGCCGCCGATCATTACGCGCGGCGCGAGTTGTACCGCAGCGAAGACCACGGCTACTGCGTCATCGCCATGACCTGGGGACCGGGCCAGGGTACGCCGATCCACGATCACAGCGGCATGTGGTGTGTGGAAGGCGTCTGGCACGGCGAACTGGAAATCACACCCTACGAACTCGTCCAGCACGACGCTGAACGCTATCGTTTCGAATCGCGCGGCACGATGAACGTCGGGCCCGGCTCGGCCGGCAGCCTGATCCCGCCGCACGAATACCACACCATCCGCAATCCCAACGAAGACGACATCGCCGTCACCCTGCACGTCTACCGCGGGCCGATGACGCAGTGTTCGGTGTTCCGCCCGCTTCAAGGCGACTGGTACAGCCGCGATCAGCGCCAGCTGTCGCTCGACGCCACGCATTGAGCGGCGTTGGCCGCCGGCGTCCGATCACGTATACTGCGCGCCCTGCCACGGCGCCGTTCGCGCGCCGCATTCACATCAGCCGGTGTGGCGGAATTGGTAGACGCGCCAGACTCAAAATCTGGTTACCGCAAGGTAGTGTGGGTTCGATTCCCTCCACCGGCACCACGACAATTCCATCGCACTTCACGCTTGCGCGTTTCGCCGGCGACGGAGTAGTGTTCGCCCTGGATTTCCACGCGGCGCGGGAGGACGTATGGACTGGCAGAAGGGTCGGCAAAGCGACAATGTCGTCGAGGACGATGGCAGCGGAGGTGGTGGCGGATTCGGCGGTGGTGGCGGCGGCATGCGCTTCGGCGGATTCCACCTCGGCATCGGCGGCACCATCATCGTGGTCATCATCGCGCTGATCTTCCCGCAGACGCGCCCGCTGATCATGAACCTGTTCCTCAGCGGCGGCGGCACCTCGGACATGACGCAGTCCGCGCCGGCGCCGGGCCAGCGCCATGCGGCGGATGCCAGCGATCCGCAAGTCAAATTCGTCTCCACGATCCTCGCCAGCACCGAGGACGTCTGGGATCCTTATTTCCAGTCCATGGGCAAGCAATACACGCGGCCC
>DATJIL010000081.1:0-2540 GCA_035493385.1 Rudaea sp.
CGATCCAGTCGCGGCAATCCGGCGCGCACTGATCTTTCGGCGCCACGTGCCAGACAAACGTCATCGGCTGGCGGCGCGGCTCGACCGTTTCCGGCTCATGGGGCGTATCTGCTGCGTGGGAGGTCTTCGCGGATGGCGACGATTGAGCAGCGCCGGAAGCATGTGCGGTTTCCTCACGCGCGGCGAGGCCGAACAGCGCAACCAAGAGGGCTGCGGCGCCAATCCGCGCCCAGCCGCTAAACGTGAGCGACCCCACTTCCATTCCCTTCCATGCCCGAGCCCGGCAACGGCCCAGAGCCGAAGCGTGACACGAATCCTGTCACACGAGCATTATGAAAATCGTAACGGTGCCGCAGCGCAGCGTCCATGAAACATTCGGCGCGTTGCATTCAAACCCGCGCGATGCTGTGAAACTGTGGCGGAAAAACCAGTATAGTTCCTGGAACCGGAACTAACCTCTAACCCAGACCAAGCTCATGCCTTTCAAATTGTCCTGCGGCTGCCGTGCCTGCGACATGGCGAAGAACGCGCCGCGCAATGCGGGACGCGGCATGATCTGGTTATATCGCTCCACGCTCTCGCCACTGATCGGATTCAACTGCCGCCATGTTCCGACCTGCTCGGCCTATGGCGATGAAGCCATCGGCCGGTTCGGATTGTGGGCGGGCGGCTGGATGACACTGGCGCGGCTGCTGCGCTGCCAGCCGTGGGGCACGTCGGGCCTCGACTTCGTGCCCAAACAAAAGCCTGCGAATGCGCGCTGGTATCTGCCGTGGCGTTACGCGCGCTGGCGCGGCGTCAACGATAAGCACGAATGAATGTGCTGGCGGACGCAGCTACCGCTTTTGTTTTCACGACACTTTTTTGTGTGGGGCATTTGGCGATCGGGTCATGGAACTGACCGCAGCCATCGCTATTGTTTGGAGTTAGACAAATTCGAACCCGGCGGGGTTTGGATACATACGTCACCAGCATCGAGGGATGCATGACCGAGCATGATCCATCCAAATCGGGCAAGCCAGGCCCGGATCGCAGGACCGTCCTCCAGACCATCGGTGCCGCCGGCATCGCAACTGCCACGAACTGGCCAACCCCAAGCAAGGCTGACATGACACCGACGAAGACAACCGTCTCGCCGGGTTATGCCGTTGAGACGAAACTGACCATCAACGGCAAACCCTATTCCGCCACCATCGACCCGCGCACCACGCTGCTCGATTTCCTGCGCGAGCACGTCCACCTCACCGGCACCAAGAAGGGCTGCGATCACGGCCAGTGCGGCGCATGCACCGTGCATGTCGATGGCCGCCGCGTGAATTCCTGCCTGACGTTCGCCGGTGCGCTCACCGGGCGCGAAGTCACCACCATCGAGGGCCTCGGCGAGCCCGGCAACCTGCACCCGATGCAGGCCGCCTTCGTCGAGCACGATGGCTACCAGTGCGGCTACTGTACGTCCGGTCAGATCATGTCCGCCGTCGCGTTGATGAAAGAACCGTGCGGTCCGTCCGATGCCGAGGTGCGTGAACTCATGAGCGGCAATATCTGCCGTTGCGGCGCGTACCAGAACATCGTCGCCGCGATCCAGCAGGTCCGGCAAGGTACGTAAGGAGACGGCAGATGCACATGTTCCAACTGCGCCGCGCCGACGATGTGGATGCCGCGATCAAAGCCGCCTCTACCGCGCAAACCGCGCAACAGGGAGCCGATATCCGTTTCCTCGCCGGCGGCACCACACTTATCGACCTGATGAAGCTGAATGTCGAAACGCCGCAGCAGGTCATCGACATCAATCATTTGCCGCTAGACAAAATCGAAGCTGCGGATGGCGGGGGACTCAAGATCGGCGCGACCGTCCGCAACGCCGACCTCGCGCATGACGAGCGCGTGGTGCGCGATTATCCGGTGCTGTCGCAGGCGCTGCTATCGGGCGCATCGGCACAATTGCGCAACATGGCGACGACGGCCGGCAACCTCCTGCAACGCACGCGATGTGTCTATTTCCGCGACGAGCACATGGCCTGCAACAAGCGCAATCCCGGATCCGGCTGCGCCGCCATCAACGGCTTCAACCGCACGCTCGCGATCCTCGGCACCAGTGACCAGTGCATCGCCAGCAATCCGTCCGACATGAACGTCGCGCTGATGGCGCTCGACGCCACCATCCACATTCGCGGGCCGCAGGGCGAGCGGGACGTGCCGATCGCGGATTTCTTCCTGCTGCCCGGCAACACGCCTGACAAGGAGACCGTAATGCAGCCCGGCGACCTCATCACCCATGTGACGTTGCCCGCGCCGCCAAAGGGATCGCGCTCGCTGTATCTGAAGCTGCGCGACCGCGTATCGTATGAGTTCGCCCTCGCCTCCGCCGCTGTTGTGATGACAGTCACGAACGGCAAGATCGAGACCGCGCAGTTCGCGATGGGCGGCGTCGGCACGCGGCCATGGCGCAACGCGGATGCGGAAAAAACACTCATCGGCAAAGCGCCGGACAAGGAGACATTCCGCGCTGCCGCCGAGGCCTTCCTGAAAGATGCGAAACC
>DATJIL010000082.1:0-14191 GCA_035493385.1 Rudaea sp.
GCCGTGCGCGTCTCGCCGAACATGTCGAGGTCGTTGTTCGAGGCGCAGCCGTCGGTGCCGATCGCGAGATTGACGCCGGCGCGGCGCAGTTTATCCGCGGGGCAGAATCCGCTGGCGAGCTTGAGGTTGGACTCCGGGCAATGCGCGACCGACACGCCATGCTGGGCGCAGGCGGTGATTTCCGCATCGGTAAGTTGCGTCATGTGCACCGCGATCAGGCGTTCGTCGACCAGGCCCAGCGCTTGCAGGCGCGCGAACGGGCGCTGCCCGTACTGCTTGCGCGAGTCCTCGATTTCCTGCGCGGTTTCGTGCAGGTGCAGGTGCACGGGAATGTCGAGCTGGTCCGAAAGCACGCGGATGCGCGCGAAGCTCTCGTCCGCCACGGTGTAAGGCGCGTGCGGCGCCAATGACGTCGAAACCAGTCTCTCGCCCTTGAATTCGTCGTGCACGGCGAGGTTCTTGTCGAAATACTCGTCGCGGCTCTTCGCCCAGGCGCTCGGGAATTCGATGAACGGCAGGCCGACCACGGCGCGAAAACCGTGGCGCAGGTAGGTCGCCGCCTGCACGTCCGGAAAGAAATAGTTTTCGTTGCAGCAGGTGGTGCCGCCGCGCAGCATCTCGGCGATGGCCAGTTCCACGCCATCGCGCACGAACTCGGGTCCCATCACCCGTGCTTCCGCCGGCCAGACGTGCTGTTGCAGCCAGGTCATCAGCGGCAGGTCGTCCGCCAGCCCGCGCATCAGGCTCATGGCGTTGTGCGTATGTGCGTTGACCAGGCCGGGGATCAGCGCGTGCTCGGACAATTCCACATGCCGCGCATTCGTATATTTTGCTCGCGCCGACACGATCGGCAGGATTTCGACAATCGTGTCGCCCGCCAGCGCCACGGCGTGATCTTCCAGCACCACGCCATGCGGTTCGACCGGGACGACCCAGCGCGCTTCGAGGACCTGGTCGACGGCTTGCATCCGGACTTACTTTACCCGCCCCACGTATTCACCGGTGCGCGTATCGACCTTGATTTTTTCGCCCTGCGGCACGAACAGCGGCACGCGCACCACGGCGCCGGTTTCCAGTGTCGACGGCTTGCCGCCGGTGCCGGCGGTGTCGCCCTTGACGCCCGGGTCGGTCTCGGTGATGACGAGTTCCACGAAATTCGGCGGCGCCACCGTCAGCGGCGAGCCGTTCCACAACGTGACGATGCATTCCTCGTTGCCCTTGAGCCACTTCTGCGCATCGGCCATCGCGTTCTTGTCGGCGGCAATCTGCTCGTGCGTTTCCGGATGCATGAAGTGCCAGAACTCGCCATCGCTGTAGAGGTATTCCATATCCTGGTCCATGACATCGGCCGCTTCCAGCGAATCGGTGGATTTCATGGTCAATTCCGTCGTGCGGCCGGTCTTCAGGTTGCGGTATTTCACGCGGGTAAAGGCCTGGCCCTTGCCGGGCTTGACGTACTCGGTGTCGACGATCGTGCACGGATAGCCGTCCACGATGATCTTCATGCCGTTCTTGACGTCGTTCATGCCGTAAGCCATGGGTAAAACTCCGTTGAATGTCAGGGGCCGCGGGGGAATGCGGCTAAAATAAGCAAATTCGGGAAATTCGGCCGCCCATGATAACCGCAAGCCCCCTGCCCGCGCAGCAATCCCGCACCTGGCAACGCCAGTGGCGCGAGGCGATCACCGATCCGCGCGAACTGCTGGAAATGCTCGATCTCGCGCATCTGGCCGGCACTTTGCTGCCTGCGCACGACACCGGTTTTGCCATGCGCGTGCCGCGCGGGTTCGCCGCACGCATGCGCCATGGCGATCCGGCCGACCCGTTGTTGCTGCAAGTCCTGCCGCGATCCGCCGAATTGCACGAAATTCCCGGCTACGGCACGGATGCGGTCGGCGACATGAGCGCACGCGTGGCCGGCGGGGTGCTGCACAAATATGCGGGCCGCGCGCTGCTGATCGCCACCGGTTCATGCGCGGTGAATTGCCGCTACTGTTTCCGCCGGCATTTTCCCTATGCGCAGGAAACTGCGGCAGCGAATCGCTGGCAGGATGCGATCGAACACCTGCGCGGCGACCCTGGCATCGAGGAGGTGATCCTCTCCGGCGGCGATCCCTGGTCGCTGGCGACGCCGAAGCTTGCGGAACTGACAGCGGCATTGGCGGATATTCCACACATCCAGCGCCTGCGCATCCATACACGCCTGCCCGTCGTGCTGCCGGATCGCGTGGATGCGGAACTGCTCGCCTGGCTGCACGCGCTGCCCTGGCCCGTGGCCGTCGTGCTGCACGCCAATCACGCCAACGAAATCGACGCTGCCGTCGCCGCCGCCTGCCGGCGGCTGCGCGACGCGGGCGCAATCTTGTTGAACCAGTCCGTGCTGCTGTGCGGCGTCAACGACAGCGTCGAGGCGCTGGCGGATTTGTCCACGCGTTTGTTCGCTGCCGGCGTGTTGCCCTATTACCTGCACCAGCTCGACCGCGTCGCCGGCGCCGCGCATTTCGCAGTCGACGACGACTGCGCCCACGAACTGGTTACGCGGTTGCGCGGGCGTCTATCCGGCTACCTGGTGCCGCGCCTGGTACGCGAGATTGCGGGCGAACCAGCGAAAACCCCGTTATGACCGTCGGCGCTGGAAAAGCCACCGCTAATCGAGTAAAACCTAAGCCGCACCGGAATCGCGAGCAATGAGCAAACAGGAAAACGTCATCAAGCTGCTCCTGATCGAGGATTCGGTCGAGGAAGCCGAGCAATTGATCAGCATGCTGCGCAACGGCGGCATCGCCGTGCGTCCGGCGCGCGCCGGCAACGCGGACGAACTCACCACGCAACTCACCACACAGACGCCGGACCTGCTGCTGGTCAATCTCGCCGCGCGCGGAGTCACGCTCAAGGCTGCCTCCAGCGCGGCGAACGCCACCGGCAAGGACATCGCGATCATCGCCGTTGCCGCCAAGGCCGACGAGGATACGGTCGCCAATGCCTTTACGGATGGTGCGCGCGCCTTGAGCTTGCGCAACCGCGCCGAGCACGTGCAATCGATCGTGCGCCGCGAATTCGAGGGCCTGCTGATGCGCCGCAGCGTGCGCCGCCTCGAAGCCGCGCTGCGCGAAACCGAACGCCGCTGCGAGGCGTTGCTGGATTCCTCACGCGACCCCATCGCCTACGTGCACGAGGGCATGCACGTGCGCGCGAACAAGGCTTACCTCGAAACCTTCGGCTTCGAGGAATTCGAGGATATCGAAGGCATGTCGATCCTGGATATGATCGCGCCGGACGATGCCGAAGACTTCAAGGCCCTGCTCAAGAAGCTTTCCAAGGGCGAAAAACCGCCGCAAAAACTCAATTTGAAAGCACAGCGCGCCGACGGCAGCACGTTTGACGCGACCCTGGAATTCGCCGAAGCCAGTTACGAGGGCGAGCCTTGCCAGCAGATCATCTTCCGCCAGCAGACGATGAGTGCGGAGTTGGCGAAAGAACTCGACGTTCTGCGTTCCAAGGACCTGGTCACTGACCTGTACAACCGCCAGTATTGCCTCGGCGAGCTCGAGCGCATGGTCGGCGAGGCCGCCAAGGGCCGCAACGACCAGGCCCTGATCCTGATCGAACCGGACAACTTCAAGGCCTTGCTCGACACGGTCGGTCTCGGCAACGCCGATCTGCTGCTCGGCGACATGGCCAACCTCATGCGCCGGCACCTGAAGGATGCCGACGTCGCCGGCCGCTTCGGCGAACACGCGTTCGGCGTCCTCATCTCCGGCAGCAAGGCGGACGAGGTTCGCCAGCTCGGTGAAACCCTGCGCCACGCCTACGAGGAACGCATCTTCGAGGTCGGCAAGCAGTCGGTGAACGCGAACGTCAGCATCGGCGGCACGCTGATCGGCGAGAAGAACGCCAACGCCCAGTCCGTGCTGACGCAGGCCAGTACCGCGCTGCGCACGGCACAGACCGAAGGCGGCAACCGCGTTAATGTGTTCGATCCGGGAGCCAAGGACAAGGCCGACGAGGAGAAAAACCGGCACTGGCTGACATTGGTCAAGGACGCTCTCGCCCACAACGGCTTTGTGCTGTTCTACCAGCCGATCATCAGCCTGCACGGCGCCGAGGGCGAGTTCTACGAAATCCTGCTGCGCATGAACGGCCCCAAGGGCGAGATCGGGCCGGCTTTCTTCATGCCCATCGCCGAACAGCACGGTTTGCTCTCCCACATCGATCGCTGGGTAATCGGCACCGCGATCAAGGCCCTGGCCGAACGCGAGAAAGCCGGCCACAAGACGACGTTCTTCGTCAAACTCACGCCGCAGTCGCTGGACGACCAGACCCTGCTGCCGTGGATCGCGCAGCAGTTGAAGAACGCGCGCCTGCGCGGCGACGCGCTGGTATTCGAGATGCCGGAAAGCAAGGTCGTCACCAGCCTCAAGCCCGCGCGCGCCTTCGTCACGGGCCTCAAGCAGATCCACTGCGGTTTCGCGCTGGAGCAATTCGGCTCGGGCCTGAATTCCTTCCAGTTGCTCAAGCACGTGGACGCGAGCTACCTCAAGCTCGACCGCAATTTCATGGCCGAACTGCCGAAGAACAAGGAACACCAGGAAAAGATCAAGGAACTGTGCGATCAGGCGCACCACGCCGGCAAGCTCACCGTCGCCGAATTCGTCGAGGACGCGGCGAGCATGTCGATCCTGTTTTCGTGCGGGGTGAATTTCGTGCAGGGCAATTTCCTGCAAGAGCCCGAGAAAGTGATGGCTTACGAGACCGCCTGACGTCTCGACACTCGGCTACAATATGCGCGTTTTGCCCATCCGCCGGAGCCGCGCATGCCCGCCAAGATCAAGTACAAACGCATCCTGCTCAAGCTTTCCGGCGAGGCCCTGCTCGGCAAGGCCGACTACGGCATCGACCCGCAGATGATCGGCCGCCTGGCCCGCGAGACGATCGAAGTGCAGCAAGCCGGCGTCGAGGTCGGCATCGTCATCGGCGGCGGCAACATCTTTCGCGGCGAAGGCCTGGCCGCAGCCGGCATGGATCGCGTCACCGGCGACAACATGGGCATGCTCGCCACCGTGATCAACGCGCTGGCGATGCAGGACGCACTGGAAAAACTCGGCGCCAGGGCGCGCGTGATGAGCGCGATCAAGATCAACGAAGTCTGCGAGGATTTCATCCGCCGCCGCGCGATCCGGCATCTGGAAAAGGGCCGCATCACGATCTTCGCCGCCGGCACCGGCAACCCGTTCTTCACCACGGATTCCGCCGCCGCGCTGCGCGCCATCGAAATCGACGCTGACCTGCTGCTCAAGGCGACCAAGGTCGACGGCGTGTACAGCGCCGACCCGAAAAAAGACAAGAACGCACAACGCTTCGAGCATCTTACTTACGACCAGGTGATCGAACGCAAGCTCGCCGTGATGGACACCGCCGCCATCGCCCTGTGCCGCGACCACAAGATCCCGCTGCGCATCTATGACATGCGCCGCGAAGGCGATTTGATGCGCATCATGCGCGGCGCACCGATCGGCACGCTGGTTAGCTGATTTCCAGTGCGGCTGTAATCGCTCCCCGCGAATCCGGAACAGGACAGGCGAACGCTGTCCGACTCCAACGCTCGGCCCCGCGCAAGCGGGGTCTTTTTTGCGCGCGTGTAATCTTGCCGCGCGATTGCCGAAGCTACGCTTGCACAAGCGCCTGCGCCGTCGTTGTGGCAGGATCGCGCAGCACGCGGTACGGAGCGCCCGAATGAACCGGTTTCAGACGACACGATGGAGCCTCGTGCTCGACGCAGGCAAGGACCCGGCCCAGGCCCGTGTCGCGCTGGAATCGCTGTGCCGCACCTACCGTCCGCCCGTGCATGCCTACATCCTCGGCCACCATTACACGGCAGAGTCCGCCGAAGACCTGACCCAGGCGTTTTTCGCGCGCTTCATCGAGCAGGGCTATTACCTGAAGGCCGATCCGCTGCGCGGGCGCTTTCGCGCACTGCTGCTCACCGCGCTCAAGCGTTTTCTGGGCGACGTCCTCGACCAGGAGAAAACCCTCAAGCGCGGCGGCAACGCCCAGGTGCGTTCGCTGGATTCCCTCTCCGGCGACTCCGGTTTGCTGGATCGGGAAACGCCGGAATCCGCGTTCCACCGGTCCTGGGCACACACCGTGGTCAAGGGCGCGCTGCGCAAGCTGCGCGACGAGGCCAGGGCGGCCGGCAAGGCCGAACTGTTCGACGCCTTGAGCGTCTTCATCGCCGAGCGTCCCGACGATGCCGACTACGAGCGCGTGGCGGCCAGGTTCGGGATGCGCCGCAACACGTTGGCCGTGGCCGTACATCGGCTGCGTCAGCGCCTGCGCGAATTGATTCGCGACCAGTTGGCCGAAACATCGGCCGACGACGATGAGCTGGAACACGAACTGCAAGAACTGGGGCAGTCCCTGGATCTGCTCGCGTGACGATCGCATCGGCATTTGTAATCTTTCCCGCCAAATCCGGAACTCGTTGGTATGCCGGAAGCTCAGGGGCCGGCGACCGACACAGCAGGAGAGCCCCATGCCGTTCGCTTCCGATTTCCAGCGTTCCGTAACCGATCTCGACCTGAGCGCCGCGCGCTCGGGCATTTTCACGGCCGGCATCGCGCGCCTGCGACTCGATGCGGAAAACCTGGGCCGATTCAACGAAGTCCTGCAGCGCGTGGCTCCGGATCACCCGCCCTACACCGCCGACCAGATCGCAGGCGCTGTGCGCCGCGTGCTGCGCGCAGCCGCCAAGCGCCTGGACGTGCCGTTCATCCGCATCCGCATGCGCCGCGCCGCGGAAATCCGCGCCGCGCTGGTGGACGCGCATTGGCAGGTGCCTGCGCCGCTGGAATCGATCATGACCGCCATCGTCGCCTACCTGGACGATACCGACCATGCCCTGATCGCGCGCGACACACCGGTCGTCGGCCAGCTCGACGACGCCATCCTGGTGGATGCCGCGATGGACACACTGCGCACCGAACTCGATGATTACGCAGAGTTTTGTCGGTTCCGCCATGCCGAAGCCGCGCGCATCGGACTGGCCGCTTCGGCCCTGTCCACCGATCGTGAACATTGGCGCCGCGAGTGCGCGCACGAGTTGCTGCTGGAGCAGCAATTGCGCCGCGTGCGCGACAGCCGCTACGGCAGGAGCGGCGACGAGCCGGAAGGTTTCCACATCCGCTGATCGTCGCGCCAGGGGACAACCGCCGGTGCTAGACTCGCCGCGTGTAATCGCGGCTGCGGAATCCCGAATACCTCTCGTCGAGCCGGAGATGCCGATGACGAGTTTGTCCCAACCTTCCCACGACCGTTTTGCGAATACGCGCTGGTCGATTGTCATGCAGCAAGCCAGCGGCGTGGTCGGCGAAGGCCGCAGTGCGCTCGGCGAACTGGCGCAGCGCTTCTGGTATCCGGTTTACGCCTACGTGCGCCGTTGCGGTCACGCGCCGGAAATCTCCAGGGAAATCACGCGTGGCTTCGTCCTCCACCTGACCGACAAGTTCAATGCGGACTGGCAAAACCCACCGCCGGGCCATTTCCGGCGCTTCCTGCTCGGCGAACTCAACGAATTCCTGGCCGGCGACTGGCACGCCCTGGCGGCAGGCACGGATTCCGGGCATCCCGCCCCGCCGTCGGACCTCGAAGACCGCAACCTGCGCGACAACGCCGGCGCAGCCAGTCCGGAAGCCGCCTACCAGCGCAGTTTCGCCCTCGAAGTGCTGGCGCGAGCGCTGCAGAAGCTGGGCGCCGAGGCGCGCCTCGCCGGACACCGGGAGATGTTCGAGGCGCTGAAGCCCTATCTCTCGCAGGATCCCGTCCCTGGCGAATACGAAGCGATCGCGCAGCGCTTGCGGATTCGGCCCATGGCGCTCACCCTCGCGCTCAAGCGCCTGCGCCAGCGTTTGCGCGACCTGGCCGGGCGCGAGCTGGCCGACACGGTTGCCTCGCCGGACGATCTCGCGGCGGAACAGGCGGCACTGCTCGCCGTCCTGCGTGGGGCGCCGAAACTGCAATGAACGCGCGCGCGGGACCCAGCTTGCACAGCGCGAACGACGTCGATCCGCTGGCGAGCATGGTGATGGATGCCGGCGGAATCGCCGATCTGGTCTTCGGCGACCAGACCGTCGGCATCGATCACGACGACAACCGTCCCCTCGCGATGCTGGCGTCCGAGACGCTGGAACTCGATCTTTCGGATCCGGCGCAGCGCCAGTTCGGCGATTACGAACTGCTGGAAAAGATCGGCGAAGGCGGCATGGGCGTCGTCTACCGCGCGCGTCAGACCAGCCTCGAACGCGAGGTCGCGGTAAAACTTCTGGCCGCCGGGCCATGGGCGTCGCGCGACTTCATCGAACGTTTCCGACGCGAGGCGCAGAACGCTGCGCGCATGCAGCATCCGAACATCGTTGCCATCTACGAAGTCGGCAGCGCAGAGGAACTGCATTATTTCAGCATGCGCCTGGTCCACGGCGGCAGCCTGGCCAGCTTGCTCAAGCGCGAGGGCAAGCTTGATCCACGCCGCGCCGCGCAACTGCTGCGCACGATCGCCGAAGCCGTGGATTATGCGCACCGCCTCGGCGTGCTGCATCTTGACCTGAAACCGGCCAATGTCCTGGTCGACGAAAACGGCACGCCGCACGTGGCTGACTTTGGCCTTGCGCGGCGCCTGGAACAGGGGCTGGTCACGAACCACGAGATTTCCGGCACACCGAGCTACATGGCGCCGGAGCAGGCCACGGCCGGCGCGCAGAAAATCACCCCGGCCACCGATATCTGGGGACTGGGCGCCATCGGCTACGAACTCGTCACCGGACAGGCGCCGTACCTGGGCAAGACGCCGCACGAAACGCTGAAGCTGGTCGTGGAAGGCCAATCGCGCAATCCGCGTCGCTACGCCACGCAACTGCCGCGCGACCTGGAAGCGATCATCCGCAAGTGCATGGCTTACGACACGACGCAGCGCTATGCCAGCGCGCGCGACCTGGCCGAGGACCTGACGCGCTTCCAGAACGGCTACATGGTAACGGCGCGGCCGCTCAATACGCTCCAGCGCAGCGCCCGCTGGGCACAACGCGAACCGAAAATCGTGGTGTCGGCGCTGCTCGCACTGCTCGCGCTGCTGATCGGCCTGGTCGCGACGACCGCGCAATGGCGCCGCGCGAATGCGAATGCACAGCGCGCGGAATCCGAACGCGCGCTCGCCACGCAGAATGCCACTGTCTCCAGCGAACGCCTCTGGGATGGCCGCCGCGACGCGGCGCTGCGCCTGATGAACGACGGCAATGGTTTCGAGGCACTCACACCACTGATTGCCAACATCGAGGAAAAAAAGGCCGCCGGCAAACCTGCCGAACTGGAACGCCGCGAGATCGGCATGATCGAAAGCCAGGGCGTCGCCCTGATAGACCGCTTCATCATCCCCGACGCCAATCCGATGGCGACCGCACTCAGCCCGGACGGTAAGCTGCTCGCGGTCACGCTGAACGACCTGTCCGTGCGCTGGTACGACACGGCCACGCTGACCGAACGCGGCCGTCTGGACCTGCTCGATTACCTGCCTGCCGATCAGGTACCGATCCTGCCGCGCTTCATCGACGATCACCGCTTGCTGGTCACCGGGGAATGGTTCGATTTCCTGCCGAACCCGAGTACATCCGGCGTGCTCATCGATCTGGATCAGGCGCGGGCAGTAACGCCGCCCAAGCAGTTTGCCGACCTCGCCGACATTACGTGGAGTGCCGATGGCCGCCACGCGCTGCTGCACGATACGCACGGCCATGTGCAACTATGGCAGGTCGACCCGTGGCGTCCGCTGTCGCCGCCGGCACACGAAATGGAAATGGTCGGCACACTCTGGGTACTCGATCCGAAACTGCGTTTCGCGGTGCAATTCGGCCGCAACATGAGCGAGTTGCGTGTATTCGACCCGCGCCATGCGGATGCGCCGCGCACACTGCCGTTGCCCCCGCACGAATCCTTCAGCGCCTGGGCTTCCAGTGGCGATGGTGCATTGCTCGCCGTGGGCACCAGCGATGGCCAGATCTTTCTGGTCGACATGCACAGCCACGCCGTGCGTCAGATCCCCGGCCCGCTCAGCAGCCGCGTGAGCTGGCTAAGTTTCAGCGAGGACGATGCCTGGCTGGCGGCTGCGCGCAACAACGGCACTGCATTCGCCTACGATGTCGCCAGCGGCGAGCAGTTGCATGCCGGCCAAATGCAATCCGACTTCGACGCCACGCGCGTGGACATCGACCATCGCAGCCGCCTGCTGGTTCTTTCCGGCCAGGTCGCCGGTGGAATCGCCAAATCCGAAGTCTGGCACCTGCCGCAAGCAAGCCCGATGCTCGGTGAAGCCACGCACCTGGTTGCCAATCCGTCACTCGGCGCACGCGCCGGACCCTACTGGCTGAGCGCGGCCCCACGCGCCGGCTTGCTCGCCAGCGCCGGCATGGATGGCGAGATCAGGCTGTGGCGATTGCCCAAACCGGTCGAATTGGATGCGGCGCCTCCGCTTCTTGTCTCCGACAACCTGTACACCGACGGCGATCACGTGGTCGATGTCGACTACGACCACCTGCGCGTCGTATCGACAGCGCACGGTACTTCCACGGCGTGGTTGTCCTTGCCACCGCCCATCGTGTTCGCCCAGTTGACAGCCGACGGCAAGACCCTCGTTGCCGTCGCACGCACGGGACTGCACGTGCTCGATGCCAGCAAGCTGCAGTCGCGCCTTCCCGCCATCGCGCTGACAGATACGCCGCAGCGCATGGCCGTCAGCGCCGATGGCCGGCTGGCTGTGTTGAGCTTCGATCACAACGGCAGCAAGGGTTTCGAGGAACGCCTGGAACTGTACGACCTGAACAGTGGCAGGCGCCTGGATCATGGCGACGTCGCGGTCAAGGCACCTTTGCGCCAATTCCAGCTCTCTGCCGACGCTTCGCGCCTGCTCGCCACCGGACCGGTCGACGGTTCCACCGAAGTATTCGACACGCAAACCCTGAAGCTGCTGTGCGCCTATCCACACGACCCGGCGCAACCGATCATCCATGCGGCCTTTACGGCCGACGGGCGGCGTCTGTGGATGGTGACGCGCAGTATCGACGACACGCAGGCCGACAATGCCGACCTTGCGCTTTGGGACCTGGGCTCAGGCAAAATCATCGAGCGGCGGCATGTGTCGGGGGTATATCCCATCGGCATTACCGCGATTGGCGCCAAGCCCTTGCTCGCCGGCCGCGACCGCGTGGTGCTGGACCCGGGCGAACCGGACGAACACACCGTCACCGGCCTGCGCGGCGGCGAGGCGACCAATGTATTCGCCATCAGCCGCGATGGCCGGCTCGTCGCACATGCCTTCGGCAGCGGCATTCAACTCTATTCCACCGCGGATCTCACTCCGGTCGGAATGCCACTGCAAGCGCAAGTCGGGCAAATGAACTCGATAGACGAAATGGCGTTCGGCCCCGACGACAGCCACTTGCTGGCAATGGTCGATCCCGCCATCGCTTCGACCTGGCACCTGTGGCAGGTTCCTTCAAGCCGTCGCAACATGGAGGAATTGCATGCCGACGCCGCCCTGCTCGCGCCACGCGACGCCGGTCCGCGCGTACTGGCAATGGCCGATGCCATTGAACGCAGCCGCCTGCGCGCCAGCGATCCCGGCCCGCCACCGGCGGCGCAGCCGCGTCCGCAACCTGCCGTGGCCCGCTGGATCGGTCCGGATCCGATTCCGGCACGCGACCCTGCTGCCGGACCGATGCAAATCGACCTTGGCGGCGTCTACGACAGGGCGCCAAATTCGGAAATCAACGTGATGAATTCGGTGCTGCCGGCACTGGCGGACATTCCCTTCGGCCTGGCTCGAATCGACGGCGTCGATTACGACTGGCGCGGCGCGCTCGAAATGCGCCAGGACGGCGGTGGCATGGTCGGCGCCCGATACCATTTCGCCCCAACCCAGAGGGTGAGCGGCCTGCACGTACCGTCGCAGCCGATCGCCGCGTTCCACGTGTTGCTCTTCGCGCCGGAGAGCGTGGGCGAACCCCGCGAACGCGTCTATGCCAACATCCGCCTGCATTACCGCGACGGCAGCGTGGCGGTACTGCCGCTGCGCACCCAGCGCGAGGTGAAAGGCTGGACGTCATACGATCGGCCGACGCCGGTCGGCTGGGTGGAGGGCGATGTCAACCGCGTCATAGGCCTGATGCGCGAGATGATGTTCAACAATCCGCGCCTGCCCAACCCGCATCCGGAGAAGATTGTCTCGACGCTGGACCTGGAAACGGTCCCGAATGCGTGGAGCACCCCCGTTTTCTTCGCGATTACGGCCGAGCCTGTAATCGCCGCGACCAATTCCCGAACACACGTCGAGGAAGCCGCGAAACGCATGCACGCCACGGACGGCAGGACACCCTGATCCATCCATCACGCACGGGAGAAATCTGATGAACAAGCTGGGTACCACCGTATTGATGCTGGCCGTGGCCATCTCGGCCTCCGATGCGCACGCCTGCGGAGAAGTGATGTACCGCATGGGCGGCGCGCTGCGCTACCACGCCTTTATCACCCGCCATCCGGCGCAAATCCTGCTGTACTCCGGCACTACGGCAGCGCAGCGGCATGCCGTGACGAACGACATGCAACTGTTCGACGAGAATCTGCAAAAGGCCGGCCACACCGTCACTGTCGTCAATACGCCCGACGCGCTCGGCAAGGCGTTGGCCACGCATCATTACGACGTGATCATCAGCTACGCCGGCGACCTCGCGGCGATCCAGCCGCAGCTCGCGAATATTTCGCACGAGCCCGCGCTGATACCTGTATTCCCGAACGGTGAAGAAGCAACAATCCGCAAGCAGTTTCCGCTCGCCGTCAACGAGAATGCAAACCTGAACCAGTTTCTCAAGACCATCGAAGAAACGATGAAGTCGCGCGGCACGTAAGCGCTGCGTCTTCGGGAGCGAGGAAGCATCTTCGCGTTTGCGCGGGAGACGGAGTCTTGCACAACAAGAGAAATGGGGAGCGGATATGCGCGTCCAGATCGCAACATCGGCCTTGATCCTGGGTATCCTGGCGACTCAGGCATCCGCACAAGTGCAACCGACCGCACCTGCGGGCGGGGATGTCGGTGACAGCCCCACAGGTCACGGCAGCATTTCGGTCGCCTTCTTCGATACCGCCATCAATGGCTTCTGGTTGCGTTCCAACATCAAGTTGCCGTATGGCGCCGTGCACATGCTCGGCAGCGGGCTCGACGCAAGCTACAACCTCAGCGACGACTGGACGATCTATGGCGGCATCCGCTACTTCACCGGCCGTTCCGGCGGCCCGTTCCCGAACTGCCCAACCCTGGCACCCCCACAGTGTGCGGGGCAACCGCCACTGGCCAATCCGCGCCCGGATTCTCCGTTCCTCGACGACGGCAATTACCACGGCGCCTGGCAGGACTGGAACTTCGGCGTGGCATACCATGCCAATATCGGCAACACCTACATCACGCCCTCGGCCACCGCGTACATCCCGACCCACGACTACCCAACCTACGGCAATGCGGTGGTGGGACAGGATCTGCGTCAACTGCTGCTCGCGGCAACGCTGTCGCACCAGTTCGCCTTCACCAATTTCTACTACAAGCTCGGCTACGGCTACGCTTTCAGCCAGCACGTGCTCGGCGTGAATGCCGGCTACCAGCGCTTCGACGGCGAACTGGGCTGGTTCGTCAACGAGAAATTCTCGGTGCGCGGCTTCGTGACCGGCCGCGCGGGTTTCGGTGCCAGGGGCAGCCTTGCGCCGCCGCCAGTACCGTTTCCTGATTTCTGGTACGAACGGCAGCGCCTGACCCAGCACGATTACCACGCCTACGGTTTGGGCTTCGACTACGGCATCGGCGACCGCTACACCGCGTCGGTCAACATCCAGCGCGAGTTCTGGGGCGATTCGGTGTACGACTTCAAGTATGCTCTGGAAGCTCGGCTGACGCGCAGTTTCTGACAACGGCTGCGCGCCGACGGGTTCCGGATGGGGCGCGGCACGCAGCATGTTCGATGTTCTGGCACAGTGGTGGTGGCTGGCGGTCGACTGGTTTTCCGCGCACGCGGTCGAGCCGGCGCTGGCCTTCCTGCACCTCGGCAACCTGCTCGGCGAGCCCGAGGACATCGCCACGGCACTGCTCATCGCGTCGGTTCAAATC
>DATJIL010000083.1:0-8105 GCA_035493385.1 Rudaea sp.
CGCGCACGCGGAACGTATGCGTAGCCGGGTCCGCGGTCGGCAGGATCGTGACGCTTGCTGCCGGCACGCGCCGCGCGCCGCCCTCGAGCAGCAAGGCCGCCTGCGGATGCGCGCGGATCGCCTCGACCGCGCCTTGCGGAATCGTCGCTTCGACGCGCAGTGCGTCAAGCGCGGCCAGCGCCAGCAGTGGTTGCGGTTGCGGCGGGCCGGACTGTACCGCCTGGCCGACGTCGACGAAGCGCTGGGTGATGACGCCATCGTACGGAGCACGCACGGCCGTGTAATCGGTCTGCTGCCCGGCGCTGCGCAGCTGCGCCTGGGTGGAGGCCAACGCCGCGCGCGCCGCGTCGCGACGTGCGGTCGCGGCATCGAGGTCTGCCCGTGCGACAAGATGGCGCGCATAGATCTCGTCGATGCGCTTGAAGTTCGCCTCGGCTTGCACGAGTTCCGCGCGCGCGGCGGCGACAGCTGCCTCGGCGCTGCGCCGGCCCGAGCTTTGTTCCACGTTGGTAAGCCGCACCAGCACGTCGCCCTTGGCGACGCGGTCGCCGATGTCTGCCGGAAGCTCCTGCACGCGCGCATTCGTCTGCGCCGCCAGCGTGGTCTCGTTGACCGCCTCGACGACGCCATCCCAGGCCTGCTCGCGCGGCGCGTCGACGCTGGCGACCACGAACGACACCAACGGCGGCGGTGCGCCCGGCTTGGGTGGCGCCGGCTGGCGTCCGCATGCAGCCAGCAGCGCGGTCGCGGCCAGCGCCGCGACGCCGCGTGACGCCGTTGTCATGGCTCCACGGCGCATCAGCGTGCCTCGTCGATCATGCGCCGCGTCGCGGCATCGACTTCCGCGGCAACCGTGGCAAGCTTGGAGTCGTCCGACAGCATCGCCAGCATGACGCGCGGCGCGATCATGCCGAGTTTGGTCTTGCCGCCTTCGGTGTAGACCGAAATTCGGCATGGCAGCGCCATGTTCAGGCGCGGGTCCGCCGCCAGCACCGCGGCGGCCTGGCGCGGATTGCACACCTCGAAAATCTTGCATTCACCGCTGAAATCCTGGCCCTTGCTGCGCAGGGTGTTGCCCAAGTCGTGCACATGCAGCACGCCGAACTGGTGGCGTTTGACCGCGGCGTCGAGGTCCTCGACGGCCTGGGCGAAGGGTTTGGCGGAATCGACGATGTAGTACACGGCAATGCTCCGGAAGGGGCGGGATCGGTTCAGGTCGGGAACGCACTGCCCGGCGCGACGCCGAGCTTGCGCAGGATTTTCGCCAACGGGCAGAAGCCGGTGAACGAGGCCTGCAGCAGGTTCGCGCCGACGAACAGCGCCAGCAGTAGCCACCGGGGCGAGACGTAATAGGTCAGCAACACGCTGACGATGATCATGCTTCCCGCGAATCGCATTACCAGACGATCGACGTTCATGAGGCGCTCCTTTGTCAATTCGTTATATGCATGTTTGCTAATGTAGCATCGTGTAATATATAATGCAATAGACGGCACGCACGACAAACGTGCGCCGAACCCAGTATCCCTCGAATGCCGACTCGTCCAATGACCCAGATCAAACAACGCTCGCCTTCGAAGGAAGTCATGACGATGGCCGCGCACGCGGATGCCGCCTCCGGATTGCTCAAATCCCTGGCCAACGCGCAGCGTCTGCGCATCCTGTGCCTGCTGGCCGGCGGCGAACGCAACGTCGGCGAATTGAACGATGCGCTCGACCTGAGCCAGTCGGCACTGTCGCAGCACCTGGCACGGCTGCGCGAAGACGGCCTGGTGTCGACGCGACGCGAGGCGCAGACCATCTTTTACCGGCTCGCAAGCGGACCGGCGAAGCGCCTGATCAAGACCCTGCACGGAATCTATTGCGCGGCGCCGCAGCCACGCGCGGATGGCGCGCGTTGAGGCCTATCCCGGCCCGATTCGATTCAGCGGAATCTTCAGATAGCGGATTCCGTTCGTATCTGGCTCGGGCAAACTCCCGCCGCGAATATTGACCTGCAGCGCCGGCAGCAGCAGTCGCGGCACGCCGAGCGTGGCATCGCGTGCGCAGCGCAGCGCGATGTATTCGGACTCGGTCGCCGCGTCGCGGATATGCGGGTTGTTTTCGCGTTGCGCGGCGATGGAGGTTTGCGCCACCGGCGCACGCGTGTTCGGTGGGTAGTCGTGGCACAGGAACAGGCGTGTGTCCGGCGGCAAGGACAGGATATTCCGGATGGAAGCGAACAGCCGGGACGCGTCGCCGCCGGGGAAATCCGCGCGAGCGCTGCCGGTTTCCGGCGCGAACAGCGTATCGCCGATGAATGCCGCGTCGCCGACGAGATAAGTCAGGCTATCCGCCGTGTGCCCGGATGTGGCCATGACGCGAGCTTGCAGCGCGCCGATGGCGAAGACATCGCCATCGTCGAACAGCCGGTCGAATTGACTGCCGTCGGCGACGAACTCGTCGCCCAATCCGAACACCTTCTTGAAATGCGCCTGCACGCCGACGATGCCGCGTCCGATGGCAAGCTTCGCCCCCAGCGCATTGCGTAGATACGCACCCGCACTCAGGTGATCGGCGTGTGCGTGGGTTTCCAGGATCCACGCCGTGCGCAGATCATGTCGGCGCACGAAGGCGACAACCGCATCGGCGGAAACCGTCGACGTTCGCGCAGCGGCGGCATCGTAGTCGAGCACCGGATCCACGATCGCGCATTCGCCGCCGTCACGGTCATAGACGACATGCGTGAACGTGCATGTGTCCTTGTGGAAAAAGCTTTCGACCCGTGGTGATGCGATATCGCCCATGCCTAGCTCCGGTCCGGTCCGGTCCGAACCGGAGCATTGTGCCAAGAATCGCCCTCAGCCGCCCAGCTTCGGCATTACGGGCTCGGCCGTCACGTCGCCTTTGCGCCGCGGCGTCTGCAACGGCTTGCCGGTGGCCGCGAACCAGACGTTTTCGGCGATGTTGGTGGCATGGTCGCCGATGCGTTCGATGTTCTTGGCCATGAACAGCAGGTGCGTGCACGAGGTGATGCTGCGCGGGTCTTCCATCATGTAAGTGAGCAGTTCGCGGAACAGGCCCGTGTAGGCGTCGTCCAGTTCTACGTCCTCGTCCCAGACTTCGTGGGCCTTGTCCGCATCGCGATCGCGGTAGGCGTCGAGCACCTTGCGTACGGCGGCGACGGCGAGATCCGACAAGCGGCGCAGTCCGCGTGCCGGCGCCACCGGCGCCACCATCGATAGTGGAATGGAGCGCTTGGCCACGTTCGCGGCGTAGTCGCCGATGCGCTCGATGTCCGATGCGATGCGCAGCGCGGAGAAGACCTCGCGCAAGTCGCGCGCCATCGGCGCGCGCAACGCGAGCAGGCGCACCACGTCGTGGCTGACTTCGTGCTCGAACGCATCGATAGCGTCGTCGTTCTCGACCACGCGCATTGCGGCGCGCTCGTCGCGGCGTTCGACCACGTCGATGGCCGCTTCGAGTTGCGTCGCGGCGAGTTCGCCCATGCGCACGATTTCGCTGGTGAGGCGCGCGAGTTCCTCGTCGTAGCTCTTGATGGTGTGTTCGTTGGCCATTCCAATTCTCCAATGTGCTCTCGTTGCCACTAGGCTCGATCATCCGGATCTCGCCAAGTGGCTCCCGCCCTTCGCGTCCTGCTGCGGGCGTTCGCCGCCGCGCGCGATGCGCTTCAACGCATCGCGCAAGCGCGACGGCTCACCCAAATCTGCCCGTGATGTAGTCTTCTGTCTGCTTCTTGTCCGGTTTGGTGAAAATCTTTTCGGTGTCGCCGAATTCGATCAGCTCGCCCATGTACATGAACGCGGTGAAGTCGGAAACGCGCGCCGCCTGTTGCATGTTGTGGGTGACGATGACGATGGTGTAATCCTTCTTCAATTCCTCGATCAGCTGCTCGATGCGCCCGGTCGCGATGGGATCGAGTGCCGAGGTCGGCTCGTCGAGAAGCAGCACTTGCGGGCGCAGCGCGATGCCGCGCGCGATGCACAGGCGCTGTTGCTGCCCGCCAGACAGGCCCAGCGCGCTGCGCTTGAGCTTGTCCTTGACCTCGTCCCACAGCGCCGCCGCGCGTAGTGCCTGCTCGACGCGCTCGTCCATGCGCGGGCGCGACAGCGCCTCGTGATGGCGGATGCCGTAGGCCACGTTTTCGTAGATCGTCATCGGAAACGGCACCGGCTTCTGGAACACCATGCCGACCTGGCTGCGCAGGCGGTTGAGCGAGTAGCCCGGTTCGAGGATGTTCTCGCCATCCAGCAGCACCTGCCCGTCAGCGCGCTGCTTCGGATAGATCGCGTAGATGCGGTTGAACACGCGCAGCAGGGTCGATTTGCCGCAGCCCGACGGCCCGATGATCGCGGTGACCTTGCGTTCGGGAATGTCCATGTCGATGTTCCGCACCGCATGGAAATCGTGATAGTGGAAATTCAGGCCGCGCACGGCGATCTTGATGCGCGCCGATTCGATCGGCGCGACCGCAGCGGCAGCCATGGCAAGGTCATTCATGATGCGTCTTCCGGCGGGCGAACACGGCGCGCGCGATGAGGCTCAATGCGAGCACGAACAAGGTGATGAGCAGCGCTCCCGCCCAGGCGATGGCGTGGAGCGCGGGATTGGGATCGTTGGTGTACTGATAGATCGCCGCCGGCAGGCTGGCCATTTTCGCGAGCGGGCCGTAGGCCATGTAATTGTTGCCGAACGCGGTGAACAGCAGCGGTGCGGTTTCGCCGGCGAGCCGCGCCAGTGCAAGCAGCACGCCGGTGAGAATGCCCGAGCCCGCCGCGCGCATCAGCACCTGCACGGTCAGTTTCCATTGCGGAATGCCGAGCGACAGCGCGGCCTCGCGCAGCGTCGACGGCACCAGTTGCAGCATTTCGTCGGTGGTGCGCACGATCACCGGCAGCCCGATCAGGGCGAGCGCGATGGAGCCGGCCAGCGCGGAGAATGACGTCGAGCCATTGGTCAGCGCGGTCATCGGCAGCACCACGATCACGTACACGAACAGGCCGAGCACGATGGACGGCGCGGAAAGCAGTATGTCGTTGAGAAAACGAATCGTCTCGCCCAGTCGCGTGCCGCGCGCGTATTCGGCCAGATACGCCCCGGCCAGCACGCCGACCGGCGCGCACATCGCGATCGCCATGACGTCGATGATGAAGCTGCCGACAATGGCGTTGGCCAGGCCGCCCTGGTCGGCATAAGCGGTGATTTTCGTGAACAGCGGCAACCCGATCGCCTGCACGCCACGACTGACAGTCACCCACAGAATCCAGGCGAGAAAGATCAGTGCCAGCAACGCGGCGGCGCTGGCCAACGTCTGCGCGATGACGTTTTTCGCGTAGCGGCGACGGTAGACCTGCGCGCTCATGCGTTGCCTTCCCTGCGCTTGAGCGAGCGCAACATCCAGCGCGCGATCAACAGCACGACGAACGTCACCACGAACAGCAGGAAGCCCAGTGCAATCAAGGCGGAGCGGTGCAGGCCCACCGCCTCATTGAATTCGTTGGCGATGGACGAGGAAATCGAAGTGCCCGGCATCAGCAGCGAGGCGCTGAGGTCGTAGGCATTGCCGAGCACGAACGTGACCGCCATGGTTTCGCCGAGTGCGCGGCCCAGGCCGAGGAAGATGCCGCCGATGACGGCCTGCCGCGTGTACGGCAGGACGATGTCCCAGACTACTTCCCATGTCGTGGAACCCAAGGCGTACGCCGATTCCTTCAGGCGCGCGGGCACGGTCTGGAACACCTCGCGCATCACCGAAGAAATGAATGGCATGATCATGATCGCCAGCACGATGCCGGCAGTGAGCAGGCCCAGCCCCAGCGGCGGGCCTCGGAACAGCGCGCCGATCAGTGGCACGCGGCCCAGCGTGGAATCCAGCAACGGGTCGACGTGCGCGGCCATGAACGGAACGAACACGAACAATCCCCACATACCGTAGATGATCGACGGAATCGCCGCGAGCAATTCGATGGCTGTGGCGACCGGTGTGCGCAGCCACGCCGGCGCGATTTCGGTCAGGCACAAGGCAATGCCGAAGCTCAGCGGCACGGCAATGACGATCGCGATCAGCGAGGTGACCAAGGTTCCGTAGATCGGCGCCCAGGCGCCGTAGCGGTTCTCGACGGGATTCCATTGCGTGCTGGTCAGGAAATGCCAGCCATCGCCGAACAGCACTTCGCGACCACCCCACAGTGTGGACAATGCCGCACCGAGCAGCGCGGCCAGGACGAGCAAGGCACAGACGCGCAGAATGCCGCGGAACAGCGCGTCGTTGCGCGCGTCGACGCGGCTGCGGTCGTTGCCGGGATCGGCGACGTGGGTGGCGATCGACATGCTCAGTCCCGTGAAAAAGCCAGGCACGCCGCCCGAGTGCGGCGTGCCATCCTTCATTTTACTTTACGTCAGTGCGCTCAGTGCTTGAACTGCGTCTGCCAATACGCTTCGATCTGCTTGACCAGCGCTTCGGGCAGGGCCACGTAATCGAGTTCCTGCGCCTGCGCCTGGCCGTGTTCCAGCGACCATTTGAAGAAGTCGAACACCACCTTGGAATTCGCCGCATTCTTCGGCTGCTTGTACATGATCACCCAGGTCGTCGCCGTGATCGGCCATGCGTCGGCGCCGGGCGCATTGGTCATGATCAGGTTGAAGTCTGCCGCGTGCGCCCAATCCGCGGTTGCCGCGGCAGCCTGGAAAGCGGCATTGCCCGGCTTGATCGTCTTGCCGGCGGCGTTCGTCATCAACGCATAGCCGATGTTGTTTTTCAGCGCATAGGCGTATTCGACGTAGCCGATCGAGTTCTTGATCTGCTTCACGTAGGCCGAAACGCCTTCGTTGCCCTTGCCGCCGATGCCCGTCGGCCATTCGACCGCGGTGCCCTCGCCGACCTTTGCCTTCCAGTCCGCGCTGACCTTGGAAAGATAATTGGTGAAGTTGAAACTCGTTCCAGATCCATCCGAACGATGCACGACGGTGATCTTCGCATCCGGCAGTTTCAGGCCCGGATTGAGCTTGGCGATCGCCGCGTCGTTCCAGTTCGCGATCTTGCCGAGGAAGATGCCGGACAGGACGTTACCGTCGAGGACGAGCTTGCCGGATTCCACGCCATCGATGTTGTAGGCCGGAACGATGCCGCCGATGACGCTGGGGAATTGGCCGAGGCCGAATTTGCCCAGCTCTTGCGCGTCCAGCGGCTTGTCGGAGGCGCCGAAATCGACGGTGCCGGCCTTGATCTGGGCGATGCCGCCGCCCGAACCGATGGACTGGTAATTGACATGGTTGCCGGTCTTCTCGGCAAACGTGGCCGACCACTTCGACAACACCGGATACACGAAGCT
Organism: Rudaea sp.; assembly: GCA_035493385.1. Taxonomy (GTDB): domain Bacteria; phylum Pseudomonadota; class Gammaproteobacteria; order Xanthomonadales; family Rhodanobacteraceae; genus Rudaea. The sequence goes on from DATJIL010000083.1 coordinate 7,332, forward strand.
GGAACCGGCGCCGGTGACATCGGCGGCCGTGGCGAAACCGGAGAATCCCGCGGCGGCGACGCCGAGGGCGAAAGCGATCTTGCGGATATTGAACATGACGACTCCCGTGCGTGGATGACCGGCAACTTTTTACAGGTCGTGTATTTCGCGTGGGTGATGGAAAAATTACGGTTCGATGACAGCGCCAACGATCAAGCCGCGTCGCCGCCGACCTCTAGCAGCCGCGCCTGGTCGAACTGGCACGTAAACGTCGAACCCTTGCCGGGTTCGCTGGCAATGGTCAGGCGCGCCTGGTGCAGGTTCAACACATGCTTGACGATGGACAAGCCCAGGCCAGTGCCGCCGGTGCCGCGCGAGCGGCTCGACGACACGCGGTAGAAGCGCTCGGTCAGGCGCGCCAGATGTTCGGCCGGAATGCCGTAGCCGGTATCGGTCACCGAGAATTCCGCGCCGGTCGGCGTGAGCCGCCAGCGCATCACGATCTCGCCACCGGTCGGTGTGTAGCGCACCGCGTTGCTGACCAGGTTGGAAAACGCGCTGTGCAGATCCTTCGGCGATCCGAGCAGGTCGCGATGCGCGCTGTTCTCCAGCACGATGCGGTGGCGGCCCTGGCTCAGCGCCTCGGCCTCCTTGCGGATCGTCGCAAACATCGGCGCCGTCGCCACATGCTCATCCTGCAGACTGCGCTTCATCTCCAGCCGCGACAGGGTCAGCAGATCCTCGACGATCTGGCCCATGCGCCGCGATTGCGTGCGCATTTCCGTAATGACCGGG
>DATJIL010000084.1:0-7896 GCA_035493385.1 Rudaea sp.
AATCGCCGCGAACAGGCCGTCGCGGTCGGCGGCATGCACGAACACTTCGGTGCCGCCGCGCGGACCCCGTGCCTCGACCAGCACATGCAGGCCGTCGGCCGATGCCTGCGCGATGCCGTGCGTCTGCCAGGCGATCTGCGCCGGGGTGAAACGCAGAAAGCTCTCATCCGGAAAGTCCGTCCAGACGCGCTCGATGGTCGCCGCGTCCATTCCATCCTCGCGCAGGATAGCCCGTGCCTCGTGCCGGCACTCGTCCGCGCGCTCGCCTGCGTGGGGAATATTTTCCAGGCCCGCGCGCAATGCATAGCGCGTGCTTACGTACAGGTCGGAAAGCAGTTTGTCCTTCCACGAATTCCACAGCTTCGCGCTGGTGCCCGCGATGTCGGCGCAGGTAAGCAGGTACAGGTAATCCAGGCGCTCCCAGTCGGCGACTTCGGCGGCGAAGCCGCGCACCACGTCCGGATCGGCGATGTCCTGGCGCTGTGCAGTCACGCTCATTAGCAGGTGTCGGCGCACCAGCCAGGCGACGAGATCGATTTCCGCGGGCAACAACTTCAGGCGCTCGCAAAATGCGCGCGCCTCCGCTTCGCCAAGTTCGGAATGGTCGCCGCCACGGCCCTTGGCAATGTCGTGGAACAAGGCGGCAAGCAGCAGCAGTTCGGATTTCGGCAGGCGCGACCACAACGCGTGCGCCTGCGCGAACTCGCGGCTGGCCTGCGCGCTGGCGAAGCGTTCGACGTTGCGCAGCACGCGGATCGTGTGTTCGTCCACCGTATAGACGTGGAACAGGTCGTATTGCATGCGCCCGACGATGCGTCCGAACGCCGGCAGGTAGTGCGCGAGCACGCCGAAGCGGTTCATGCGCGCCAGCGCCTCGACCGCTGGCGCCCCACGCCGCAGCAGGCGCAGGAAGGCGGCGTTCACCGCATCGTCTTCCCCGAGGCGATTGCCAACGCGCGCCATTGCGGATTCGATGCGGCGCACGAGCGTCGTGCGCAACGCGATGACCTGCGCGTGCTCACCCCAGATGCGGAACAGGTCGACCAACGCGGCGGGACGGCGTTCGAACAGGTCCGGCGTATCGCTGTCCAGGCGCGCGTTGATGGCGACGAAATCCAGGCTCACGCGAAGCGGCAACGCCGGCGCTTCCAGCGTCTCTTCGCAGGCGTCGATGAAGCGCGTGCTCAGGCGCTCGATCGCCATCGCGGCGCGGTAATAACCCTGCATGAACTGTTCGACGGCGAGGTTCTCGCGGTGCTCGTCGGCGAACCCGAACTGCACGGCGAGAGCACGCTGGTAGTCGAACAGCAGGCGCTCTTCAGCGCGACCGGCGGCGAGGTGCAGGGCGAAACGCATGCTCGCGAGCAGGTGCCGAGACGCCTCGATCGCCGCCACCTCCGCCGGCGCCAACATGCCGCATTTTCCCAATGTGGAAAAATTCGTCGCGGCGAACAGGCGTCGGCCCAGCCACAGGATCGTCTGCGCCGCGCGCAGGCCGCCCGGGCCGTCCTTGAGGTTCGGCTCCAGGTTGTAGGCCGTGTCGTTGAAACGCGCGTGGCGCGCATCGCGGTCGGCACGCCGCGCACCCAGATAGCGCTGCTTCGACCAGACTGCATCGTCGTCAAGCAAGGCGGCGAGCGCCGCATCGAAGCTCGCGGCTCCGGCGATCCGGCGCGCGTCGAACAGGCTGGTGTACACGCTCGCATCCGCGGCGGCATGTTCGCGGCATTCGGCCAGCGTGCGCACGGAATGGCCTGGCTTGAGGCCAATGTCCCACAGGCAGGCGAAAAAAGCTTCAAGCGCGCGCGACAGCGGACCCGTTGGCGATTGTTCGCACAACACGAGCAGGTCGACGTCCGAATGCGGGAACAACTCGGCGCGGCCGAAACCGCCGACCGCATGCAGCGCCGCCGCATCGGCATCGCCGATGCATGCCGTCCACGCGTGCGCAACGATGCGTTCGACCGCGTCGGCGCGCGCATGCGTGAGATCATCCACATTCGCGCCCGCGCGAAACGCCTCGGCGAGTTGCCGATCGTTGTCGTCGAGCAATTGCCGCAGTGCCATGCGCGCCTCGCGCGACACGCCGCTGCGCGGAATCGCGGCGGGGAGGCGCGGCAGATTGATCGCGACTGCAGACATGCAACGTACCGGTTTGCGCTAGGAATCAGACGCCATCAAGAATCCCTGAAGGACCGTCGCGCGCGAGATGTCGAGCACAGCAGGTTATTCAGGGATTCTTCGGCCAGGGCGTCAGTATCTCGAACCCGTCGTCGGTCACGGTCACGGTATGTTCCCACTGCGCCGACAGCGAATGGTCGCGCGTGACCACGGTCCAGCCGTCGGGCAACAGGCGCGTGCCCGGCTTGCCGGCATTGATCATCGGCTCGACCGTGAACGTCATGCCTTTTTCCAGGCGCAGGCCGGTGCCGCGCTGGCCGTAGTGCAGAACCTGCGGATCCTCGTGGTAGATGCGACCGATGCCGTGTCCGCAGTATTCGCGCACCACCGAGAAACGATTGCTTTCGGCGTGCTGCTGCACGGCGTGGCCGATGTCGCCGAGCGTCGCGCCGGGACGCACCTGCTCGATGCCCTTCATCATCGCCTCGAACGCGACCGTGCACAGGCGCCGGGCGAGTACCGACGGCTCGCCGACGTAATACATGCGGCTGGTGTCGCCGTGCCAGCCGTCCTTGATCACGGTGACGTCGATGTTGACGATGTCGCCGTCCTTGAGCACCTTGCCCGGGCTCGGAATGCCGTGGCAGATCACGTTGTTGACCGAGGTGCAGACGGTTTTCGGAAAACCCTTGTAGCCGACATTCGCCGGCACGGCTTTCTGCACGCCGACGATGTGGTCGTGCGCGATCGCGTCGAGTTCTTCGGTGGTCACGCCGGCCTTGACGTGCGGCACGAGCAGTTCCAGCACCTCGGCGGCAAGGCGACCGGCGACGCGCATCTGCTCGATTTCAGCGGGGGTCTTGATGGTGACAGGCATCCGCCTATTGTAGCGGAGCGCTGCACGGCACGCTGAATTTTGTTTGCAACGACCTGAAAACCCTGTAGAATCTGCGCCCGCTCCCATACCGGGAGCAAATCCGCACACGTATCGAATCCGTTGTCGGGGTGCTTCAGGCAGACGCTACGCCGTCCGCCCACGAGGTCGCCAACGCTGGGTACGTGGAGGTTCTAACCCCGGACTCGCCGCTTTGGACAGCGGTTGCGTCCCTATTTGGAGTTTATCCCATGTCTCAAGTCACCATGCGCCAGATGCTGGAAGCCGGCGTGCATTTCGGCCATCAGACCCGCTACTGGAACCCGCGCATGGCGCCGTACATTTTCGGCGCGCGCGGCAAGATCCACATCATCAACCTGGAAAAGACCCTGCCACTGTTCACCGACGCGACCAACTTCGTGTCGGGCCTGGCGCAGAAGCGCGGTACCGTCCTGTTCGTCGGCACCAAGCGCTCTGCGCGCGACGCGATCAAGGAAGAAGCCGAGCGTTGCGGCATGCCGTATGTCTCCCAGCGTTGGCTCGGCGGCATGCTGACCAACTTCCGCACGGTCAAGCAGTCGGTCGCGCGCCTGAAGGAAATCGAGGCGATGGCCACCGATGGCAGCTTCGACAAGCTGGTCAAGCACGAAGTGATGGGCCTGCTGCGCGAGAAGGACAAGCTCGAGAGGTCGCTCGGCGGCATCAAGAACATGAATGCGCTGCCGGATGCGCTGTTCGTGATCGATATCGGCCACGAAGACATCGCGGTCAAGGAAGCCAAGAAGCTCGGCATCCCGGTCGTGGCCGTGGTCGACACGAACTACGACCCGTCTCTGGTCGACTATGCGATTCCCGGCAACGACGACGCGATCCGCGCGGTGCAGTTGTACACCCGCGCCATTGCCGATGCCGTACTGGAAGGCAAGGCTGCCGCGCCGATCACCGCCGCCACCGCCAAGGACGAGTTCGTCGAGCTCGACGCCGACGGCAATCCGGTCGCCAAGCCAGCGCGTGAACGCGACGACCGCCGCAACAAGCCGGCGCCGCGCAAACCCGCGCCGAAGAAGGCCGCCGCACCGGTGCGCAAGCCGGCGCCAAAAAAGGCTGACGACAGCCTGGCCCGCGCCAAAGCCGAAGTCGCCGAGAACGAAGCGACCGACAAGGACGCAGCGGTTTAATCCCGGCGCTTTTCGCCCCCTTGAGTCAAGGGGGCAATCGAACCCTCGTGCAGCGAGGGTTCGATGGGGGTTGTGGAGAGTACGACTCCACAACCGAAGACATTGCATCCGGGCTCGTATTCCCGGTATTCCCAACGAGGTTCACCATGGAAATCACCGCAAGCATGGTCAAGGAGCTGCGCGAGCGCTCCGGCGCCGGCATGAAGGAGTGCAAGAAGGCGCTCACCGAAAACAACGGCGACATCGACACCTCCATCGAATGGCTACGCAAGCAGGGCCTGGCCAAGGCCGACAAGAAGGCCAGCCGCGTCGCCGCGGAAGGCCGCATCGCGGTCGCCCAGGATGGCGGCAAGGCCGTGCTGGTCGAGATCAACTCCGAAACCGACTTCGTCGCCAAGGACGAAAACTTCCTCAAGTTCGTCGATGAAGTCGCGAAAACCGCGCTCGCCAGCGGCGCTGCCGACGTCGAGGCGCTCAAGGCGGCCAAGACTTCCTACGGTCCGACCGTCGAGGAAGCACGCGCGTGGCTCGTCGCCAAGGTCGGCGAGAACGTGCAGGTGCGCCGCATGGCGCGCATCGACAGCAGCAACGCCATTGCCGCCTACCTGCACGGCGGCCGCATCGGCGTACTCGTGGAAACCAAGGGCGGCAGCGCGGATTTCGCGCGCGGCGTCGCCATGCACGTGGCGGCGATGAACCCGCCCTACAACAAGGCCAGCGACGTTCCCGCCGCCTTCATCGAGAAGGAAAAGGAAATCGAACTCGCCAAGATGAGCGACAAGGACAAGGCCAAGCCGGCGAACATCCTCGAGAAGATCATCGGCGGCAAGATCGCCAAGATCGTCAACGAGAACACGCTCTACGGCCAGCCCTACGTGCTCAACACCGAGCAGACCGTCGAAGCCGCGGCCAAGGCCGCCGGCGCCGACGTGATCGGCTTCAAGCGCCTGGTCGTCGGCGAAGGCATCGAGAAGGTGCAGGAAGACTACGTCGCCGAAGTGAAGAAGGCGATGGGCGGCTGATAGGCCCGTTTTATCGACACGCAAAAAAAGCCGCGAGCAATCGCGGCTTTTTTGTTGGCGCTTACGCCGCCGCGTTGCGCAGCGCCGCGATGCGTTCGGCGATCGGCGGATGGCTCATGAACAAGCGCGTCACGCGACTGTCGCCGGAGATGCCGAATGCCTGCACGGCTTTCGGCAGGCCGGATTCATGGCTGCCGGACAGCGTTTGCAGCGCCGCAATCATGCCGGCGCGACTGCCAAGGCGTGCACCGCCCGCGTCGGCACGGAATTCGCGCCAGCGCGAGAACCACATCACGACGATGGTGGCGAGGAAACCGAGCACGGTCTGCAACAGCATCACGATCAGGAAATAGCCGATGCCGCCGCCGCGGTTGTCGTCGCGATTGCCGCCGATGGCGCTGTCGACCACACTGCCAATGATGCGAGCGAGGAACATCACGAAGGTGTTGAGCACGCCCTGGATCAAAGTCAGCGTGACCATGTCGCCGTTGGCGACGTGCGTGATCTCGTGGCCGAGCACGGCGGAAATCTCGTCGCGGTTCATGGATTGCAGCAAACCCGTGCTCACCGCCACCAGCGCGTGATTGCGGCTCATGCCGGTCGCGAAAGCGTTCATGTCCGGCGAGTCGTACAGCGCAACTTCCGGCATGCCGATGCCGGCCTGCTGCGCATGCTGGCGTACGGTGTCGAGCAACCACTGCTCATTCGCACCGCGCGGCTGCACGATCACCTGCGCGTGAGTGGTCCACTTCGCGATGGTCTTGGACATTGCCAGCGAAATGAACGCGCCGCCCATGCCGAACACGGCGCACATGACCAGCAGGCCTTGCAGGTTGATGCCGGCCTGACCATAGGCCCAGCGATCGATGCCGAAGATCGAGCAGACGATGCCGAGCACCAGCATGATGGCGAGGTTGGTGCCGAGGAACAGGAGAATGCGCAGCATGGAAATCCTCGTGGTTGGCGGATCGTGGAATAGCTTTGGGTAAACTGAACCGAATTCAAGCAGTGTAGAGCATGACTTACCGCGGCCGTTTTGCCCCTTCGCCTACTGGATCGCTGCATTTCGGCTCGCTGGTCGCGGCGGTCGGAAGCTGGATTAGCGCGCGTGCACAAAACGGCGTCTGGATCGTCCGCATGGAAGACCTCGATCCGCCGCGCGAGGTTCCCGGCGCGGCGCAAGACATTCTCGAAACCCTCGCCGCCTTCGGCATGGAATCCGACGAACCGGTGCTGTTCCAGAGCCGTCGCGAGTCGGCATACGCGTCCGCGTTTGCGCGACTCGATGCAGCAGGACACGTTTTTCCGTGCTGGTGCAGCCGCACGGACCTGGAATCGACCAGTGGCATCCATCGCGCCTGCATCGCGTCGCCGGATCCCGCGCGCGCGCCCGCCTGGCGCCTGCGCGACGAAGCCGGCGATTTCGTCATACGTCGCGTCGAAGGCTGGTACGCCTACCAGCTCGCGGTCGTCGTGGACGATGCCGAACAAGGCATCACCGAAGTCGTGCGCGGTTCGGATCTGCTCGATTCCACGCCGCGGCAAATCCATCTGCAACGCCTGCTCGGCTATCCGACGCCGGAATATCTGCACCTGCCGCTGGCGCTGGACGCGGATGGCAAAAAACTGTCCAAGCAGGATCGCGCGCGGCCCGTGGATCGCGCCGATCCGATGCCAGCCTTGCGCACGGCGCTCGCTTTTCTCGGTCAACGCGTGCCGCAGGCTTCATTACCCGCCGCGCTGCTGTTGGCGGCAGCGAAGGAATTCGACCTTGCTGCACTGCGGGCAGCATCGCAATCGACGGTGTGTACAATCGGGCAACACCCGCAAAGCGCAAGGAGAGAATCATGACTGCACGCATCGCACTCGTCACCGGCGGCACCGGCGGCATCGGCAGCGCCATCGTCAAACGCCTGGCCGCTCTGGGCCACAAGGTTGCGACGAATTACCGCGACGAAGCCAAGGCTCGTACCTGGCAAGCGAGCATGAAATCGCACGGTGTGGACGCAGCGATCGTGCCGGGCGACGTGTCCTCGCCGGAAGCGGCGGAAAAACTCGTCCATGGCGTCGAAAAACAACTCGGACCCATCGACATCCTGATCAACAACGCCGGCATCACGCGCGACACCACCTTCCACAAGATGAGTGCCCTGCAGTGGCAGGAAGTGATCAACACGAACCTCAACTCCTGCTTCAACGTCACTCGCCCGGTCATCGAGGGCATGCGCAATCGCAAATGGGGGCGCATCATCCAGATCAGTTCGATCAATGGCCAGAAGGGCCAGTACGGCCAGGCCAACTACGCTGCATCGAAAGCCGGCATGCACGGCTTCACGATTTCGCTGGCCCAGGAAAACGCGAAGTTCGGCATCACCGTCAACACGGTATCGCCGGGCTACGTCGCCACCGAAATGGTGATGGCCGTGCCGGAGGACGTGCGCAACAAGATCGCCGCGCAGATCCCGGTCGGGCGCTTGGGCGAACCGGACGAAATCGCTTACGCCGTTGCGTTTTTCACCAACGACGAAGCGCGCTGGATCACCGGTGCGAACCTGGCCATCAACGGCGGACAGTATATGGGTTGGTAAAGCTCGCGCTTGCGAACTGCCTTGAATGGCAGTTCGCGCGAGCTTTACCAGGTGAGGCATGGATGCCGAACGGGCGGCCTGCCAGGGATGGATTGCGGAGGTGTGCCTGCGCT
>DATJIL010000085.1:0-4342 GCA_035493385.1 Rudaea sp.
CGCGCGGAAAATTCCGCTTTCCGGAACATCGTGAATCGCGCCGAAAGCGCACGCGAGCAACTGCGCCTGACGCGCGAGTACTTCAACGCCACCGCCGCAGACCTGCCGCTCGCCGCCTGATCAATCCAGGCCGTCGGCGAAGATCAGGTCGCTCGTGAAGTTCATGCACCATTCGTGCAGGATACCAACGTCGCCGGTTTTGTGATCGACGACATTCAGCGTCCAGTCGCCGCGCAACGCTTCGCCGGCGAATGCGGCCAGTGGATTCGCGGGAACGTAACTCTGGTCGCGTGGATACGCCAGGCGCGCATTGCTGCACGTCGCCTGTACGCTGCTCGCCGCAGCGTCGTCGAACACGATATCGAGCAAAGCGCCCGAGCACGCGCCAGGCTGGTTGAACAGCGTGACTTGCGTTCCGGTCTGCTCGTGCCGCAGGCTGATCGAGAGATCGCCCACATAGGTATGGCCGATATCGACCGACACCGACAGTGCGGTGATCCCACCGCGGCCCGGCAGACGAAAGCGCGAGTTCAATCCCGCCGCCAGGTTATCCGGGATCGATTCCTCTGCGTTCGCGCACCAGGTGTTGCCGAGCGTCGCAAACGCGTCCGTCGCGATCAGCTCGTTGCCGAAGTTCGAAGGCGGGACCGTGCCCGAGGCGAACAGCCGGCCATTCGCCGCAACGAGTCCGCTGTAGAAGACGGTGGCGGTCTGCGTCGCGTCCATCGGCTGCGTGGCGACCAGGCTGCCGTCGCTGACGTATGGGATCGTGTAGGCCGGCGCGCCGGCCACGCCCATCACGAGCGCGAGCTTGTGATTGACCGCCTGCACGGTGTTGTAGGCGTAGTCGAACGCGCCGGCTGCGCCGGGATTGAAATCGCCGAGCGCCAGCGTCGTGCCGGAACCGGTGCCATCGCTCCTCCACAGCTCGTTGCCTGTCGTGCCGTCGTTCGCCACGAAATAGAGCACGCCGTTGAGCGCGGTGAGCTGCGCCGGCGAGCTGTCGAGGAGACCGAGGTGAATGTCCTTGACGTTCACGGTGCCGCCGAGCGTGCCGTCCGACATCCACAGTTCCTTGCCGGCGCCAGGCGTCGTGGCGACGAAGAACAGGCGGTCGTCGACGCGCGTCAGCGAGTTCGGAAATGAGGAATTCGATCCGACGTAGATGTCGCGCACGATCGCGGTGCCGCCCTGCGTGCCGTCGGTCTGCCACAACTCGGTGCCGTGCGTGCCGTCGACGCCGACGAAATAGACCGTTTCGTTGACGGCGGCGATGTTGTGCGCGATCGCCGAGAATCCGGTCAGCCCGGGAACCGTGAAGAACGAAGTGCCGCCCGGCGTTCCGTCGGTCACGATCAGGCCGACGCTCGGCCCGGACGAGCCGAGGAAGACCGCGTGTCCCTTCTGCACGACGCCGGCGGAGCTCGCGTAGAGGGTCGACGACAGCACCTGCGTGCCGGCCACGCTGCCGTCGGTGCTTGTCAGCGCATAGCCGTAGCTCGCATTGCCGCCTTCGAATACCAGCACGCCGCCTACCGGCGTGAGGTTGACGACATCGCTGTCGAGGCCACCGTTGACGTTGGTCAGCGCGAACGTGCCGGGGAAAGTACCGTCACTGCGCCACAATTGCCGGCCGGTGAAGCCATCGTAGACGACGAAATAGGCGACGCCGCGATAGGCGAATCTCGGCTGGTAGTCGAAAAACGCGCCGCCGCTGCCGACGAAGTCGCCGATCTTGTGCGTACCCGACACGGTGCCGTCCGAGGCCCAGGGCTGGCCGGCGCTGCCCGATACGCCATCGTGTCCCCAAAAGAACAGCTGGCTGCCGTCGGATACCATGTAGCTGTCGGCACCGCTGTTCGGCCCCGGATAAATATCCATCAGCAGATGGAATGGCGCGGCGAAAACCGTCTTCGGCGCCAGTACGGACAATATCGCTGCGGCCACCAGCACGACTCGGCCCGGCATGTTCATGTGACGCCTCATCGCCCGAAACGAACTCGCGGCGGCGCCTGACGGCGCTGCCTGCCGGCGATACCAGCACAGATGCGCACCTGCCGCATTGACGCCGGTCAAGCAACTCTGCGGAATCGCCCGCGTCCTGCCGGAAGGCAATCCGGCGGGCACATCGAAATTCTTCCGGCGCCGCGCTGACGGCGGGCCGGCCGATCGCGGCCTGGCCGTTTAGACGTCCGAACATGAATCGCGGCACAACACTGGCTTGACGCGGCTGCAAAGCCGTGCCGCACGTTGTATCATGCGCGGCTTTCCCCCGTTCCCTTGTGCGGATATCCAGCCCGATGAGCAATTACCTGTTTACCTCCGAATCCGTGTCCGAAGGCCATCCGGACAAGGTCGCCGACCAGATTTCCGACGCCGTGCTCGACGCCATCCTCGCGCAGGACAAGCGCGCGCGCGTGGCCTGCGAAACCATGGTCAAGACTGGCGTCGCCATCGTCGCCGGCGAAATCACGACCAGCGCATGGATCGACCTGGAGGCGCTCACGCGCAAGGTCATCCTCGATATCGGCTACGACTCCTCCGACGTCGGCTTCGACGGCGCCACCTGCGGCGTGCTGAACCTCATCGGCAAGCAGTCGCCGGACATCAACCAGGGCGTGGATCGCAAGAAACCCGAGGAACAGGGCGCCGGCGACCAGGGCCTGATGTTCGGCTACGCCTGCACCGAGGCGCCGGAATTCATGCCCGCGCCGATTTACTACTCGCACCGCCTCGTCGAACAGCAGGCCAAGGTGCGCAAGGCCGGCAAGCTGCCGTGGCTTCGCCCGGACGCGAAGTCGCAGGTCACGCTGCGCTACGACAGCGCGCACAAGGTGACCGGCCTCGATGCCGTGGTCCTGTCCACCCAGCACGATCCTCAGATCAAGCACGCCGACCTCGTTGAAGGCGTGCGCGAGCTGATCCTCAAGCCCGTGCTGCCGAAGAAGTGGCTGGACGCGCTGGCGAAGAATAAGGTGCACATCAACCCGACCGGCAAGTTCGTGATCGGCGGTCCGGTCGGCGACTGCGGCCTGACCGGACGCAAGATCATTGTCGACACCTACGGCGGCATGGCCCGCCACGGCGGCGGCGCGTTCTCCGGCAAGGACCCGTCCAAGGTCGACCGCTCGGCCGCCTATGCCGCGCGCTATGTCGCCAAGAACATCGTCGCCGCCGGCATCGCCGAGCGTTGCGAGGTGCAGGTGTCCTACGCGATCGGCGTGGCGCATCCGACCTCGATCTCGGTCACGACGTTCGGCACCGGCAAGATCAGCGACGACAAGATCGAGAAACTGATCCGCAAGCATTTCGACCTGCGTCCCTACGGCATCCTGCAGATGCTCGACCTGATCCACCCGATGTACCAGCTCACCGCTGCCTACGGCCACTTCGGGCGCAAGCCGCACAAGGTCAGCTACAAGGACGCCAAGGGCAAGACCCAGACGGCGACCGCGTTCTCGTGGGAGAAGACGGACAAGGCCGATCAACTGCGCGTCGACGCGAAGATCAAGTAACCGCTTCCAACCTCGCACACTCACGGGCCGCGCGATGCGGCCCGTTTTTGTTTGCGGGGGGTTGCGCGCCCGGGTGGGCTAGCGTAAAGTAAGGAATCCTTACTTTGAGCGCAGCCATGCTCGCCAAGCTCACTGCCAAAAATCAGCTCACCTTGCCGAAAGCCGCCACGGCCAGCGTCGCCGCCACCGAATACTTCGACGTGCAGACGCGCGATGGCGCGATCGTGCTCACGCCGGTACGCATCCAGCGCGGCGATGCCGTGCGCGCGAAGCTCGCGGAACTGGACATCCGTTCGACCGATGTCGATGCCGCCGTGACATGGGCCCGCCAACGCGTGGCCGAAGCGCCCGCCGCGTATTCGACAAAGCCCGCGCCGCGACCGCGCAAGCGCAAATCGTGAGGCGCGCTCCGCGCGTGGTGTTCGACACCAACATCGTGGTGTCGGCCCTGCTGTTCGGCGGCGACGTAATGAGTCAGGTGCGCGCCTCCTGGCAAAACGGCGCCTGCGTGCCGTTGACCAGCACGGCTACCGCGCAGGAGTTGCTGCGGGTTTTGGCCTATCCGAAGTTCCGGCTCGACTCGCACGAACGCGACGAATTGCTGGCCGACTACCTGCCTTACGCGGCCGTCGTACCCATGCCGAGGACCTTGCCGGCGGTTCCCGCTTGCCGCGACCCGTTCGACATGCCCTTCCTGCAACTCGCCGTAGCGGGCAAGGCGCGATGGCTGGTGAGTGGCGACAAGGACCTGCTCGCGCTGACCGGGAAATTCGCGGTTCCTATTCTGGCGCCAACGGATTTCCTCGCATGCCTTTGATCCAACTCCA
>DATJIL010000086.1:0-11126 GCA_035493385.1 Rudaea sp.
CCTTTATCCATTTCTCCACCGCAAAGCCCATCGACTTCGTCTCCCCGGCCATGCCGCCCAGGTTCAGGGTGTAACCGACCGACAGGTGCACCGTGCAGGTATCGGCGTCGCAGGTTTGCGAGTTGTACGCGACCGAGCTCCAACGCGTACCGCGGCCGCTCATGTTGTGGGCGTACTGCTCGCGGGAAATCGTCTTGCGGTAGCCGGGGGCAAGGTAGTCATACGCCTTGTCCGCCTGCTTCGCGATGAGGTAATCCCAGCGCTGCACGGACTTGGCTTTGATCACGGAAGCGTCTTCGTCCTTCCTGGCCATGCCGGCGCAGCCCGCCAACGCCAGCGCAACCGCGCCAGCGAACGCAATCTTCGCAAAATGTACTTTTTTACTTTTCACCTTGTGGATTCTCCTGGGATGCCGCGGGTTCGGGCTTGAGTGGAACGGCCTGCGCGGGCGCCGGCGCCTGGCTGGAGGCCGGAACGGCATTGCGAGCGCGCAGCGGCGCGAGGGACTCGAATTTCTGCTCGTATTCCTGCGTCATCTGCTGGGCTTCGTCGGAGCTGGTGATGACGCGCGGGGTGATCAGCACGATCAGCTCGGTGCGCTGACGGGTCTTGGTCGTGCTGCCGAACAGGCTGCCGATTACGGGAATCTTGCTCAATCCCGGAACGCCGTTGCGTGAATCGCCGTCCTGATCCTGGATCATGCCGCCCAACAGGACAGTCTGCCCGCTTTGCACCGCAACCTGCGTATCGAGATTGCGCTGGTTGATGGCGGGATTCGGGTTGTTGGCCGTGACCGTACTGTAATCCGGCGACGTGTCTTCCTGACTCACTTCCATGTACACCAGGCCGCCCGGATTCACGCGCGGCGTGATGCTGAGGGTGACGCCGGTACTGATGTAATTGGCCTGGCCGATGCCGGTAGTCGAGATGCCGGTACCCGTCGTGGTACCGCCGTATCCGCCAAGGCCGACCAGCGAAGCCGAAATCACCGAAACCTGCGTACCCACCGTCAACTGTGCCTGCTGGTTGTTCATCACCACCAGCGAGGGCGAGGACAGGATCTTGGAGTTCCCACTCTTTTCGAGCGCGTTGAGCGCCACCTGGAAATTCTTGTTCAGGTACGAATAGAGCACGCCGGGGCCACCGCCATTCAACGATTGCGGGGCACCGCCACCCAGCGAGACACGGTGGCGGTCTGACGAATTGCCCTGGTAATCGCTGCCGTATTGGAACCCGGTTCCGGAGCCCGCGTTGGAATTGTTGATAAGCCCGGAGAGCCACCATTGCACGCCGTATTGCAGGTTGCCGGTCAGGGTGACCTCGAGGATCTTCGCCTCGATCTGCACCTGCAGCGGCGCGATGTCCAGGCGATGGATAGCGGCGCGGATGGAATCCCATTCGCCGGGCGTGGCCATCACCAGCAGCTGGTTGTTTTCCTCGATCGGCGTGATGCGGATGTCGGTCTGCTTGCCGCTTGTCGCCGTCGGCGTGGCGGCGCCGGTGCCGGTGGTGGTCAGGTTCGACGGGGCGGTATTGCGGCCACGTTGATTGCTCTGGTTCATCGCCGTGTTGTTGTAGGTGCTGCCAGCGCCCCCGACCCCGCCACGATTGTTGAACTGGCCGATGCTGACCGGCTTCAGGCCCGGCGCGACATTGCCGCTGTTGCTCGAGCGCTGGCTGACCTGGCCGGTGAAAATCGCGTTCAAGTGGTCGGACAGATCCACCGCCTTGACGTTCTTGACGTCGTACACGTAGAGCTGCGTGCCGTTCTCGCCCACCCCCTGGTCGAGCTTGTACAGCCAGCTTTCGGCCTTTTCCAGGTATTCCTTCTGCGGCGTGATGACGATCACCGAGTTCGTCGTTTCCATCGGGATGAAGCGAAACATGCCAGCCAGCGGCGACTCACCGGAGGCGCCGAAGATCTTGTCGAGTTCCGGCATGATCTTCGCCACGTCCATGTTGCGCAGGCCGTAGACGCCGACCGACATGCCCTTGAGCCAATCCACGTCGAAAATCTGGATCGTGCGCTGGTAGTTGGCCAGCTCGGACGCCGTGCCGGCCATGACCAGCAGGTTGCGCGCATCGTCCGCCGTGACCACCGCATCGGTCTTGGCATAGGGCTTGAGCAGCTTCTGCATTTGCGTGGCGGCGATGTACCGGAGCGGGAACGCGCGCACCTCGTAGCCCTTGGCGATGTTCGGCGGCGCGATGCGCGGGGTCAGGTTGCCCGGAATGGCATCCTTGACCGGCACCACGGCATAGCGGCCTTCCTTGAACACGAGCGCGTTGTTGGTCCAGCCGAGCAGCATTTGCAGAATCGGCATGGCCTGCTCGGGCGTAATGGGCCGGGCCGTGGAAAACGTCACGTTGCCGGTGACGTTCGGCGCGATCGTGTAGTTCTCGTGCAGCAGCGAGCCGAGGATGGCCTGGACCACCGCCTGGATGGGCTGGTTTTCGAAATTGAACGTGATCTGGCCTTCCGCCGCGCCCCTTGCATCGACCGGCGCGCGCGCGGCAGCCTCGTCGATGAACTGGCCGGTGCCGGGTTCGATGTGCGCCTCGGCCTTCTGATGCGATTTGTCTTCGGTGTCGATGTTGATCGGCTTCTCATCGTCGACCTTGCTCGCCGGCAACTGCGCCGGCGCGGCAGCCGGCGAAGCCATTTCGCGATTGAACTGTTGATCCGCGCCGAGCGTGGCGCACCCGGCCAATGCGGCGGTCAGCAGCGAAACTAGGATGATCGATGGGCGTAGGGACACGTGAAGCACTCCGTAGGTTTGCTACTGCTTTTGTTCGGCTTTTTGCTGGCGCAGGCGTTCGGCTTCCTCGCGCATCTGCCGGCGCCGTTCCTCGATGCGCTGCTGCAACGCTTGCGCCTGCCCGTTCTGCGCGGGCGGCGCAACTTCCGGCGCATGTACCGGTGCGACGGCCGCCTGCGCACCGGCCCGGGCATTTGCAGGCCTGGCGTTCGCAGCCGGGGTTGGACCGGCGACGGCGGTCGACAGTTCCACTTCGACCTCCTCGCCGGAAGTCTCGCGGAATACCGCGCTGCGCGGATTTATCCGGGTCAGGATCCAGCCGCCCTGGTCGCCGTCCATGGGCATGCCTTCCTTCAGCGCCATGTCCTTGTTCTTGAGCTTGTCGTGCACCATCGCCAGATGCAACTGCGGGGTCAGGATGACGCCGGTCAGGGCGATGTTGAGCGGCACCTTGGGTGGCGCTGGCGTATCCGGCGCATCGGGCGAATCCGGCGTCGGCTTGCGGTCGTCGTTGAACAACGGTCGCGCCGTGGTGTCGGCGAATTGCGTCTCCGGAGGCAGCTTGAACGGGGTCTTGTCGATGGCCACGCTGGCTGCCTGGGCGGAATCGACATCGGGCTGCAGCCACGCATAACCGCGCCCGAAACCGAACTGCATGGCCAGCGCGAGCAGCAGCAGGACGCCGCACACGCCGGCGAGGATCGCACTGAGCAATTTCGCGGCCTGCGTGCTCATGCGCCCTTCTTCCCCGCCTTGCGCAGGTAGCCCGACAGGTTGAAGCGGATGTCCAGCGCGGTCGGCGGATGCGCTTTCTGGCCCGGCGGCACGTAACCGTATTGCTGGCGGTAAATCAGCAGTTGATCCACGAACAGGTAGGGATTGCTGTTTTCCAGTTCGTACATTATTTGCGCAAAGGGTTCGAGCGCACAGCGCATGCGCACCTGGATGGTGACGCGCTCGTAGAGTTCTTCCTCGCCGCCCTTGAAATTGGAGTTGCTCACGATCGCGCACTTGTTCTCGTCCTTGACGCGCGCGGAAATCGCCTGCTTCAGGCGCTGGGTGAGATCGGAAAACGCGCTGTTCGCGTCCGCGTCGGACAGGAACGCCTGGTTGCCCTGCTCGTACGCGCGCACCTGGGTCAGGCGTTTTTCGATCAGCGGGCGCTGCGCGACGATGCCGGCGAAGCGCTGCTGCTGTTCGCGCAGATCCTGCATCTGCGAGGCGATCGCGAGGTCCGGCGCGACGAACCACCAGTGCACGAGCAACGCATAGCCGAGCAGGACCGCGATCAGCAACAGGATCACGGCGAGGAAACGACCGTTGCGCGGATCACTGGCCAGGCGCATGCGTGCCTCCGGCCGTCTTGTCCGCTGCCGCCTTGGCCGATGCCGCCTTGGCCACGGTTGCGGATTTCGCCGCGGCGGCCTGGGCGTCCACGATCGAGCGGAAATCCAGGGTGATGTTGAAGCGATCCTTCTTCGTGCGCGGATCGGGCTGGATCGTGCCCTGCACGCCCGGATTGGCCAGCAGCGTGGACTGGTTGAGCAAGCCGATCAGCTTGGATGCATCGTCGCTCAATCCCTGCAGCTCGATCTTGTTCTTGTCGTCGACGTTCAGGCGTTCCAGGTACGTGTCGTCGGGCAGGCGTTTGGTCAGGTCCTCGAGCAGGTCGACCATCAGCGGCGTGTCGTGTTTCTTGCGGCCGAGGAAATTCGCCGAGTCGATCGTGTCCTGCAAGGTCTTGCGCAGTTGCGACACCTGCTTGGCGTCGTTTTGCGCCTTGGCCACGTCGGCCTGCATCGCGATCAGCGCGGCGGCGCGATTGTCCAGCCACAGCAGCATGCAGGTGACGAGCAGCACCGCTGCCGCCGCGCCCAGCGCCAGGTTCAGGCGCAGGCGCAGGTTCTTGCGCGCATAGCGCCGCTCGGCGGGCAGCAGGTTCAAGCCCAGGCGCGCGCCGCCGCGCACGTCGCTCCAGCAGTCCACGCCGTCGAGCATCGGATCGCTGCCGGCGACGGCGGCGAGTTCCGCATCGAGTTGCGCGCGCGGCACCACGGTCAGTTCCACGTGTAAATTGCGATCGGCCGCCGCATGCGGCGCTACGCGGTAATCGAAATACACCTGGTCGGCCTTGAATGGCGTCTGCCGATCCATCTCGAACGCGAGCACCTGGCGCAGGTTGTCTTCGGCGGCCGCAGGCAGGCTGACCGCGCGGCGCAGGGTGCGCGATCCGTCGATGCAGTAGATGCGGCGCAGGTCGGGGGTTTCGAGCGCGCCGCGCAGGCGCGCGAACGCGGCTTTTTGCGTTTCGGCCGGATCGTCGAGGCTCACGCGTCCCAACTCGGCACAGCCTTGCGCGGATTGCCGCCATACCACCATCTCGCGCCCGACTGCGTCGAGCAGCAACGCATCGGCACGTTCGGCGAGCAGGCCACGCCAGCGCGCCGGCAGCAGCAGCACCAACTCGTGCCCCCACCAGGCGAAGAAGCGCGGCAGCGGCGTGCGCGCGTAGCGCGTGCGCAAGCGGGCGAGCTGAAGATCGAGCGCTTCGGTGAGGGTCATCGGGAGCTTTCTTTCTGATCCCAGCGAAGGACGGTGTACGGCTGCCCCGCCGCGCCGACACCGCCCAGCCGGATACTGGCGTCGAGCACGGTACTGGCGCCGTTGGCGAGCGTGGCACGGGATCGAATAGTGTACGTGTTCCCGCCGCCATTGGCCACGACGGGGGTGCCATCCGGCAACGTCAGTCCGGCGCCGCCGGGCTGGCCGGGCAGCGACTGCTGTCGGGCCGCGATCAACTGCTGGGCCAGGTCGGGCGTCATGCCCGGCAGCGCGAGCAAGACCTCCAGCGGCGCATAGGCAGGATTCGGTTGCACGCCGCCACCGTAGATGGTGACCGCCGATTCGATTTTTTCGAACAGGTCGTAATTCATGCCCAGCACTTGCTGTACTTCACCCACGGTCTGGAACGGCGCATTGCGCGGAGCGTACGGCAACCCCGCCGCCTTGTATTCGTTGATCTCGGCACCGTGCGGGCGCGGCATGTCGTCCGGATCGCGCCAGTCCTGGATCGCGTCCGACAATGCCACAGCCTGATCTGCAGGCACGCCGGCCGAGGCGAACAATCCCTGTAGCAACGCATCGTCGGCCGTGTTGATGTCGACCAGCCCGGATTCGTCGGTGAGTTCGACCTGCACCTGCGCGCCATCGAATTCGAAATCGTAGGGACGGCCGTCGCCGACCCAGCGCTGGCTCATGTCCGGATTGCGCAATTCATACACCGCGCGCTCGATGCCGGCCTGCGCGGCGTAGCGCGCGGTGGTGCCGTCGAACAGGTGCCGCGCTTCGAAGTTCTCGGTGCGCGCGATCAGGGCAAAGCTGCCGAGCAACACGCCCATCAGCGCGATCACCCAGATGACGAGGATCAGGGCGACGCCGTGCTGGCGCGAACGCATCATTGCGTGCTTCCGGCACGGATCAGCCCCGGCCCGCGCGGCCGGATCGCACCGGCATTGAGCATCAGCGGCACGTCCAGCGTCGGCCACGGCGCCTGCACGCCCGGCTGCATGGTCAGGTCGATGCGCACCATCAACGGCGTGATCTCCGGATCGCGCCAGTCGCTGCTCCAGTCGGTGAGGTTGCCGTCGACATCGAGGGTGCGATATTCGAAGCGGCCGTCGGCGATGCGATCGAGCAGCACCACGGTGTTGGCCGGATCGTTGGCGGATTTGTCGGGGTCGTAGCCATTGAGCATCACATCGTTGAAGCGCAATTGCAGACCGTCCTTGCCCGGCGCGAGTTCCAGCGTCTGCACGTACGGTCCGCCGCGCGACAGGTAACCGGGCATCGGCGCGACGAAACGCAGCGTGCGCGCGTTGCCGTCGAACACGTGGATCGCGCCGCTGCTTGCGTCGCGCGCGAACTGCAGCGGCATGATGTGGCTGATCTGGCGGCGCAGGAATTCCTGCGCGGTGCGCAAACGGTCGGTGCGGTCGATCGACGCCTCGCCCGCGCGCATGGCATGCGCCGACGCGCGGATACCACTGTACGCACCGGCGATGAGCAGGCCGAGCAGGATCACCGCGAGCAGCACCTCCAGCAAGGTGAAGCCACATGCATGCGTGGGCGCTCGCCTCATGGCCGTGCCCTGCCCTGCGCCGGATTTGGCGCCTGCGCCGCCTGCGCGATGTCGGGGTTCTGCGCACGCAGGGTGACGAAGCGCGCATCGTGCCGCAAATAGATGTTGCCCCAGCTCACGTCGAGCTGCAATTTGTACAAGTCGATGTTCGGCGCGACGGGCATGGTCTGCAACGGTGCCGCGTTGGCATTGCCCGCCACCGGCACGGCACTGGCGACCGGCGCGATGTCCTGCGGCGGAATCTTCGCCACCTGCAAATGCCAGCGGTATTTGTCGTCGAACGCGCCGGAAAAATCGCCATCCTTGAGCGGCTCGCCGACGCCCTGTACGTCCAGCAGCGACTGCGCCCACAGCGCCGCGCGCGTGTAGTCGGCTGCCTGCGCCGTGGTGTGCAGACAGGTCGAAAGGATCTGCAACAACACGCCGAAGCCGATCGCGAAGATCACGAACGCGGCGACGAGTTCGATCAGGGTAAAACCGCGCTGGCGCGGCAGAGCCTGGTGTCGGCGAATAGACGGGTGTACGCGCATGGACAACCTGCGGCGTCAGCGCGCCGCCAGCTCCTCGCGCGTCACTTCGCCGGTCAGCCAGCTCACATTGATGCGCCATTCGCGTTCGCCCAGGCGCACGGAGATGTGGCCGCCGGTCGAGGCGCCGTCCGGAAAAAAGCGGATGCGTCCCGAGCTCGTGCTGGTCTGCTCGCTGTCGGCGGTGTACAGCACCATCTGCATGTCCTGGGGCAACTTCACGATCGGCTTGCGCGGGGCCTGATAGGTATTGGACTGGATGTCGATATCCAGCGCCGCCTGCTTGCCGGTCACGATCGCCTGGCCGCGCGTGTAGCGCAGCGCGGCGACGAGATCGCGCGAGGCGGCCTGGATCTTCGCCGAATTCATGCTCTTGCTGAACGACAGCGACACCACGCTGAGCGCGATGCCGATCAGGACGACGACCGCGACCAGCTCAATCAGGGTGAAGCCACGCTGGCGCGACGCACGCATGGCTTACTGCCAGTTGCCGTAATCCTTGTTCAGTCCGTCGCCGCCCACCTGGCCGTCCTTGCCGTAGAAGATGATGTCGAAGTCGCCGTGGTCGCCCGGCGCCTTGTAGAGGTACGGATGCTGGAACGGATCCTTCAGGTCCGCTTCCTTCGCGTACGGCCCGTTCCAGTTCTGGGCATTGCCCGGGCGCGCGACCAGGTCGTTCAGGCTCTGCGGCGCAGAACCGTTATCGAGCATGTAGGCCTGCACCTTCATTTCCAGCGAATGCACGCCGGCGACGCCGGCCTTGTACTCGCCATTCTGGAAGTTCTGCATCACCTTGCCGCCGACGATGGTCATGACGATGCCAATCAGCACCAGCACGGCAATCATCTCGATCAGGGTGAAGCCGGCCGCGGCGGCGCGCTGGCCGCGTTGGTTCAATGTATACCTTTTCATGTTCGTCTCACTGTAGGGAACTGGTGATGTTCAGGATCGGCAGCAGGATCGCCATCATGATCACGGCAACCACGCCGGTCATGATCACGGTGACCGCCGGGACGAGCGCGGCGAGCAGGCGGTCCACGGTGTTTTTCGCTTCCGTATCGAAGGTATCCGCGGTCTTGAGCAACATGTCGTCGAGCGCGCCGGACTCCTCGCCCACGGCGATCATCTGCAGGGCAAGCTTCGGAAAGCGCTTGCTCTGCGACAGCGCAAAGGCCAGGCCGCCGCCGGTTTTCACTTCTTCCGTCGCCGCATCCACCGCCTCGGCCAACGCCGAGTTGCCGAGCACGTTGCGGCCGATGCCCAACGCGGTCAACAATGGAACGCCGTTTTTCAGCAAAGTTCCCAGCGTGCGCGCCAGGCGTGCGGTCTCGAGCCTGGCGATGAGCGGGCCGAACAGGCGCTGGCGCAATACCCAGGCATCGTACTTCAAGCGTGTTGGCGGATCGGCCAGTTGCCGCCGCGCGACCATCACGCCGACGAAAATCAGGCCGGCGATGCCCCACCAGAAATCGCGCAGGGTGTTGCCCACGAACAGCACGATCTTCGTGATCATCGGCAGTTCCACGTTCATGTCCTTGAACATGGGCGCGAACTGCGGCACCACGAACACGAGCAGCACGAACAGCGCGGCGAATACCATGACGATGAGGATCGCGGGGTAGATCATCGCGTTGATCACGCTTTCCTTGAGCGCCTTGGCACGCTCCAGGTATTGCGCCAGGCGCGCCAGCGTGGTGTCGAGCGCACCGCCGACTTCGCCGGCGCGGACCATGTTGACGTACAACTTGGAAAACACCTGCGGCTCGGCTTCGAGGCCATCCGACAACGGTGCGCCGCCGCGCACGTGGTCGCGGATGCGCTCGATGATGCGCCTGGCCTTTTCGCTTTCCGGCAGTTCCAACAGGATCTGCAGCGCGCGGTCCAGCGGCTGGCCGGCACCGAGCAGGGTGGAAAGCTGTTGGGTGAATTGCAGCACCTGCGCCGGGCTCATCGCCGCGCGCGCAAACAGGCCGCCGAGCGAACGCGCGCCGCCGCCGTCGGTCGCGGCGCGGATTTCCAGCGGGATGTTGCCCGCGTCCTGGATCCTGGCCACGGCCTCGTCGTTCGAGGCGACTTCGAGCTGGCCTTCGAGGACATCGCCGGTCGGCGTGACGGCCTTGTAGCGGAATACAGCCATCAGCTTTCCGAGGTCACGCGCAGCACTTCCTCGATCGTCGTCTGTCCATGCAGCGACTTGACCAGGCCGTCCTCGTACATGGTGCGCATGCCTTCGCTGCGCGCCTGTTCCTCGATCTTGCCCATGTCGCCATGCTGCATCACGAGGCGCCGGATCGGATCGCTCATGACGAGGAATTCCATGATCGTGGTGCGGCCAAGGTACCCGCTCGCAGTCAACGGCGAGGCGACCGGTTTATACAATTGTACTTTTCCGTCCGGCTGGTAGCGGCGCAGGCCGAATTCCTCCACGACCTCGGGCAAGGCGTCGTACTTTTCCGCATGCGTGGATTCGAGCCGGCGCACGAGGCGCTGCGCGAGCACGCCGTTGACAGTAGAGGTGAGCAGGTAATCCTCCACGCCCATGTCGAGCATGCGCGTGACCGCGCCGGCGGCATTGTTCGTGTGCAGCGTGGAAAGCACCAGGTGGCCGGTCAGCGCCGACTGGATCGCGATCTTCGCGGTCTCCAGATCGCGCATTTCGCCGATCATGATGATGTCCGGGTCCTGGCGCACGATGGAGCGCAGGGCATGGCTGAAGTCGAGGCCGATCTGCGGCTTGGCCTGGATCTGGTTGATGCCTTCGATCTGGTATTCGACCGGATCCTCGACCGTGATGATCTTCACGTCCGGCGTGTTGAGCCTGGACAGCGCCGTGTACAACGTCGTCGTCTTGCCCGAACCGGTCGGGCCGGTGACGAGCAGGATGCCGTGTGGCAGTTCCAGCACCTTCATGAACTTGGGCAGGAACTCGTCGGTGAATCCCAGCGTGTGGAAGTCGAACACGATGGATTCGCGGTCGAGGATACGCATCACCACCGATTCGCCCCACGAGGTCGGCACGGTGGACACGCGCAGGTCGAGTTCCTTGCCCTGCACGCGGATCATGATGCGACCATCCTGCGGCAGGCGGCGCTCGGCGATGTTCAATTTCGCCATGATCTTGATGCGTGAGATGACCGCCGCCGTGGATGCTGCCGGCGGCGATTCGACTTCGAGCAGCACGCCGTCGATGCGGTAGCGCACCTTCAAGCGGTTCTCGAACGGTTCGACGTGGATATCGGATGCGCGCTGCTCGACCGCGCGCTGGATGACCAGGTTCACTAGGCGGATGACCGGCGCCTCGGAAGCAAGGTCGCGCAAGTGTTCGATGTCGTCCTCGCTGCGCGAGGCTTCGTCGCTGAGGTTCTCGACGATGGTGCCCATCGCCGAGCGGCCTTGGCCGTAATAGCGTTCGATCAGGTCGTCGATCTCGCTCGGCAAGCCGACCTTCGGCTCGATGCTTTTGCCGGTCGCCAGCGCCAGCGCCTGCAGCGGATAGGTTTCCGCCGGATCGGCCATGAGCAAGGTCACGCCGGTTTCGGATTCGGCGATCGGCACGACGTGATATTGCTTGAGGAAGCGCACCGACATCTGCACGTTCGGCGGCGGCGTGTCGGGACATTCCTTGGCCGACAACAATTGCAGGCCAAGGACTTCGGCCAGGCTCTCGCCCATCTCGCGTTCGGACACCAGCCCCAGGCGCGT
>DATJIL010000087.1:0-13791 GCA_035493385.1 Rudaea sp.
ATACACGGCGCTGGTGGACAAGGTGCGCGCCGCCGAGCAATCCAAGGTGCCGGGATCAAGCACGCTGACCGAAGCGGTCGCGCGCTACGCCTTCAAGCTGATGGCCTACAAGGACGAATACGAAGTCGCGCGCCTGTACACATCGGGCGATTTCGAAAAGCGCGTTCGCGAACAATTTGATGGTGATTTCAAGCTGCACTTCCATCTCGCCCCGCCGCTGCTCGCGCATCGGGATTCGGAAGGCAAGCTGCGCAAGGGCGAATACGGATCATGGGTGTTAGTCGCGTTCAAGCTGCTGGCCAAGCTGCGCGGCCTGCGCGGCACTGCCTTCGACATCTTCGGCAAGACCGCCGAACGCAGGTCGGAACGCGCACTGATCGACGAATACTTCGCGACGATCGATGAACTCATCGCCAGGCTCGACCGCGCGAACCTTGCATTGGCCGTCGATATCGCCAGCGTGCCCGAACACATCCGCGGCTACGGTCACGTCAAGCATGCGCATCTGGAAAAGGCGCAGGCGCGGCGCGAGCAGTTGCTCGCCGCTTGGCGCAATCCGCAGGCAGCGAAGGCGGCGGCGTAAAATCGCCGCCTTTCAGGCTCAGCGCAACCCGAACAACTTCATCGCATCCGCACGCAATTCCGCCTGGCTGTCCGGCCGCGCGTAGAACATGTGCCCGCCTGCGTATTCCTTGACTTGCACGCGGCTGGCGTCGCCCATCGCCGGCATCTGGTCGACGATCAGAACCGAGGCCATGAACGGACACGACAAGTCGTCCCAGCCATGCGCGATCAGCACACGCAGGCCCGGATCGTTGGCCACGGCCTTGCGCAGTTGCTCGACCGAGCCCGCGCGCGCGTCATCGTCCCGGTGCCATAGCCGGTTGACCGCGTAGCTGAGCGCGTTGTAGCGCGCGTCGATCTTCCAGCCGACGATGCGGGTGACGAAGTCGACCATCGCCGTGGTGGTCGGCGCGATGATGCCGTTGAGCAAGGGGTCGCCGGTTTCCTGCTGCGGCGCGAACGGGAACGGATCCCAGGCAGTGACGTTGGAATCATAGCGGCTGCCGAGCTTGCCCTCGCTGCGGTAGATCTCGCGCAGGTAGGCTTGCGTCTCGATGCGTCCGCCTGAGCGTTTCACGAACACCGGATCCAGGCCGGTCAGCTCGGTCACCTTCTTGATCATCGCCTCCTGCGCAGCGGGATCGGTGCGCCCGGCCATCAGCGTGGTGGCGTAGGTGCCGCGCGTGTAGTCGATGACGGGTTGCATCGCCGCGGCACTGAGCTTGTGCGTGCGTTCCAGGTTCGCGGCGGCAATCGAG
The DNA here is from genome assembly GCA_035493385.1 of Rudaea sp. GTDB lineage: Bacteria > Pseudomonadota > Gammaproteobacteria > Xanthomonadales > Rhodanobacteraceae > Rudaea. Next base: position 1,323 of record DATJIL010000087.1, read on the forward strand.
GGCAGGGTCAGCATCCACGGCAATGGCGACACATCGCCGTCTTCGTACGCGGCGGGATCGAGATACGGCGAAAGCAGGACCACCCCGTTCATCGCCACGCCCAGTTGCGTCTGCAGGTATTCGGTGATGCGCGGGCCGCGGAAGCCGCCGTAGCTTTCGCCGACCAGGTATTTGCGCGACTGCAGGCGGTCGTTTTGCACCAGCCAGTCGTAGATGATGCGCGACAGATAGTGGATGTCGCTGTTGGTGCTGTAGAAATCCGTGGTTGCCTGCTTGTCGTCGACCAGCGAACGGCTGAAGCCGGTGCCGACCGGGTCGATGAAGACGAGATCGGTAAAGCCCAGCCACGTGCCGGGATTGTCGCGCAGCACGGGCGGATCGGATGGATTGTCGCCCTCGGTGCCGAACTTGACGACCTTCGGCCCGATCGCGCCGAAGTTCAGGTACACCGACGAGGCGCCGGGGCCGCCGTTGAGCGCGAACGTGATCGGACGATCCTTGCCGTCCATCGTGTAGGTAGTGAACACGACTTCGGCGATCTTCTTGCCCTTCTCGTCGCGCACTGGCAGCGAGCCGACCGTGGCCGTGTACTTGAGCGCGTGCCCGTCGACCGTGACCGACTGGGCGACGTGCGCGTCCTTGGGGAAAGGAGGCAGGTCGAAGCCGGTGCTTTCCGATTTCTCCGCGGCGGGCTTGGCGTGGTCGGGCGGTGCCGCCTGCGTCATCGGCGCCGACAGCGCGAGGGTCAAGGCGAAGGCAGACAAGGCGGAAGCAAGGCGCATGGCGATTCCTCGAAGTGGCAAAACCGCGCCACTCTAGCAACAACGCCGGCACCGGCCCTGTGCGGAAAGGCAGGGGTCGGCGATTGCATTCGCACCGCGGTTCGGGCTACATGCGCGCATGCTCAACGTCATCTGGCTCGGCTTTTTTCTCGCGGCGATGCTGGCCGGCCTCGCGCAATGGCTGGTCGGCGGGCATCCGCAGGTTTTTGCCGCGATGGTCGACAGCCTGTTCGAGATGGCCAAGCTGTCGGTCGACGTGATGATCCTGCTGTTCGGCACGCTCGCGCTGTGGCTGGGATTCCTGCGCATTGCCGAGCGCGCCGGACTGGTGGAGAAGCTCGCGCGCTTTCTCGGCCCGCTGTTCGCGCGCCTGATGCCGGAAGTGCCGCGCGGACATCCGGCGATCGGACTCATCACGCTCAACTTCGCCGCGAACATGCTCGGCATGGACAACGCGGCCACGCCGATTGGTTTGCGCGCGATGCGCGAACTGCAAACGCTCAATCCCAGCGCGGACACGGCGAGCAATGCGCAGATCCTGTTCCTGGTGCTGCATTCCTCCTCGCTCGTGCTGCTGCCGGTGACGATCTTCATGTACCGCGTGCAGCAGGGCGCGCACGACCCCACACTCGTTTTTTTGCCCATCCTGCTCGCGACCTGCGCGTCGGCGCTGGCGGGCCTGCTCAGCGTCTCCTTCGTGCAGAAATTGAAATTATGGAATCCGGTCGTGTTCGCCTATCTGGGCGGATTCGCGGTGTTGTTCGCCGGTTTCGTCGCACTGTTGGCATCGATGACGCCGGTCGCGCTCGCGGCGTTCTCGTCCCTGCTGGGGAACCTCGCGATGCTCGGCATCATCGTGCTGTTCCTGATCGCTGGCGCTGTTCGGCGCGTGCCGTTGTACGAATGCTTCGTGGACGGGGCGAAGCAGGGTTTCGACGTGGCGAAGGATATCCTGCCCTATCTCGTCGCCATGCTGTGCGCGATCGGCGTGTTGCGCGCCTCGGGTGCGCTGGATTTCCTGCTCGGCGGCATCCGCTGGCTGGCCGAATCCGCGCATCTGGACACGCGTTTCGTCGATGCATTGCCGACCGCGTTGGTCAAGCCATTCTCGGGTTCTGCCGCGCGCGCCATGCTGATCGAAACGATGCAGGCCAAGGGCGTCGACAGCTTCCCCGCGCTTGCCGCCGCGACCGTGCAGGGCAGCACCGAAACCACGTTCTATGTGATTGCCGTCTACTACGGCGCCGTCGGCATCCGCCGCATCCGCCACACCCTCGGCTGCGCGCTGATTGCCGATGTGACTGGGATCATCGCGTCGATAGCGGTGTGCTATTGGTTCTTCGGCTGAGAGGTTTCTAAGCCCGCATCGTTCCGAGTAAGCGGCCCGGCAGCGAGCGAATTCGATTGAGCAGGGCCGCGGGCAGGCGCAGCGCGGACGTCGAGCTTTCGGCGTTCGGCGCGGCGGCGATATAACGGCGGGCAGCCTGCGGATTCTGTTTCAGTTGCCAGTAGCGGCCGATGGCCGAATCCACGCTTAACCGGCAGGTCCCCATGCGCACGGGCTTGATCAACATGCGGTAGACCTGGCCTTCGTTGATCAGCTCGATGGCCGTGGACGCATTCGCGCGCTCGGTCACCACGACGGTGGCGATGTGCGGATGGTGCAGCTTCAGCGCCTTGAGCAGGGCAGTCAGATCGCTGCGCCCGGCTTCGGTTTCGGAGATCACCACGCCGGTTTCGTTCTGTTCCATGATTTGCAGCGCGCGTTCGGCGTTGTTGGCGAAATTCACCTTGTAATACGGTTGCAGGATTTCGCGCAGGCGCTGCTGCACGGCGGTGTCGTCCTCGATCACGAGCACGCCGACCTGGGTGCGCGCGCGGTCGTGTTCGGCGGCCGGCAGCACGTCACGGGCAATCACGGGAGCTTCGCGCGCGATCTGACCGGCGCTGGCGACGAGGTCGCGCAACTCGGTGTTGTTCCACGGCTTGTTGACGAAGCGGAAGACTTCGCCTTCGTTGACCGAGCCGAGCACGGCCTTCAGATCGGAATAGCCGGTGAGCAGGATGCGCAGCGCGCGTGGATGCGTTTCCTTGATTTCGCGCAGCACGTCCACGCCGACTTTTTCCGGCATGCGCTGGTCGCAGATGACCACGTCCACGTCATGCTGTTTCGCGAGTGTCGCGGCTTCGAGCGGATTCGTGGTCGAAAACGCCGTGTGTTCTCGCAGCAGCGCCTTGAGCGCGCGCAGGATGCGCGACTCGTCGTCGATCATCAGGATGCGCAGGGCGGTGGCGGGAGCGTCGGTCATAGGGATCAGGCAGCTTCGGCCGCAGCCGTGCCGCTGCCGTTCACCGGCAGGCTAACCGTGAACGTGGTGCCTTTCCTTGGCGTCGTTCGCACTTTGATGGTGCCGCCGTGGCCCTTGACGATCTTGTGCACGATGGAAAGTCCCAGTCCGGTGCCTTCGCCCACGGGCTTGGTGGTGAAGAACGGGTCGAAGATCTTCGGCAGCACGTCGTCGGGTATGCCGACGCCGGTGTCGGTGAAATCGACCTGCACCTGGCCGCCGTCGGCCTTGCTGACTATCGTCAGCGTGCCGTCGCCATCGATCGCCTGCGCCGCGTTCGTGATCAAATTCAGGAACACCTGGTTCATCTGCGACGGCATGCAGCGCACCTTGGGCAGCGGCTGCAGGTGTTTGACCACTTTGACGCGGTCACGCAACTGGTGCTGGGCGATCATCAACGCGCTTTCGATGCCTTCGTTGAGGTCCATCGAATCCATGCCGTCGCGATCCACGCGTGAGAAGCCCTTCAGGTTGAGCACCAGCGAGGACAGTTGTGCAAGGCCTTCGCCGGCGTCGCCGAGCAGTTCCTTGGCGTCCTTGAGCAATGGGCTTTTCTCCACCGCCGCGCGCGCTTCGAACAATTTGCGCCGCGCTTCCTCGACGTGCTTGACCAGCTTGTCGAGGCTGGCCTTGTCGGCATTGAAGATGAGATCGACCGGTTGCAGGCAAATCTGCACGGCCGCGTCGTACTGCTTGACCAGCTTGCGGTAGTCGTCGAGCAGGTCGCCGACCACTTCGACATTGCTCTTGACGAAACCGAGCGGGGTGTTGATCTCGTGCGCCACGCCCGCGACCATCTGGCCGAGCGAGGCGAGCTTGGTCGTGTGGATGACCTGCGACTGGCTGGCCTGCAGGCGCTTGAGTTCCTCTTCGGACTCGGTTTGGCCGGCGCGCAGCGCCAGATTCTGCCGGCGCAGGCGCAGCATCTCGAAGCCCAGCCAGGCACAGGCGGCGAGCAGGACGAGTACTACGATGAGCAGCATGACGGCTTCCTCGTTCAGCGGCCGAAGTATACACAGTCCGCCGTTGTGCAATACCGAATGGATAGCTGAACCGTGCACAACGTCACGCTGGCCGAATCATGCCGCGTCAACCGGCGCGATGGCGACGCGTTGCAGATCGTCAACCAGCCAGACGCTGGGCAAACCCAACCATGGAGACGACGATGCAACGTACCCTTATCGCCCTGGCCCTGAGCACGGTGTTTTCGGTCAGCGCCTTCGCCCAGAACGCCGCCAGTGAAACCCAGCGCGACACCAACCAGCAGAACCGCGTCGAACAGGGCCTGAAATCGGGCCAGCTCACGACCAGGGAAGCCGGTGCTCTCGAGCGCGACGAACAGCGCATCGACCGCACCCAGGCGCGCGACATGAAGGACGGTACGCTCACGACGCAGGAAAAGACGCAGATCCAGCGCGAGCAGAACCAGGCCAGCCGGCAGGTGTACCAGGACAAGCACAATGCGACGACCGGCAATCCGGATTCCAAATCGTCCCAGCGCATGCAGGCCGACGTGCAGCGCAACGCGAACCAGCAGGCGCGCATCAACCAGGGCATCCGCTCGGGCCAGTTGAGCAACCACGAGGCCGGCGCGCTGGAACGCGGCCAGGCACATGTGGACCGTTCCGAAGCCAATGCCGCCCGCAACGGCCGCGTCGGTCCCCGCGAGCAGGCGCGCACGCAAGGCAAGGAAAATCACCAGAGCGACCGCGTCTATCGCAAGAAGCACGACGACACCACGCGCGGCGGCTAGGTCCCGCCCCGCAGCGGTCCGACCGGACGGGCGCCATGGCGCCCGTTTTTTTCGTCCGGCCGCGGTTCGGATTATCATGGGGATTCCCCCGCCTCGCCGGCGACGGGGTTTCCGCAGGGAGGACGCATGGCCGAACTCAAGCAAGCCAAGGTGCCGGACATCGGCAATTACACCAACATCCCGGTGATCGAGGTGCTGGTCAAGGTTGGCGACACGGTGGGCAAGGATCAGGGCCTGGTCACGCTCGAATCCGACAAGGCCACGATGGAAGTGCCGGCGCCGTTCGCCGGCGTGGTGAAAGAACTCAAGGTCAAGCTCGGCGACGAGGTTTCCGAAGGCTCGGTGGTGGCCGTGATCGAGGCGAGCGAGGCGGTTGCGGCCAAGCCTGAAGCACCACGTGCTTCACCTCTCCCGCCGGCGGGAGAGGTCGCCGCGCGCAGCGCGGCGGGTGAGGGTGGAACTGCGAAAGTGCAATCGCCTCCCCCGCCACCCTCACCCCAGCCCTCTCCCGCCAGCGGGAGAGGGGGCCAAAGCTCGCCCCCGATCCCCTTCGGCGCTGACACGGTCATGCCCGGCAAGGTGCCGCTGGCGAGTCCAGTGGTGCGCATGATCGCGCGCGAGCTGGGCGTGGACCTGGCCCAGGTCACCGGCAGCGAGCGCAACGGCCGCATCACCAAGCAGGACGTGCGCACCCACGTCAAGCGCATGCTCGAAGGCGGCGGCCCCGTTCGTGCCGCAGGCGCTGGCGGCGGCTTGAACCTGTTGCCATGGCCAAATGTGGACTTCTCCAAGTTCGGCGAAATCGAAACGCGTCCGCTGTCCAAGATCAAGAAGATTTCCGGCGCCAATCTCGCGCGCAACTGGGCGATGATTCCGCACGTCACCCAGCACGACGAAGCCGATATCACCGACCTTGAAGCGTTGCGCGTGCAGCTCAACAAGGAGAATGAGAAGGCCGGGATCAAATTCACGATGCTCGCGTTTATCGTCAAAGCGGTGGCCGCGGCGCTGAAGAAATATCCGGATTTCAACGCCTCGCTCGACGCCTCCGGCGAGAACCTGATCCTGAAGAAATACTTCCACGTCGGTTTCGCCGCGGACACGCCGAACGGCCTCGTCGTGCCGGTACTGAAAAACGCGGATCAGAAGGGGCTCGTCGAGATCGCGCAGGAAACCAGCGAGCTGGCGAAGAAGGCGCGCGACGGCAAGCTCGGTCCGGCCGACATGTCCGGCGGATGTTTCTCGATTTCCTCGCTCGGCGGCATCGGCGGCACGGCGTTCACGCCCATCGTCAACGCGCCGGAAGTGGCAATCCTGGGCGTGTCCAAATCGGCGATCAAGCCAGTGTGGGATGGCAAGGCCTTCGCGCCGCGCCTGCTGCTGCCGCTGTCGCTCAGCTACGACCACCGCGTCATCGACGGCGCTGCGGCGGCGCGTTTCGCCGCGTTCCTGGCACAACTGCTCGCGGACATGCGCCGCGGCCTGCTGTGACGACGACGATGGATGAATTCACCGACATCGTCATCGTCGATCTGGACGTGAACCGCACGACGTGGTCGCGCGTGCACTCGTCCATGCGCACCCTGCACCTGAAGCTCAACCGCGATCCGAATCCGGAATGGACGCGGCTGTTCTACGAGGAGCGCAATTCGCGCGTGGAGCTCAAGCGCCACGGCCTGTGGATCGAGGATGGCTACATCGTCTTCGACTGCCTGCTCATCGACGTCGATGACTACCACCTGCCCGACATCCGCCAGTCGATCGACTATGCGAATGCGCGTTCGCGCGTGCTCGTCGAAGTGCGCCACGTCGAGGCCGAGCGCCTGCGCGGCGAAGCACGCAGCGAAGCGCACATGCTCGGCGCGCTGCGCGCATCCATCCGCGCGCCGGCCGCGGCGCCAGCCGAAGCGCCGTCTGCGCCAGCGACGATGGCGGAACCTGCCAAGATCGTGGAACCGGTCGCGACGGCCACTGCTGCCGTCGAATCAGCACCGGAACCGGAATCCATACCACCGGACACGCAGATCGAGCCGCTGCATGCCGAGCGCGAAGAAGCGCTCGAAGCCAAACGCAACGACTGGCGCGCGCGCTTTCGCGCGGCGTTACACCGCGACAAATAACGGGAGCACGCCGTGGCGACGACGGAAGTCAAGGTTCCGGATATCGGCAATTACACGAACATTCCGGTGATCGAAGTGTTGGTCAAACCCGGCGACACGGTGACCAAGGATCAGGGCCTGGTCACGCTGGAATCCGACAAGGCGACGATGGAAGTGCCGTCCACGGTTGCCGGTGTGGTCAAGGAAGTGAAAGTGAAGCTCGGCGACGAGGTTTCCGAAGGCCGTGTGGTCGCGGTCATCGAGGCGGCGGGTACGGCTGCCAAGAATTCACCTCTCCCGCTGGCGGGTGAGGGTGGCGCAAAACCACCCTCACCCCAGCCCTCTCCCGCCAGCGGGAGAGGGGGACAAAGCCCGGCACCGCTGCCCGCGTCAGCCAGCGGCCGCACGGCCGATCTTGAATGCCAGGTCTGCGTGCTCGGTTCCGGTCCCGGCGGTTACACGGCGGCGTTTCGCAGCGCGGACCTTGGTCAGAACACGGTGCTGATCGAGCGTTACTCCACGTTGGGCGGCGTTTGTCTCAATGTCGGCTGCATTCCATCCAAGGCGCTGCTGCACGCGGCCAAGGTGATCGACGAGGCCGCGCACGCCAAGGACATCGGCATCGATTTCGGTGCGCCGAAGATCGACATCGCCATGCTGCGCGGCTTCAAGGACAAGGTCGTCGCGCAACTCACCGGCGGCCTCGCCGGCATGAGCAAGCAGCGCAAGGTGACGGTGGTGCAGGGCGTCGGCACATTCGTTTCGCCCAATGAAATCGAAGTTGACACGAAAGACGGCAAGAAGCTCGTGCGCTTCGAGAAAGCCATCATCGCCGCCGGTTCGCAGGCGGTGAAACTGCCCGGACTCCCCTGGGACGATCCGCGCATGCTGGATTCAACCGATGCGTTGCTGCTCGCCGACGTGCCGAAGAAACTGCTTGTGGTCGGCGGCGGCATCATTGGCCTGGAAATGGCCTGCGTCTACGACGCGCTCGGCAGCGAAGTGACCGTGGTCGAACTGCTCGATCAGCTCATGCCCGGCGCCGATGCCGATCTGGTCAAGCCGCTCGCGACGCGGCTGTCGAAGCGCTACGCCGGCATCCATCTCAAGGTGAAGGTCGCGAAAGTCGAAGCGACCAAGGCCGGATTGAAGGCGACGTTCGAGGGAGACAAGGCGCCCGAGACTATGGTGTTCGACCGTGTCCTCGTCGCCGTCGGCCGTGCGCCGAACGGCAAGAAGATCGATGCCGAAAAAGCCGGCGTGACCGTCACGGATCGCGGCTTCATTCCCGCCGACAAGCAGATGCGCACCAATGTGCCGCACATCTTCGCCATCGGCGACATCGTCGGCAATCCCATGCTCGCGCACAAGGCCACGCACGAGGGCAAGGTGGCGGCTGAAGTGTGCGCGGGACTCAAGAGCGAATTCGTCGCGCGCGTGATTCCGTCGGTGGCCTACACCGACCCGGAAATCGCCTGGGTCGGCCTCACCGAAGGCGAGGCGAAAAAAGCCGGCATCGCCTACGGCGTCGGCAAGTTTCCGCATGCGGCATCCGGGCGCGCCATCGGCATCGCGCGCACGGAAGGTTTCACCAAGCTCATCTTCGACGAGGCCACGCATCGCATCATCGGCGCAGGCGTCACCTGCCCGAATGCGGGCGAGTTGATTTCCGAGCTCGCGCTCGCCATCGAAATGGGCTGCGAAGCTGGCGACATCGGGCTGACCGTGCATCCGCATCCGACGTTGTCCGAATCCGTCGGCATGGCGGCGGAAGTCTACGAGGGCACGATCACGGATTTGTATATTCCGAAGCGCAAGTAGCTATTTGCGCTTCTTCGCCGGCTTGGGTTCAGGCACAGCCGCGGCAATCTGCTCCGACACCTCGTAGTGCCGCACCAGCGGCTCCATGTCAAGCAGGTAGCGGTCGTCCTCGGGATAGTAGACCGACTTGTCGGGATTCTCGCCGGCGAAAGCGCGCACGGCGTCCATCGAATCCCACAGCGAGACGAGCATGAACTCGCAGTGCTCGCCCTGCACGCGGCGCAGCACGGTCACGCCGCGGTTGCCAGGCGTGGCGGCGTAATCCTTCAGCCCGGTTTCCTGCAGGTAGGCCAGGTAATCGTCGGCCTTGTCGGCCTGGGTGATGCCGCGCCAGATGCGAGCGATCATGTGCACCTCCCGCTAGGATGCGAACGCAGCATACCCGAGAGCGCGTAAGTTTGCGTTTGCGTCAGGATTCGGCAATGCCGGCGCGGCCTCGCAGTATCGCGGCGAGTACGTCCGGCGCGTAGTCGAAGGAATCGTAGAACAGGCGGTCTTCCGGCAGTCCTGCGGCGACGAAGGCGCGGCGGCCGGCGTCGATCAGCGCCGGCGGGCCGCTCATGTAGACATCGAACGCGGATAGATCACGATGCTCGTGCAATACGGCTTCGTGCACCAATCCCGCGCGCGTGCCGTCCGCGCCGCCGTTTTCCGAAAGCACCGGGATGAAACGCAGGCTTGGCGCCACCGTCGTCCAGATTTCCGGCAGGTTGCGCAGGTAGAGCTCCTGCAGCGAGCGCGCGCCCCAGTACAGCGTCATTGCACGGCGCGTACCCAAATGCAGGAAATGTTCGATCAGCGCCTTGACCGGCGCGAATCCGGTGCCGCCGGCAACGAACAGCAGAGGGCGTTCGGAATCCTCGCGCGGCACGAACGTGCCGAGTGGGCCTTCCACGCGCAACATCGCGCCGGGTTCCAGATCGGCGAACACGTGCCGGGTGAAATCGCCGCCCGCAACGTGGCGCACGTGCAGTTCGATCTCGCGGCCGGTGTGCGGTGCGTTGGCGATGGAAAACGCGCGGCGCTTGCCGCCGGGCAGGAGCACGTCGAGGTATTGACCGGGCAGGCGGTTCAGCGATTCACCCTGCGGCGGCGTCAGGCGCAGGCGCATCACGTCGGGCGCGAGCAAGGTCTTGTCGATCAGTTTCAGCGCGAGCACGCGCTTGGGCATGGCCGCGACCGAGGCCACTTCGCGTGCGGCGACGGTGAGGTCCGAGCGCGGCACGGCCTGGCACAATAGCACCTGGCGGTGCGCCACTTCCGCCGCGTTCAGCGCACTTGGCGGATTGTGCGGGTAGTGGCAATCGCCGGATACCAGCGTCGCCTTGCAGCTACCGCACACGCCGGACAGGCACGAATACGGCAGCGCCAGCCCTGCGCGGCGTGCGGCGTCGAGCACGCTCTCGTCCTCTGCGACGGCGAACCGCTTGCCGCTGCCTTGCAAGGTCACGGTGAATTCCACCGGGCCATTGTCGCCGAAATGTCGTCGCCGATGTTGCTATGCTGGCGCGAGACATGTTTGGAGGAGCGCCATGCCGATCTGGAAAACCCCCGTCACTCTCGACCGCTTCAATGCGCTGAACGGCGACACGATGATGCAAACGATAGGCATCGTCTTCACCGAGGTCGGCGACGATTTCCTGCGCGCGACGATGCCCGTGGACGCGCGTACGCATCAGCCGTATGGATTGCTGCACGGTGGCGCTTCCGTGGCACTCGCCGAAACGCTCGGCAGCGCAGCCGGCATGATGCTGGTCGATCCGGCGCGGGAGATCGTGGTCGGCATCGAAATCAACGCCAATCACCTGCGCGGCGTGAAATCCGGAATTGTCACCGGCACCGCACGCGCCCTGCACATCGGACGCAGCACGCAGGTCTGGGAAATCCGCATCGAGGACGAGGGCCAGCGCCTGATCTGCATTTCGCGGCTGACGTTGGCGGTGGTGCCACGCCCGACGGCGTAGAACGCAAAATATCGCAATGCTGCATTGCGGCGAAAAGCGCCAGCCGCTACCATCATGGCGATGCATTCCACGGTCGAATCCCTGTCACCGGCGCGCCGCGACTGGCGGCGGCCGCTGCGCTATCTGTGGCGCACCCCCTGGGTATTCGTCCACGTTGTCGTTGCCGTGCCGCTCGCACTGGTCGCGTTCAGTCCGATCGGGCGCACCGCGCACGTACGCGGCGAACGCCTGGATCAGTGGCTGCAGCGCTGGTGGTCGGGCGGCATCGTGCGGCGCTGCGGATTTCGCATCGTGCGCGTAGGCGAACCGCAATCGGGCGCCGTGCTGTTTGTGGCCAACCATGTTTCCTGGCTGGACATCGAACTGATGCACAGCCAGCGCGTGATGAGTTTCGTCGCCAAGGCCGAGATCGCGCGTTGGCCGCTGATCGGCTGGCTGGCGAGCCGCGCCGGCACGATCTTCCACCGCCGCGGCAGTGGGCACTCGCTGAACGCGGTGATGGAGCAGGCCGTTGAACGCCTGCGCGATGGCATGTCCGTGGGCGTGTTCCCGGAAGGCGGAACCGGGCCGGGCGATCGTTTGCGCACCTTCCACGCGCGCATTTTCCAGATCGCCGCGGATGCCCAGGTCACCGTGCAACCGGTCGCGATCAGCTATGGCCGCGGAGGCAAAATGGATTTGCGCGTGCCGTTTGCCGAGGGCGAAAGCTTCTTCGCCAATGCCGTGCGCCTGATCGGCGATGCGGGCGTGGAAGCGCATGTGCGCTTTCTCGATCCAATTCCGTTGCGCGAGGAGGGTCGCCGCCAGACCGCCGAGGCCGCACGCGCCGCCATTGCGCAGGCGCTGGGTCACGGCGACGCATGACCGGTTCGGATGGGTTCGATCCACCGTGGCTACTGCGCAATGCGCACGTGCAGTCGGTGCTGTCTTCGAGTTTCCTGCGGCGCATCGCGTTTCGCAGCAACGATGCCGTGCTGGAGCGCGGTGCCGACGAATGCATTCTCGACTGCGGCAACGGCGTGCGCCTGCAAGGCTTTCATTCCGTGCAGAACATGCGCGCCACGCCGCGCGCCCTGGTGGTGCTGCTGCACGGCTGGGAAGGCAGCGCGCAGTCCAATTACATTTTGCACACCGGCGCACGCCTGCTCGCCGAAGGCTGCGATGTGTTCCGCCTGAATTTCCGCGATCACGGGCAGACTCATCACCTGAATCGCGAGCTGTTTCATTCCTGCCGCATCGACGAAGTGGTCGGCGCGGTGGCGGAAATCGCGCGGCGTTTTCCGGTGCGGCCGCTGGTCGTCGGAGGATTCTCGCTGGGCGGCAATTTCGCCCTGCGCGTGGCCCTGCGCGCACCCGCGGCTGGGATTCCGCTGTCCTGGACGTTCGCCGTGTGCCCGGTGATCAGCCCGCGCGCCGGCCTTGCCGCCATCGAGGACGCGCCGTGGTTCTATGAGTTCTACTTCATGCGCAAATGGCGCGAGTCGCTGCGCCGCAAGCAGGCGTTGTTTCCCGACCGCGAACTGTTCGCGCGCGGTGAACTGCATGGTGGCCTGCGCGACCTCACGCGCCAGCTGGTTGAGCAGCACACGGATTTCGGCACGCTGGAAAATTACCTGGACGGCTATTCCATCGCGGGCGACAGACTCGCCGCGCTCGCCGTGCCGGCGAACATCCTCACCGCCGAGGACGATCCGGTGATCCC
>DATJIL010000088.1:0-11415 GCA_035493385.1 Rudaea sp.
GAGCACGCAGGCGGGATTCCACGCCAGCAGCGCTATCACGGCGAGCGCGAGGCCGTGCACCGGCGCTCGCGCGCGTCGCGCGAGGTTGGCCACGAGCAGGGCCGCGATCATCACCAGCGCGCGCCGAGTGGGCAGGCCAAAGCCGGCAATCAATGCGTAGGTTACAGCGAAGACGAGACTCGCGACGGCTTCGATCAGCGGCGCCGGCCAACGCAGAGTCAGGCGCGGCGAAAGTTTCCAAAGCAGTCGCACGAGGGCGATGCCGAAACTCGCGAACAGCGCGATATGCAATCCGGAAATCGCGATCAGATGCGGAATGCCGGTCGCACGCGCGACCGCCCATTCGCGCTCATCCATCGCATGCTGATCGCCGAATGCGAGCGCGCGCAGCAGATGCGCGGCATGGGTGTCGCCGAGCGTCGCGTCGATGGCTGCGCCGATGCGTTGGCGCAAGCGGTCGACGCACAACAGTGCGGCACCGGATTGCGCATTCGCCGCATCTTCGCGGACATAACCGGTGGCGACGATGCCGGCTTCCAGCGCGTAGCGTTCGAAATCGAAACCGCCGGGATTCACGCCGCCGCGCGGTCGCTTCAGGCGCACGCGCAACTGCCAGTCCGAACACGGCGCGATGGCCGGCGCTGGGCTGGATTCGGTGTCGTACCAAGCCAGGCGCAGACGCCCGGACAGCGCAATCGGCTTGCCCTCATGCGTGGCCGAATCCACGTCGAACTCGAAGCGTGTGGCGTCGTCCTGCGTGCGAGGCAAGCCGTGGACCTGCCCGCTGACGACCACGTCCGCACCTTCGAGTGCGTGCGGCAGGTGTTGTGAAAGCGACACGTCTGCGCGCCACATCGTCCATGCAGCGGCGAGCAGGAAGAAACCGATCCAGCGCGCGTGGCGAAACAGAAAAATCGCAACGAGTGCCACTGCCGCAAGCACTGCGTCGATCCAACGCGGCGGCAGCGCGTGCAAGGTCTGCACCGCCAGCGCGCCGGCCAACAGAGCCAGAGCCGTGGCCGGACGGAAGAATTCCGCTAATGGAAATCGGATGCGCAAGACGACTCCCCACTGCCCCGTCATGCTGGCCAGACGAAATTCGTTTCTATGGCGTGCGCAACACGCCTTCGTGCAGTTCGAGCAAACTATCCATGCGCCGCGCCAACGCGTTGTCGTGCGTGACGAGGACGAGACTGGTGCCGATCTCGCGGTTGAGTTCGAGCATGAGATCGTAGACCTGCGCTGCGTTTTTCTCGTCGAGATTGCCGGTGGGCTCGTCGGCGAGCACGCAGGCCGGACGAGTGACCAGCGCGCGCGCCACGGCGCAGCGCTGGCGCTCGCCGCCGGAAAGTTCTCCTGGCTTGTGCGCAAGGCGCTTGCCGAGACCGACGCGTTTCAGCAGGTCTTCCGCTTCACGGCTGGCTTCGGCAATCGCCACGCCACGAATGAGCAGCGGCATGCAGACGTTTTCCAGGGCGGTGAACTCGGGCAGCAGGTGATGGAACTGGTAGACGAATCCAAGCGAGCGGTTGCGTAACTCGCCGCGTTCGCGATCCGACAGCGCCGACATGCTGCGGTCGGTGACTTCGACTTCGCCGCGACTGGGCGTATCCAGCCCGCCGAGTATGTGCAACAACGTGCTCTTGCCGGAACCTGAAGCGCCGACGATGGCCAGGGTCTTGCCTCGCTCGAGCGTGAAGCTCGCGCCGCGCAACACTTCGGTGTTGAGATCGCCCTCGCTGTATGTCTTGGCGATGTCGTGCGCCTTGAGAACGATCGTACTCATGGCGCTTTCTCCGGCGCGAACCACACCATCGACATATCGTCGAGATAACTCCCGTCGGCCAATTTGATCCGTCGCAACGATGTGCATTCTTCGTTGAATCCACATTTTTTATACAAATTGATCGCTGCCGTGTTCGTCGCACGCACGCGCAGTTCGATGCGCTCGACGCCATTGCGTCGTGATGCGTCAAGCAGACCCAGCAATAGTCGTCTGCCGATACCCTGCCCCGCGTTGCCTTCGTGCACCACCATGTTGAGGAAACGCACATGCGCCAGCGATCGAAGTGATGCGGCCGGCGGCAGACAGGCGTGACCGACAATTTTTCCGTCGCGTTCGGCGACGAGATACGTGCCGGTGCCATCGAGCTGCCGCAGCAGGCGTACGAAGTTTTCCTCGATGAATTCGTCCGGCGCGGACACAAGATGCCCAGGCGTACGCGCGATCTCGCGCTCGGCCGCGCATAGCGCCGCGGCATCGGATTCGATTGCGTTACGCAGCGTGATCTCACCCATCGTGATATCACTCATAGCGCAAAGCCGCCGCCGGCTGCGTGCGCGCCGCGCGCCAGGCTGGATAAATCGTCGCGAACAGGCAGAACACGAAGGCCACGGCCGCAATCCAGCCGACGTCGCCCCAGTGCATGTCCGAGGGCACTTCGCTGATGTAGTAGATGTCCGGCGACAGGAATTCGACGTGGAACACATGCTCGATCCATTTCACCAGCGCCGGCAGGTTGGTCGCAAGCAACACGCCGCCAAGCACGCCGAGCGCGATGCCGACGCTGCCAACGATCGTACCCTGAACCATGAACACGCCCATTACGCTGCGCGGCGAGATGCCGAGCGTGCGCAGGATCGCGATGTCGGCCTGCTTGTCCTGCACCAGCATCACCAGCGTCGAGACGAGATTGAATGCGGCCACCGCGACGATCAGCGACAGGATGATGAACATCACCTTCTTTTCCATCGATACCGCGCTGAAGAAGTTGGCGTGGCCCTCGCGCCAGTCCTGCACGCGGTAGAACTGGCCGAGTTTCTGCGCCAGCGCATCGCCGATTTCCCAGGCGCGGAACTTGTCGTCGAGCTTGAGGCGTATTCCGGTCGGGCCGTCGAGCTGGAACAGGCGCTCGGCGTCGGTCATGTTCATCACCGCCATGCCGTCGTCGTATTCCTGGAAGCCGACCGAAAAGAGGCCGACGACGCTGCAGCGCTTGAAGCGCGGCAATGCACCGATCGGCGTCACGTTCACGTCCGGCGTGTACACGGTGACCTTGTCACCGACGGTCACGCCAAGCTGCATCGCCAGTTCGTCGCCGAGCACGATGCCGTAGCTGCCCGGCGCCAGCGCGTCGAGCTTGCCCTTCGTCATCTTGCGGCCGATATCGGAAACCTTGTCCTCTTCGTCCGGCAGCACGCCGCGGATCACGCCGCCGGTCACGCGCCGGCCCTGCAGCAGCGCGACCTTCTCCACGTACGGTGCCGCGCCGCGCACATGCGGATTCGCGTATGCCTGCTTCACCGCGCCCTGCCAGTCGTGCACGCTTTCGCCGACGCCGGAGATCGTTGCGTCCGCGACCATGCCGAGAATGCGGTCGGTGAGTTGCCGTTCGAAGCCATTCATGACCGATATGACCGTGATCAGCGCGGTCACGCCCACCGCGATGCCGAGCATCGACACCAGCGAGATGAACGAAATGAAATGATTGCGGCGCTTGGCGCGCGTGTAGCGCAGTCCGATGAAAAGTTCGAGCGGGCGAAACATCGTTGAGGGACTGCGCGAGCCGGTTGCGGCGAAGTCCGCGCAGAGTGCACGAGCGCGGCGGATCAGGCAAGCGCGATTGCTGGCGCATGCGCATCGCAGTCAGCTAGCTGAACAATTTCTAAACTCGCTGGTGTTGCAATTGGAATGTTCGATCCGCATATGGAGTCTTGTGTGTGGCCTGCGATTGAGTTGCTTGTCGCAGCCACACAACATTTTCCATCCCCGAAGGAGTATTACAATGAGAATGACCTTGATCGCCCTGGCTCTGTCCGCTGCCGGCCTTGCCGCGGCGCCCGCCATCAGTCACGCCGCGAACGGCGACAACAGCGGTTTCTTCATCAACGGCGGCGTCGGCCAGTCGAACCTGGACAAGGGCGCCTACAACGACAGCGATACCGGCTACAACGCCAACATCGGCTATCGCTGGGCGATCAATCCCAGCGTCGCGCTCGGCGTCGAAGGCGGTTACACGGATCTCGGCTCGTTCGCTGCGAAGGGCGCCTATGCCGGATTCCCGAACGCGGAATTCAGCGGCTGGACCGCCGGCGTAAACGGCCATTTCAACGTCACCCCGCAGTGGTACATCAGCGGCCGCGCCGGGTTGTTTCGTGCCGATGTCAAGGGTTCGATCGCCGGCGCCACGCCGGTACCCGTGGACGACACCAGTTCCAAGTACTACGCCGGTGCGGGCTTCGGCTACGACTTCAGCAACAACGTCAGCGTCGGCCTGAACTACGACTACTACAAGGTCAACAAGAACGGATTCAACGCGAATCCGGACCTGGTCTCGGTCAACGCCGAATATCGTTTCTGATCGACTGATCCACAGCACAACAGGGACGTTTCGGGAAACCGGCCGCGTTACACTCCGCGGCCGGTTTTTTTATGCGGCACGTTCAATGCGCGCCAAGCGCACACGCAACTGCCGCCGCGTATCGGCGTCGCAGTTGCCCGGGCCGAGGATCAGGGCCGAGTTCTTTCCATCGCTGCGGCGCAGATTCAGCACGATCCACGCACCGCGTGCCACACCACGAATCAACTCGGCCGTGAATTCGCGGCCGTCCGCATCGGCCACCCGCCAATGCCCGGCCTGCTGCCACGCGGCCCGGCGCACAAGCGGGCGCAGGTGCCTGCTCAGCGCGAAGCCGGCGCAAGCCGTGGCGACTATCACAGTGAAAATCCCCGCCCACGACGGCATGCCGCTCAATGCGATGGCGGCGAAGGCCAGCACGGCCATGAGGATTACGGCGGCGACGAGCCAGCGCGAAGGCCGATAATCAAATGCGATCGCGGTGGCGGATTTCATCGACGATGCGCTGCCAATCGCTGCGCGGCGGCGCTTCGCGGCCGCTGAGCCAATTCCACAATTGCGGATCGGGTTGCTCGAGCAATTCGGCGAAGGCGCGCTGCGCGGAGGCATCGGCTTGCGCAAAACGCACATCCAGCCACTGCCCAAGCAGTTGATCCAATTCGCGCATGCCGCGCCGGCAGCGCCAGCGCAGGCGTGCCGCATCCGCGCTCATCGCATCAAGCCGAATGCCAGCACTGCCCACAGCAGCCAGAGTACGACACTGCCACAAAGATACGCGTAGAACCGGTGATAGACCTTGTTGTAGCTGCACTGGATCGCGCTGTGAGCGATGCGCAGCGCGACGAAGAGCCAGGCAAGGGTCAACGTGAGTACGCCGACCTGCGCCGTCTGCACGGCAACGGCGAGCGCCAGATAGAACAGCACCGGCAGCTCGAACAGGTTGCGGAAATTGTCGGCGGCGCGCGTGTCCTTCAGGCGTTCGGCCATCTGTGCCGACAACGCCACGGATTGCGGATGCACACGCTCGCGCTTCATCTCGCCCACGCGCATGAAATACATGCGCAGCCAGACGACGAAGGTCAACGCCGTCATTGCGACGGCAGGCCACCACATCAGGCGCGCATCCATGTATTCAGACGCCCTTGCGTTCGACGATCAGCTTCTTGATCTCCCCAATCGCCTTGGCCGGGTTGAGCCCCTTCGGGCAGGTATTCGTGCAATTCATGATGGTGTGGCAGCGGTAGAGCTTGAACGGATCTTCCAGATCGTCCAGGCGCGCGCCGGTGTCCTCGTCGCGCGAATCGGCGATCCAGCGATAGGCTTGCAACAAGATCGCCGGGCCGAGGTATTTGTCCGGATTCCACCAGTAGCTCGGGCACGCCGTGGAACAGCAGGCGCACAGGATGCATTCGTACAACCCATCCAGCTTTTTCCTGTCCTCCACCGATTGCAGGCGCTCGGAGTCCGGTGGCGGCGCGCTCTGCGTGCGGATCCACGGCTTGATCGACGCGTGCTGCGCGTAAAAATGCGTCAAGTCCGGAACCAGGTCCTTGACCACTGGCATGTGCGGCAGCGGGTATATGGCGACGTCGCCCTTGCAGTCGCCGATCGACTTGGTGCAGGCCAGTGTGTTGCCGCCATCGATGTTCATGGCACAGGAACCGCAGATGCCCTCGCGGCAGGAACGCCGGAACGTCAGCGTCGAGTCGACCTCGTTCTTGATCTTGATCAGCGCGTCCAGGACCATCGGCCCGCAGGTGGCGAGATCGACTTCGTATTCGTCGACGCGCGGGTTTTCCGCGTCGTCAGGATTCCAGCGATAGATGCGGAACGTGCGCACTTCCTTCGCACCCGCCTTGGCCGGATATTTCTTGCCCTTGCGGACCTTGGAATTCTTCGGCAGTGTGAACTCGGCCACGTCGCTCTCCGTTGTGTTCAGTACACCCGCGCCTTCGGCGGCACGGCTTCCACTTCGTTCGTCATCGGCTGCATGTGCACCGGGCGGTAATCGAACGTCGCCTTGCCCTTGGCATCGACGCTGACCAACGTGTGCTTCATCCAGTTGATGTCGTCACGGTTCGGAAAATCCTCGCGCGCATGCGCGCCACGGCTTTCGTGGCGCTGCTCGGCCGAAGTCATCGTCGCCACGGCCTGCACCAGCAGGTTGTGCAATTCCAGGGTTTCGACGAGGTCGGAATTCCACACCAGCGAGCGATCGGTCACCTTGACGTCGGCGAACGCATCGAATGCCGCGGAAATGTTGGTGCAGCCCTGTTTCAGCGTTTCGCCGGTGCGGAACACGGCCGCATCCTGCTGCATCACGCGCTGCATCTTCAGGCGCAGGTCCGCGGTCGGCGTCGCACCTTTCGCGTTGCGTGCCTTGTCGAAATGCGCGAGCGCCGCGTCGCAGGACGATGCGGACAGGCTCTTGTGCGCCGCGCCAGGCTTGATGATTTCGCCGGCGCGATGCGCGGCGGCGCGACCGAAGATGACGAGATCGAGCAAGGAATTGGAGCCCAAGCGGTTGCCGCCGTGCACGGACACACAGGCCGCCTCGCCGACCGCAAACAGACCCGGCACCACGGCATCCGCGTCGTTGCCGCGCTTCTGCACGACTTCGCCGTGGTAATTCGTCGGGATGCCACCCATGTTGTAGTGCACGGTAGGCAGTACAGGGATCGGCTGCTTGGTCACGTCCACGCCGGCGAAGATGCGCGCGCTTTCTGCAATGCCGGGCAGGCGTTCGTGGATGACGTCGGGGCCGAGGTGCATCAGGTTCAGATACGCGTGATCCTTGTGCTCGCCGACACCGCGGCCTTCGCGGATTTCCATCGTGATCGCACGGCTGACCACGTCGCGCGAGGCCAGGTCCTTGGCATTCGGCGCATAGCGCTCCATGAAGCGCTCGCCCTTGGAATTGGTCAGATATCCACCTTCGCCGCGCACGCCTTCGGTGATCAGGCAGCCGGCCCCGTAGATGCCGGTTGGGTGGAATTGCACGAATTCCATGTCCTGCAGCGCAAGCCCGGCGCGCAGCGCCATGCCGCCACCGTCGCCGGTGCAGGTATGCGCGGATGTCGCGGAAAAATACGCGCGCCCATAGCCGCCGGTCGCGAGCACCACAGCGTGGGCGCGGAACAAGTGCAACTCGCCTTCGTTCAGATCCAGCGCCAGCACGCCGCAACAGGCACCGTCGCTGTCGAAGATGAGGTCCAGCGCGAAGTATTCGATGTAGAAACGCGCATCGTGCTTGAGCGACTGCTGGTACAGCGTATGCAGCATCGCATGGCCGGTGCGGTCGGCTGCCGCGCAGGTGCGCTGCGCCGTGCCTTTGCCGTAGTTCGTGGTCATGCCGCCGAATGGGCGCTGGTAGATCTTGCCAGCCTCGGTGCGCGAGAACGGCACGCCGTAGTGTTCGAGCTCGATCACCGCGGCCGGCGCGTTCTTGCACATGTACTCGATCGCATCCTGGTCGCCGAGCCAGTCGCCGCCTTTCACCGTGTCGTAGAAATGGAAGCGCCAGTCGTCTTCGCCCATGTTGCCGAGCGCGGCGGCGATGCCGCCTTGCGCGGCGACGGTGTGCGAGCGCGTCGGAAAGACTTTCGTGATGCACGCCGTGTTCAAGCCCTGCTCGGCCATGCCGAACGTGGCGCGCAGGCCGGAACCGCCCGCGCCGACCACGACGACATCGTATTTGTGTTCCTGGATCTTGTAGCTTTCCATGTCTTATCCCAAGGCGATTCGTGCAATCGCGAAGAGGCAGGCGACCGCGGCGAGGAAGGCGCCGAAGCGCACCGCGATCTGCAACGCGACTTCCTGCCAGCGCGTGTGGATGTAATCCTCGATGACGACTTGCAGGCCGAGCGCACCGTGCCAGAACAGACTGGCCACGAGCGCAACCAGCAGCACCGCATGCACTGGCTGGGCTATTGCCGCGCGCACCGTGGCGTAATCGGCGTGCGCCAGACCGGCGCACAGCCACAGAAACCACAGGCTCAGCGGCACCAGCGCGACCGCGGTCAGGCGTTGCAGCCACCAATGGCGCACGCCGGACTGCGCCGAGCCGAGTCCACGCACGTTCTTGAGCGGCGTGCGCAAGGTGTTTTCGCCGATCACGCTCATGCCGCACCTCCGCTTGCGCGAACGAACAGGCAAATCCAGACCGCGGCGGTCAACGCGACGCTCGCCGCAATCACGATCCAGCCGGTGGCGAAATAACTCGGTGTGCGCGAATGATCGCGCTGCGCCGCGTCGTAACCCATGCCGGTGTCGCGAAACAGGTGCTGGATGCCGTTGCACAGGTGGAACAGCAGCGCCCATGTCCACAGGATCAGCAGCGCGAAGCCGATTCCGCTTGCGCAAAATCCGGCAAACGCATTCCATGCCTCGGCGCCAGACGCGGCGGCGATGAGTCCCCACGCCAGCAAGAGCGCGCCGAGACACAGGAACAGTCCGGTCAGGCGGTGCAACACCGACTGCCACATGTTCACGCGCCAGCGGTAGATGCCCAGGTGCGGCGACGTCGGTCGTGCGATTTGGCTCATGGCTGTCGTCCTAGAAATCGATGCAGCGGCCGTTCTTTTCCCAGTCGCCATAACGCACCGGGTCGGGGCCTTCGCGACCGCCGATCTCGACGGGCTTGGCGTGCTCGGGCGCCGGTGTCGCCTCGGTTGGCAGCGGCGCCTGCATGACGGTTGGATCCGATCCTGGCTGGGGCATGGCTCGTCCTGATTTTTTTTCACGCGCGGCTTGATCGATACCTGCCACGCGCCTACATTGATGGTCGAAGTATAACGCCACGCGCCGTCGATGATTAGCCTGCCTACGCAAGTGCTTGAAATTACCGGAGCCGATGCCGCCGCGTTTGCGCATGCGCAATTCTGCAACGACGTGCTTACCCTGCCCGACGGACACTGGCAGTGGAATGCATGGCTTTCGCCCCAGGGCCGCGTGCGCGCGTTCTTTCGCCTGCTGCGCATCGATGCGGACAACCTGCTTTTGACGTTGCGGGGTGGCGACGCGGAATGGCTGCGCGCGGAACTGGCCCGCTACGTGTTCCGCGCGAAGGTGCAGTTGCGCGCCGTCAACGAGACTACCCCCGGCCCAGCGCCGGCATACTCACCCCTCGCCGATATCCGCGCGGGGATTCCGGAAATCGGCGTCGAGCTGCACGATCGCCTGCTGCCGCAATGGCTCGGCCTGGATCGCCTCGGCGCGGTCTGCGTGAACAAGGGCTGTTATCCCGGCCAGGAAATCATGGCACGCCTGCATTTCAAGGGCGGCAACAAGCGCTCCCTGTACCGGCTGCGCTGGCCCGGCAACGCGCTCGTCCAGCCGGGAACCTTGTTGCGCGATCCTGGCGGATCCGAAGCCGGCGTCATCGTGACTGCCGCCCCCGATGCGGAAGCGGACAACGTCGAAGCACTCGCCAGTATCTCCAACTCGGCCGCGGATGCGGCCCTGGCCTTGGATTCCCCAACGACCTGTGCCGTCGGCATCGTCCAGCGCTTCGCCTGAAACGCCGGTATTGCGCTGCGTATCGCCTTTACCGCGCGTTCGTGCTAAACCCACTAGTACGCAAGAATCGGGAGGGGCGATCATGCGAAAGCAGCACGGGAAAATTCCACGCCGGCTGGCGTTGACATTAGCGTTCGCGATTGGCGTCGGCGGCACGGCATCGGCGGCGGAATACACCTTCCGCATCGAGCCGGCGTATCCGGCCGACCGCGTCGCCGAGATCTATGCGCCGCTGATGACTTACCTGAACAAGGCAACCGGCCAGCATTTCACCCTGGTAACGGCGCGCAATTACCATTTCTACTGGCGCGACATCCAGAATTCGGCCAAGACCGATTTCGCCTTCGATGAGGCGCATATCGCCGACTACCGCATCGAGAAGCGGCATTTCGAGCCGCTGGTGCACACGGCCGAGCCAACCAGTTACACCCTGGTGTCGAACATCGACCTCGGCAACAAGGGCCTGCAAGGTCTGGTCGGCCACACCATCGTCACGATGGGAGCACCGAGCCTGGGCTACTCCATGCTGCTCGAGTTCTACCCGAATCCCATCCTGCAACCGGATATCGCCACTACCGCCACCTCTTGGCGCGACGCCACCGACCGCGTCTTCGGTGGCGAAGCCGATGCGGCGATGATTCCGACCTGGCTCAAGGATCAATATCCCAACCTTACGCCGGTCAAGACTTCGCGCGACTTCCCGGGACAATGCATCACCGCCTCGCCCGACGTGCCCGCGGATCTGCGCGAGAAGGTCAAGGACGCCCTGCTCAAGCTCGACACCGATGCGGATGCGGCGAAGCTCCTGTTCGAACTGGGGGTGACCAAGTTCGTACCGGCCACGGCCAAGGAATACGCCGGCGACGAGCAGATCCTGAAGAATTTCATCGGTTACAAATGACCCATATGCAGCGTTTTCCACATTGCATCGAATGTAATTTTTGAGTCATTTGATGACTTGTGCACAATTACGCGAACGATGAAATCTTAACATTTGCCATTCTGGATTCGTTCAGGAAACGGATCGAAATAGAGTGACAACTCGATTCGATATGCGATAATGCGCGCCGCCGTCCCCAGCGGGCGGTCAGAATTCACGCAACATATCCGGAAACGCGGCCACTGCTACGGCCACACCGGAAGCGCAAATCAGGCTTCGCCTCACGGCGACGCCAATGCCCAAGGCCCACGGGACGTGCGCCGAGGCGGGGATCGAAAAGATCCCTTGTATCCGCCGGTCTAGCGCGAAATGCCTGCCGGAAACAATCACCGCGGCGCTGACAACGTCGCAGGCAACATCCACAGGGCTGGCGCGCGCCGGCGCGACGCCGTGTGGCGTGTTGCATGTATTCGTTTGTACGGAGCAATCCGCCATGAAACTAGCCTGGATCCTGTGGTTGGCATCGGCATTCCACAATGCCGCGAGCGATCGCGCCTGCCTGGCAGCCACGGTTTATCTGGAAGCACGCGGCGAACCGGTCACCGGCCAGATGGCCGTGGCCGAAGTCGGCCTGCGCCGCCGCGACGGCGGCCAGTGGGG
>DATJIL010000089.1:0-2372 GCA_035493385.1 Rudaea sp.
ATACCGCGATCGATTTGTCCGGAACCGTGGATGCCGAGTCGCCTTGCAAACCTTCGCCCTTTTTCCAGACGAAGGTGTTGGTGAGCAGCAACACCACCGCTATCGCCAGCACCGCGATGATCGCCTTGTCCAGCTTGCGCCCGGTGGAGCGTGCGATGGAAGCATCGCCAACGATCTCGCTTTCGCGCTTCAATCCCTGCGGCGTGAATTCGTAGAACCACGCGAATGCGCTCCAGAATGGAAAGCCAATGATCGCCGCGATCACGAACCAGCGCACGATCCAGTCCGGCGCGCCCAGCGGCGGCCCGAGTTGCGCGATACCCTGCGCCAGCGCCCACACCGCGCCCGCGTACAGCACGCCTGCGCGCAGCACGTTGCGGCGCTGGAGTTCGGCGAGGAAGGAGGGCTTGGCGGTCATGGCATCGCGTTCGCGTCGGTGGTCGTCGGCAGGCCGACTTTTTTGCAGAACGCGGCGAAGCGCGCGTCGTGCTGGTAGCGCAGGACCAACGGATCGAACAGCAGCAATTCGACGCCGGCATCGCGTTTGGCTACAGCACGATCCAGCCACTTGAACATGTTGTCGGGATCTTTCCGCACCGCGTATATCTCGGCGATCTGGTAGGCCGTGGTACTGGAATATTTGTCGATCATGTTCTTCAGCGCGGTGTCCGCGGCGGTGCGATCCGTGCCGACCTGCAGTGCCAGCGCCACCGCAAAATCATGCCAATAGCCGGGCGGCGTCTTTTGCGCCGCCGACAACGCCGCAGCGGAGTCGCCACGCAGCACCTCGATCATTGCCAGATACGCGTAGGGACGGCTCGCATCCGGCGTCAATTTGATGGACTGGCGCAGCGCGGTTTCGGCTTCGTCAAGTTGTCCAATTCCTATAAGCTTCCGACCCAAGCCAAAATGCGCCAAGGCGTTCAACGGCGCGCTGGCCAACGCTTGCCGGTCGAGTTTTACGGCAGACGCAACGCGCCCGAGCCTGGCTTGAATGTTGGCAAGGCCGAATTTTGCCCCGGAATCGCCCGGCGCCAGTTCCACCGCGCGTTGGGACTCGGCCAATGCCCCCGTCCAGTTGAAGTCGAAGGCCGCCATCAGTCCCGCAAGCGCCTCATGCCCGGCTGCCAGATCGGGATCCAATTGCAGCGCCATGTCCGCGGCGGCGCGGGACTGGGCGATCTCGTTGCGTACAGCAACTGCATCGGTGTCGAACGTCCCAGCCAAGCCGCCCCATGAACCCGACGCCGCCGCATAAGCCCGTGCGTAACGAGGATCCAACCGAATGGCCTGATCAAATTGTGCGAGGGCCTGGTGCTGACCCGCCGCGGTCCCAAGGGCCGCGTATGCAACGCCGCGCTGGTAGGCGGTGTAGGCGGCGAGATTGCCGCTGGGCGGACGGTCACTCTGCACCACCGCGCCGCCGCCTTCGAGCAGCTTTGCCTTCAATGCGGCAGCGACCGACTTGGTGATGTCATCCTGCAGCGCGAACAGGTCTTTGTAGGGACGATCGTAGTGCTGCGACCACAAGGTGCTGCCGTCGGCGCAGTTCACCAGTTCCGCGCTGATACGCACTTCATCGCCAAGCTTCTGCACGCTGCCTTCGAGCAAATGCGCGACACCCAACTTCGCGCCGATCTCCCGACTGCTGTCGTTGCTGTGGCGAAAATGGAACGAGGAATCGCGGCTGATCACTTTCAAACCCGCGAATTGCGACAGCGCGGTGATCAAGTCTTCGGACAACCCATCCGAGAAATATTGCTGATCGTTGTCGCCGCTCTCGTTGGCGAGCGGCAACACGGCGATGGATTTGTTCGGGATCTGCGTCGGCTTTTCCGTCGCAGTTGCCGCGACGGTTGGGGCGGAATTTTCATGCGGTGCCTGCGCCATGCGCCAGACCAACGTGCCGCCAATTGCCAACAACAGCGCGAGAATCACGAGTTCCGTGCTGCTGACCTTCTGCACGCCGCGCTCGCCGTGATACCACGCGAGCACGAGCGTCACGAACAATCCCAGTGCGATTACCAGGATCAAAATACGCTCAAGCGAATCCGGCCACGCGAAGCGTTGCGCGACGACGTCTATAACTTGAATCAGCGCGAATGCCGCAGCGACGTAGGCCAGCGCCCACTGCACGAGCTTGCGTTCTTTCAGCCGCTGGAGAAATTCGCCCACTCGAGTGTTTCCCTGTTCTGGCGTGTCGAAGTGTAACCTTTGCGAAGCTTCAACTTCCCGCGGGCGATTTCAACGGAACCCGATACACGCCGCGATCACGAACCAACGCACGATCCAGTCCGGCGCACCCAGCGGCGGCCCGAGTTGCGCGATGCCCTGCGCCAACGCCCACACCGCGCCCGCGTACAGCACGCCTG
>DATJIL010000090.1:0-3321 GCA_035493385.1 Rudaea sp.
GCGCGTGCGCGCAAGACCGAGCAGGCGCTGGCCGGCCAGGCGTGGAACGATGCCACGCTCGCGCACGCCGAAGCCGTGCTCGGCGAGGAATTCACGCCGCTGACCGACATGCGCGCGAGCCGCGAATACCGCCAATTGACGACCACGCGCCTGCTGCGCAAATTTTTCATCGAAACGACGAAGCCAGAGACGGCCACGCGGGTGCTCGATGCGGAGGTGGCGTGATGAGCGAACCCATCATCCCCGATCCCATCATGCGCGACCCCATCCCGAAGTCCAACCCCAGCGTGCGCATGGCCATTCCGCACGACAGCGGACACATGCACGTCAGCGGCGAAGCGATTTACGGCGACGACATCGCCGAACCGCGCGATCTGCTCCACGCGTACCTGCGCCTGGCCGATCGCGCGCACGCGCGCGTGACGCGCATGGACTTGTCGAAGGTGCGCGCCGCGCCCGGCGTTGCCGCCGTGATCTGTGCGCAGGACCTTGCCGCGACCACCAACGACATCGGCCCGGTTTTCCCCGGCGACGTGGTGTTCGCCGACGGCGAAGTGCAGTTTTACGGCCAACCGCTTTTCGCCGTCGCCGCGCAGTCGCGCGAAGCCGCGCGCCGCGCCGCCATGCTGGCGCAGATCGAGTACGAAGATCTGCCTGCGATCTTGTCGATCGAGGATGCGCTGGCCGCCAACGCCGAAGTGGTGCCCGCCAAGAAGTGGACGCGCGGCGACCCGGACGGCGCCATCGCGCGTGCGCCGCATCGGCTGGCCGGTCGCATCCGGATGGGCGGCCAGGAGCACTTCTATCTCGAAGGCCAGAACGCCATGGCGATCCCGCAAGAGGATGGCCAGATGCTGATTTACAGTTCCACGCAGAATCCGTCCGAGCTGCAGCACAAGGCCGCCGAAGTGCTGGGCGTGCCGGCCAACGCGGTGACGGCCGAAAACCGGCGCATGGGTGGCGCGTTCGGCGGCAAGGAAACCCAAGCCGCGTGGTTCGCCGTCATCGCCGCGGCGCTCGCGCAGCGCGCGCGGCGCGCGGTGAAGTGTCGTCTCGACCGCGACGACGACATGACCATCACCGGCAAGCGCCATGCGTTCCTGATCGACTACAGCGTCGGCTTCGACGACGACGGGCGCATCCTCGGCATCGGTTTCCTGCAGGCCGCCGACTGTGGTTACTCGCCGGATCTTTCGCATTCGGTGTGCGATCGCGCGATGGCTCACGCCGACAACGCCTACTTTCTCGAAAACGTGCGCGTCGAATCGCGCCGCTGCTTTACCAACAAGCCATCCAACACCGCGTTCCGTGGCTTTGGCGGTCCGCAGGGCATGGTCGGCATCGAGGAAGTGATCGAACAAATCGCCCGCGCGCTCGGCAAGGATCCGCTCGCCGTGCGCAAGATCAATTTCTATCGTATCGAAGAGCGCAACGTCACGCCCTACGGCATGACCGTCGAGGACAACATCCTCGACGAGCTGGTCGGCGAATTGGAGCAGCGCATCGACTACGCCGCCCGCCGTAGCGCGATAGCAACTTTCAACGCCAGCCATCCTTACTTGAAAAAAGGCATGGCGCTGACGCCGGTAAAATTCGGCATTTCCTTCACCGCCAAGCACCTCAACCAGGGCGGCGCACTGGTGCTGGTGTATCTGGACGGCAGCGTGCAGCTCAATCACGGCGGCACGGAGATGGGGCAGGGCCTGCACATCAAGGTCGCGCAAGTCGTGGCCGAAGTGTTCGGCATCGACCTCGAGCGCATCCAGATCACGCCGACGAACACCAGCAAGGTGCCCAACACGTCCTCGACCGCGGCGTCCGCTGGAACGGACTTGAATGCCGCGGCAGCCTACAACGCCGCGATGAAAATCATCGAGCGGCTGAAACCCTTCGTGCGCGATCGTTTCCATGTCGCCAGCGAGCACGCGATCGAATTTCGCGACAACGGCGTGTACGCGAACGGCACGCGCTTGGCGAGCTTCGTGGAAGTCGTCAAGCTCGCCTACATGAGCCGCATCTCGCTGTCCGCCGCCGGTTTCTACGCCACTCCGAAGTTGGAAGTTGACGAACTTGGTCGCGGCCGGCCGTTCTACTATTTCGCCTACGGCGCGGCCTGCACCGAAGTCGTCGTCGACACGCTCACCGGCGAGCACCGCATGACCCGCGTCGACATCCTCCACGACGTCGGCAAGTCGCTCAATCCGGCCATCGACATGGGCCAGATCGAAGGCGGCTTCATCCAGGGCGCGGGCTGGCTGACCAGCGAGGAATTGTGCTGGAATCCGCAAGGCCGCATCACCACGCACGCGCCGTCGACCTACAAGATTCCGGCGTGCAGCGACCTGCCGCCGCACTTCGACGTGCGGATTTTCGAGCGCGGCGACAACCTCGAGGAAAGCGTGTACCGCTCCAAGGCCGTCGGCGAACCGCCGCTGATGTTGGCGATCTCGGTGCTGTACGCGTTGAAAGATGCCGTGGCCGCGGTCGGCGACTACCGCCGCGCCGCCGTGCTCGATGCGCCCGCGACGCCCGAGGCCGTGCTGATGTCGATCGAGGAAATGAAACGCGCCGTTGCAGCGCCGGCGACGGGCCGTGCACACGCCGAACCCGAAGCGGCGATCACGGCGTGAGGATGGCGCTGCGGTGAACAGCGCCGCATTCTGGCGCGCAGCACTTGAACGGCTCGATGCCGGCATGCCGCTATTCGTCGCGCTGGTCGTCGCCAACACGCGCGGCTCGCCTGGCACGCTCGGTGCGCGCCTGCTCGTCGATGCCGACGGCAACACGCTGGGCACAATCGGCGGCGGCATCATGGAAGCCAATCTCGTCCGCGCGGCTTGCGACGGACTGCGTGTGGGCAAGAACGCGCCGCCTGCGCTGGAACAACTCGAACATCGCGACAAGCCGGGCACCGCGCATCCATCCGGCCTGATCTGTGCCGGCGAGCAGACCAATCTCGACTTGTGGCTGCGGCCGGATCGTGACGCCGCGACGATCCTCGCTTTTTGCGCCGCGCTTGACGCCGACAATGGCGAAGCTTTGACGCTGCAAATCGACGCCAATGGCCTGCGCGTGACGCGCGCGCACGACATCGGCATGCAACTGTCGCGCGACGACGAACGCTGGTGCTGGCGCGAAAGCAGCGTGAATCCCGAGCGCCTCGTCATCGTCGGCGGCGGCCATTGCGGCAAGGCGCTGGCGCGACTGGCGGCGGACGTTGGTTATCACGTCGAGGTATTCGACACACGCGCCGAAGCGCTGGGCAATGCTGCCGATTGGCCGACTGAAGCACGGCGTCATTTGCTGGCCGACTACGCCGAA
>DATJIL010000091.1:0-11754 GCA_035493385.1 Rudaea sp.
CACACGCGCATGCGCCGGTAGGCGTTGGCGCGCGCGGTTCGATCACGGCAACGTCGAATCCTTCGCGCGCGAGGGCGAGCGCGAGCGCCGCGCCGACCATGCCTGCCCCGACCACGGCCACGTCGAATGTGTTCATGGACCGAGCGCCAGCCTCGGCACCCGGCCGCGAAATCCCATGCCGCGCCTCGCCAGTGCGCTCTGCAGAGATGGGATGCGATCCAGTGCGAGCAAGCCAAAGCTGCGCAGCAGTTTCAGCGGCGGCGATTCATTGGCCGTCCAGAGCGCCAGTACGTCGCTCGCTGCCGCCGTGCCTTCGCGATCCTCGCGGCGGCGCGCGGCGTATTCGGCGAGCAGCGCCGGATCACCGGGATCGCCTTTGCTGTCGATCAGCAATTCGGCCAGCGTCAATGCGTCGCGCAAGCCGAGATTGAACCCCTGGGCGCCGATCGGATGCAGGGTCTGCGCGGCGTTGCCGACCAACACCGTGCGCGGCGCCACGATGCGCTGCGTATAAACCCGCTTGAGCGGATACGACACGCGTTTGCCGAGCCGCGAAAAACGCCCCAGGCGCCAACCGAAGCGTTCGTGCAGAAGCGCAATGAATCCGGCACCATCCAAGGCGGCGACGTTCGCCGCTTCATTCGCCGGCACCGTCAACACCACGCCGACACGGCCCTGCGTCAACGGCAACAGCGCGACCGGCCCGGTCGTGGTGAAGCGCTCGTAGGCGCAATCCGGCGCGCGCTCGGGCATGACGGTGGCGACGAATGCGGTTTGCGCATAGTCGGTGGATTCACTTTCGATGCACAGTGCCGAGCGCACGAAGGACTGCGTGCCATCCGCGCCGACCAGCAAGCGCGCACGCACAGTTTGCGTGCCATTCGCCGTCGCGAGCGTCGCCGTCACGGCATCGTCGGCAACCGCCAGGGCTTGCAGTTTCGCCGGGGCGAGGCGTTGCAACGAGCGGCAGGCGTCCAGTCGCGCGAGCAGGCCATTGCCCAATTCGCGCGCGGGTAGCACGGCACCGAAACAATCCACGCCGTGTTTGGCCGCGTCCAACCGCACGACGCCGAATTCGCCCTGCCGGCTGACATGGATTTTGCGGATCGGCGTCGCTTTCGCGACGCAATGTGTCCACACGCCCAAAGCCTCGAGTGCGTTCACGGTGGCCCGCGCGAGCGCGAGATTGCGCTCGTCGTAGCTCGGCTGCAAATCGACTTTCGGCGGCGCGGCCTCGGCCAGCGCCACGCGCAATCCGGAGACTTCCAGCGCGATCGCCAGGCTCGCGCCGACCAGTCCGCCGCCGACGATGAGAACGTCCACGTCATCCATTCGGCGATGATAGCCGCTTTTACCCCCTCTCCCGCTGGCGGGAGAGGGCTGGGGTGAGGGTGGAATACTCGCATCCGAAGCCACCCTCACCCGCGCCTGCGGCGCGGCCTCTCCCGCCAGCGGGAGAGGCGAAAATCCAAAGATGATACGCTGCATACATGGACCTCATTCTCGTCCGCCACGGCGATGTCGAAGCCGCGCCCGGCCTGTGCCTGGGCCAGACCGACGCGCCCTTGTCCGCATCCGGTTTCGGTGCCGTGCAGCAACTCGCCGCGACCTGGACGCAAGTCGCGCCGCGCTTTTTGTTTTCCAGCGACCTGAAACGCGCGCAGCAGGCGGCGCAGATTTTCGCCGCACGCTTTGCCATCGAGCCGCTGTTCGACGCGCGCCTTCGCGAGGTCGACCTCGGCGACTGGGACGGCAAGCGCTGGGAGGAGGTGATGCGCAGCGATGCGGCACGCTACGAGCACTGGTCGGCGAACTGGGTGATCCAGGAAGCGCCGGGCGGCGAGAGTTTCGCCGACGTGATCCGCCGCACCGGCGCCTGGCTGGCCTCGGTGCTGTCCTCCACCCGCGACGAGGACACGGTGCTCGCGATCGCGCATGCCGGCTCCATCCGCGCCCTGCTCTGCCACGCACTCGGCCTGCCCGCGCAGCGCGCCTATGCGCTGCGCATCGACCACGCGCACGCCGCGCGCATCCGTACCCGGGCCGGGCAGTTTGAAGTATGCTATGTGAACGCTTCGCGCTTCGAGTCGGACTGAAGCGCCGTTTTCCCGGAGTTACACAATGTCGCAATTTCCACAAAATCACACCGTCTCGCCGCGCACCTGGGTGCTGGCGGGAATGATCGCGTTCGCCGTCGGCGTGCGCCTGCTGATCTATTTCGTGCCGGGCCTGTTCCCGTACAACTTTACCCCGGTCGAAGCGATTGCTTTGTTCGGCGGCGCGTATTTCACGAATCGCCGTCTCGCATTCGCGGTGCCGCTCGTCGCGATGTTGTGCGCAGACCTCGTCATCGCCGCGGCACTGCCGCGCGAGTGGATCGGCGACTGGCTCGGCACGCTGCCGGCCGTGTACGGCTGCATCGCGCTCACCGTCGTCGGCGGCCTGAGCCTGTCGCGTCGCATCAGCGCGTTTCGCGTGACCGGCTATGCCTTCGCCAGCGCCGTGCTGTTTTTCCTCGTCACCAATTTCGCCACGTGGATTGCGGCACACGGCGGTGCGGGCGAGGCCTGCACGCAAAGCCTCGCCGCCTGCTATGTCGCCGGCATCCCGTTCTTCCGCGGCACCCTGGTCGGCACGCTGGTGTGGAGCCTGCTCTTGTTCGGCGGATTCGAACTGATGCGGCGGCGCTGGAACGTGCTGGCCACCGCCGCAGCTTGATCCGAAGCGGTGGGCAACCGCCTTTCCAAGATTTACACGAAGACCGGGGATGATGGCACGACCGGTCTCGGCGACGGTTCGCGCACGCCCAAGGATTCGCTGCGCGTCAGTGCCTATGGCACGGTCGACGAGCTCAACAGCGTGATCGGCATGGTGCTGGCGCAAGAAATTTCCGCGTCCATTCGCGAAGCGCTGACGCAGATCCAGCACGACCTGTTCGACCTCGGCGGCGAGCTGTGCATTCCCGGCATGGCGATGATTCACGACGCGGATGTGGCACGACTGGAATCCACGCTCGACGGCTTCAACGCCGACCTGCCCATGCTCAAGGAATTCATCCTGCCCGGCGGCGGCATGGCGGCGGCGTGCTGTCACCTCGCGCGCACCGTGTGCCGGCGCGCAGAGCGCGAAACCGTCACGTTGGCGCGTTCCGAATCCGTGCGCCCCGAGGCGATCCGCTACTTGAACCGACTGTCCGACCTGCTGTTCGTTCTCGCGCGCGTGCTGGCGCGCGCGCGCGGCCACGGCGAAGTGCTGTGGCAACACGAACGCAGAAAACGACCGAAATCCTGAGTGCTCCTTTACACCCACCCCGCCTGCCTCGCCCACGATCCCGGCAAAGGTCATCCGGAATCCCCCGCGCGGCTGCGCGCCGTACTCGACGCATTGGATGGCCCAGGTTTCGCCAGACTCGTGCGCCACGAAGCTCCGCGCGCCACGCGCGAGCAGTTGGCGCGAGTCCACGGCACGGAGTTGATCGACGCCATCCATGCCGCCGCGCCAAGTGTGGGTCACGCGCAACTCGATGCGGACACAGCCATGTCGCCCGATTCGCTGGAAGCTGCCCTGCGCGCGGCCGGCGCAGTTTGCTCAGCAGTCGACGCGTTGATCGGCGGCGAGGATACGCGCGCCTTCTGTGCCGTGCGCCCGCCCGGCCATCACGCGACGCGCGACACCGCGATGGGATTTTGCCTGTTCAACAATGTCGCCGCCGGCGCCGCACAGGCGCTGACGCGCGGGCTCGAACGCGTGGCTATCGTCGATTTCGACGTGCACCACGGCAACGGCACACAGGACATTTTCTGGAACGAACCGCGCGTGTTGTACGCGTCCACGCACCAATCGCCGCTGTATCCCGGCACCGGCGCACGCGCGGAAACCGGCACCGGCAACATCGTCAACGCGCCGCTGCCTCCCGGCGCGGGCTCGGCGGAATTCCGCGCGGCATTCGCTGCAAACATCGCACCCGCCCTGCGCGATTTCCGTCCGCAACTGGTGATGATCTCGGCCGGCTTCGACGCCCACCGGCTCGATCCGCTGGCCAGCCTGGAATTCGAGGCCGAAGACTTCGCCTGGGTCACGCACGAACTCGTCGACATCGCCCGCGAGCACGCCGGGGGCTGCGTCGTTTCCACCCTCGAAGGTGGCTACAGCCTGATTGCGCTGCGCGAATCCACGGCCGCGCATGTCGCCGCGCTGATGGAGTGAATCACTCCGATTTGAAGTCCAAAGCCGCCGAATTGATGCAGTAGCGCAAACCGGTGGGGCGCGGGCCATCGGGAAAAACGTGGCCAAGATGCGACTCGCAACTTGCGCAGCGTACCTCGACGCGGCGCATCCCGTGGGTGGTGTCTTCGTGCTCGCTCACCGCCGCTTTCGACAACGGCTGGAAATAGCTCGGCCAGCCGCTGCCGGAATCAAACTTCGCCGCCGACGCGAACAAGTCGGCGCCGCAGGCCGCACAACGGTAAATGCCGGCCTCGTGATGATCCCAGTATTTTCCGGCGAACGGCGGTTCGGTCGCCGAGCAGCGGCACACGGCATATTGCGCCGGATCCAGTTCCACCCGCCACTGCTCGTCGGTTTTTTCGATTTTCGTGTTCATGTGCACTCCGTTTGACACCGATCAGACCGGCCAAGGTGAACAGAAATTGCAGCGTGCGTTGCCCGGAAACCGCGAATCAGGCAAGCTTCGCGCCTTGCGCATCGCTATCGGATCATCCGTGTCTGGCGCCAACCGTTCAAGACTGCCGAATTCCCGCTTGCTGGCCACGACGCTGGCGCTGGCCATCGCCCAAGGCGCGCTCGCACAAGACGTCTCGCCGGCGTGTCCGGTTGGCGTGCTGATCTGCCCCAAGCCCGCGCGCACGAACCTGTTCGCGATGTGCAAGCGCAACGCGCTGCTGGATTTCTACACGCCCGGCCTGCCGACCGAAGGCGATCGCAGCAAGGTCGCCGCCGATGTCAGCGCACGCAAGGTCGAATCCACGGACGGCTCGCACTACCGCCTCGACGGCGACGTGCGCATGCAGCGCCTGGATCAATTGCTGCGCTCGGATTTCCTCACCTACGACACCGACACCACGGCCTACACCGCCGATGGCCACGTCGTGATGCAGGATCGCAGCATGGTGATGTCGGCGGCGTCGGCGAACGGCACCGACACGCCACGCACCACGCATCTCAAGGACATCCGTTACCAGTTGCTGCAAGAGCGCGGCAACGGCACCGCCGCCAGCGCCGACATGAGCGACACCGAGCATGGCAAACTGCTCGATGGCACGTTTTCGACCTGCGATCCGGATGCGCGCGAGTGGTACCTGCATGCGAACGAACTGGACATGGACAAGGTCGCCAACACAGGCTACGCCCACGGCGTCAGTCTGTACTACAAGGACGTGCCGTTCTTCTGGTTTCCCTACCTGAGTTTCCCGCTCAGCAACGAGCGTCAATCCGGATTCCTCGCACCGCATATCGGGTATTCCAGCCACCGTGGCCTGGTGCTCGGCGCACCGTATTACCTCAACCTCGCGCCAAACTACGACGCCACCCTCGAACCGCGCGTGTCGACCGAACGTGGCGCCATGCTTGCGGGCCAGTTCCGGTTTCTCGACGCCACCGACAAGGCGCAGCTCGATTTCAATTTCGTCCCGCACGACAACGAGGCCGCGGACGAGCGCGCGCAGTACGCCGCCACGCCGCCCGTGTTCCAAGGACCGGCCTCGCCGGTGGATATCCCGGATCGACGTTATGCATTCCAGATCAAGGACTGGAGCACGTTCTCGGAAAACTGGGGCGCGGCGATCGACATCGCACGCGTCTCCGACAAGCAGTACTTCCAGGATTACGGCGACTCGCTGACCGCGAGCGCGACCGCCCTGCTCGGCTCCAGCGCCTACCTGAACGGCCGCGGCAGCTGGTGGAACGCGAGTTTTGGCGCGGACGCGTCGCAAATCACCCAAGTCACCTTGTCCAATGCGGCGCAACCCTACATGCGCCTGCCACGCGCGACCTTCCAGGGCGAGCATGCGTTGCTCGGCGGACTGGTCTGGGGCGTGAATTCCGAATACGTGGATTTCCGCCGCGGCCCCATCGACCTGGTTGGGCCGACGCCCGGCAACATCCGGAGCCTGGCCTCGCTCGAAGGCCAGCGCGTGGACCTGTACCCGTACCTGGCGTATCCGGTCGAGACCGCCGGCTATTTCATCCGTCCGGAACTCGGCCTGCGCTACACCGCCTACGATCTGAACGATCTGGCCGCCTACAATGCTGCGCAGCCGGGTACGCCGGTCTTTACACGCACCTCGCCCACGCGCAGCACGCCGATCTTCGACCTCGACGCGGGCCTGGTATTCGAGCGCCCGCTGACCCTGTTCGGCACGGCGCTGACGCAAACACTCGAACCGCGCCTGTATTACCTGCGCGTGCCGTATCGCAACCAGGCCGACCTGCCGATCTTCGACACGCAGTTGCCGAGTTTCGATTTCCCAAGCCTGTTCCGCAGCAACAATTTCGTCGGTGCCGATCGCCAGAGCAACGCGAACAATCTCACCCTGGCACTGACCTCGCGCCTAATCGACACGTCTTCCGGCGACGAGCTGCTCAGCGCCAGCATCGGCCAGATCCATTATTTCTCGCCGCAGCGCGTGCAGTTGCCGGGCGTGCCGGAAGTCGATTACTCCGGTTCCGACATCGTCGGCGAACTCGACCTGCGCCTGAACGACCGCTGGGAACTGAAATGGGACCAGCAGTACAACCCGAATTCGCGCATCCTCGATCCGCAGACGCAGATGCTGGTCGAAAGCCTGCATCACACCGACCTGTCCTCGATCAGCGTCCAGCATCGTTTCGGCGCCGAGGGTACGGTCAATTTCTCCTACAGTTTCCGCCGCGGCCTGCTCGAACAGGTCGACACCTCGGCGCTGGTGCCGCTCAACGCGAACTGGAGCCTGGTCGGCCGCTATTACTATTCGCTCATGCACAGCCAGCTGCTGGAAGCCTTTGCCGGCGTACAGTACGACAGTTGCTGCGTGGCCATGCGCGTGCTGGTGCGGCGCTATATCAACGTCATCGGCCAGCTCAAGCCGAGCAACGGCGTGTACTTCGAACTGGAATTCAAGGGCCTCGGCAATACCGGCAGCCGCACCGGGAATTTCCTGCGCCGTGCTATCCTTGGCTACCCATAAGCGCCCGTTCCGATAACGGATTTCTTACCCCGCGAACCGCATAATCATGCGGTTCTTGCGCAACGCAGCCTCTATCGAACCCCTTTCCCGATGAACAAAATCGTCTTTTGCCTGTGTTTCCTCGTGTCCGCGCTCGGTGCCTGGTCCGGCCTGCAGGCGCAAGCCCTGCTGCCCGCGCAATCGCTGGATCGCATCGTCGCCGTGGTCGACGACGACGTCATCCTGCAAAGCGAGCTTGACGCAGCCGTCGCCAACGTCCTCAACCAGTACCGCGCCAATCCGCAGCAACTGCCGCCACGCGACGTGCTCGACCGCCAGGTCCTGCAAAGCCTGATCATGATGCGCCTGCAAGTGGCGCGCGCCAAGGACACCGGCATCCGCGTCAGCGACGCCGACGTCGACCAGGCGGTTCAGCGCGTGGCCGAGAACAACAAGGTCAGCGTGGACCAGCTGCGCGCTTCGCTTTCCCGCGAGGGCATGAACCTCGAGGACTTTCGCAGCCACCTGCGCGACCAGATCCTCGTGCAGCGCCTGCAACAGCGCGCCGTGCAGGGCCAGGCCAACGTCAGCGACTCCGAAATTGACATCCTCCTCGCCAGCAACAGCCTCAAGTCCGGCGAAGTGCACCTGCAGCACATCCTGATCGGCCTGCCCGACGGCGCCGATGCATCGCAGATCGCGGCAGCGCGCGCCAAGGCCGACGAGGTCAAGGCGAAAATCGACGGCGGCATGGACTTCACCACCGCCGCGATCCAGTACTCCAGCGCGCAGGACGCGCTGCAGGGCGGCGACCTGGGCTGGCGCCGCTTCGACGAAGTGCCGGAGGCATTCGCGAACCTGGTCGAGGGCATGCAGCCGGGCGGCGTGTCGCAACCGTTGCGCGGGCCGAGCGGCTTCCACATCGTCAAGCTGGTCGACAAGCGCGCCGAGGGCAAGCAGGTCGTGACCGAGTACCACGCACGCCACATCCTGATCAAGGTTGACGAGCTGACCGACAGCGCCGAGGCGAAAAAGAGGATCGAGGACATCCGCCATCGCATCGTCGACGGCCACGAGGACTTCGCCGCGCTGGCGAAGAAGAATTCGCAAGACCCGAACTCCGCCAGTGCCGGTGGCGACATGGGCTGGTTCCCCATCGACCAGTACGGCGCGTCGGTGGCGACGCAACTCGCCACGCTCAAGAGCGGCGAGGTTTCGCAACCGTTCCAGAGCGACCTGGGCTGGCACATCATGCAACTGGAAGGCACGCGCGAACAGGATCGCAGCAAGGAAATGCGGCGCGAACAGGCGCGCGACGTGATCCGCAACCGCAAGGCCGAACAGGCTTACGACGATTTCCTGCGCCAGTTGCGCTCGGAAGCGTTCGTCGAAATCCGCCTGCCCGGCGCGGAGAGCAAGCCGGAAACCGCAACGCCGGCGCCCTGACCGCCGCACCGTGAACGACCTGCCATTCCTGCCACGGCTGGCGGTAACGCTGGGTGAGCCCGCAGGAATTGGAGCTGAACTCGTCGCCGCGCTCGCGGCGACCGATCTCGGCGCCGACCTGATCGCCATCGGCGACAAGGATTCGCTGCTGCTTGCCGCGCAAACCCGCGGCATCGCGCTGCAACTCGAAGCCGACGACAGCCAGTGGCGGCGTGAGCGCACGTCGGGTTCGCTGCGCTACGTACACATTCCCGCGCCGGCGCCGGTTGTTCCCGGCAGACTCGACGTGCGCAATTCGCCTTACGTCGTCGACATGCTGGCGCGCGCCGCCGACGGCTGCCTCGAAGGCGAATTCGATGCGCTCGTCACCGCGCCGGTGCAGAAAAGCGTGATCAACGATGCCGGCATCACATTCACCGGTCACACGGAGTTTTTCGCCGATCGTGCCAAGTGCGACGTAGCCATGTTGCTCGCGGCCCCAGGCCTGCGTGTCGCACTGGCCACCACGCACCTGCCGCTGGCTGAAGTGCCGGCCGCGATCACGCCTGCCGCGCTGGTGCGCATTTTGCGCATTGTATACAACGACTTGCGCCACCGTTTCCGCATCGAGGACCCGCGTATCGCAGTGCTGGCCTTGAATCCGCACGCCGGCGAAGGCGGGCATCTCGGTCGCGAGGAAATCGACATCATCGCACCGACGCTTGCCGCCTTGCGTGCCGACGGCATGCGCCTGGAGGGCCCGCTCTCCGCCGACACCGCGTTCGTGCCGGCGCAGCGCGCGCGCTTCGACGCCTACCTTGCGATGTACCACGACCAGGGCCTGCCCGTACTCAAGGCGCTGGGTTTCGGCGACTCGGTCAACGTGACGCTCGGCCTGCCGTTCGTGCGTACCTCGGTCGATCACGGCACCGCGCTCGATCTCGCCGGCACCGGCAAGGCGGATCCGGCGAGCCTGGTCGCGGCGGCGAAGCTGGCGATGGAACTCGCCCGCGCATGAACGAGTACGCGCATCGACCCCGGAAAAGATTCGGCCAGCACTTCCTGCACGATCCCGGCATCCTGCGCCGCATCATCGCCGCAATCGCGCCGCGGCCGGGGCAGCACATCGTCGAAATCGGCCCCGGCGAAGGCGCAATGACGCTGCCCTTGCTGCGCGAGGCCGGGAAACTCACCGCCATCGAACTCGACCGCGACCTGATAGAACCGTTGCGCGAAAAATCCCGCAGCATTGGCGAACTCGCAATCGTCAACGCGGACGTGCTGACCGTGGATTTCACCGCGCTCGCGCAAGGTGCGCCGATCCGCCTCGTCGGAAACCTGCCCTACAACATTTCCACGCCGATACTTTTCCATTGCCTTGAGCATGCCGCGTCGATCGCCGACATGCACTTCATGCTGCAAAAAGAAGTCGTCGAGCGCATGGCCGCGGCGCCGGGCAGCAAAACGTACGGACGCCTGAGCGTGATGTTGCAACTGCGCTGCACGGTCGAGCCGTTGCTGAAAGTTCCGCCCGGGGCGTTTCGCCCACCGCCGAAGGTCGACTCGGCAGTAGTGCGCCTCACGCCGCTGCCCGCCACGGCGCTGCCCGGCGTCGATTTCGCAACCATCGGCAACATCGTGCGTGCCGCGTTCGGCCAGCGCCGCAAGACGCTGTCGAATGCCTTGTCCAGCGTGCTGGACGCTCGCGCCATCGCCGCGGCGGGAGTCGATCCACGCGCGCGCGCCGAGCAATTGGCGCCAGCCGATTTCGTGGCGCTGGCGCGGCAGTTGCATTAACAGGCTTGCCCGCGCTGCCGCTCTGCCGGACAATCCCGGCATGCCCTCCAATCCCTACGCTATCCGCGTCGACGTGCGCACGCGCTTCCTCGACGACGAGTCCGCACCCGCGGACAACCGCTACGTGTTCGCCTACACGATCCGCATCGCCAACACCGGTAGCGTGCCGGCGAAATTGCTGACCCGGCACTGGATCATCACCGACGCGAACGGCCGCGTGCAGGAAGTGCGCGGCGACGGCGTCGTGGGCGAACAGCCGCACCTGAATCCCGGCGAGAATTTCGAATACACCTCGGGCGCGATCCTGGAAACCGCAGTCGGCACCATGCACGGCAGCTACCAGATGCTGGCCGACGACGGCCGCCGTTTCGACGCCGCCATCGCGCCGTTCACACTGTCGATTCCCAGAACCTTGCACTGATGGCGACCTGGGCCATCGGCGACATCCAGGGTTGCCACGACGAACTGGCCCGCCTGCTGGAAAAAATCCGCTTCGATCCCGCGCACGACGTGCTGTGGTTCTGCGGCGACCTGGTCAACCGCGGCGGCCAGTCGCTGCATGTGTTGCGCCTGGTGAAATCCTTCGGCGAGCGCGCCATCGTGGTGCTCGGCAACCACGACCTGTCGCTGCTTGCCGTGGCCGAGCGCGACGAGGCGAACCAGGCCAAGGTCAACCCGGAATTGCGCGAAGTGCTGTTCGCGCCGGATCGCAACGCACTGCTCGACTGGCTGCGTACGCGTCCGCTCGTGCACGCGGATCGCGCGCTGGATTTCATGCTGGTTCACGCGGGTCTCGCCCCGAAATGGACGTGCGAAGATGCCGAGCGTGCGGCGCGCGAGGTGGAAGAACACCTGCGCGGCCCCAGCGCCAAGCGTTTGCTGCTGTCGATGTTCGGCAACAAGCCGGATCGCTGGAGTCCGAATCTGCAAGGCATGGATCGGTTGCGCGCGGCGATCAACGTGCTCACGCGCCTGCGCTATTGCGACGTGCGCGGGCGCATCGCCTACCGCGAGAAGGGCGCGCCGGGCACGCAGAAACACGGCCTGTATCCCTGGTTCGAAGTGCCGGGACGCATCGAACGCGGCATTCGCATCGTGTGCGGGCACTGGTCCGCGCTCGGGCGCTTCCAGGGCATGGGCGTGCATGCCATCGACGGCGGTTGCGTCTGGGGTGGCGAGCTGATCGCACTGCGCATCGATGGCGAGGAGCCGCAGTTGGTCGCGCTCAAGTCCACGCGACCCAGGCCACCCGGCAAGTTCATCGAGTGAATTCTCCGCAGGGTGGCCTCCAACGCCGCTTTCTAAGCGCATCCGGTGCTTGAGGCATTATGCTAAAGTATCCAGGTGTCCGGACAACTGGCTTTGGATT